>NZ_JBHWES010000016.1:0-118546 GCF_042734105.1 Streptomyces sp. NPDC059679 | reverse complement strand
GGTGGGCCACGGTCCGCTACGGGGCACCCTGGGGGGTCTGGCGGCCCGGCCGGCCGGGGGCGGGGCCCGGCCCCTCCCACGGCTGCTGTCCAGGCACGTCCGGCTCTGAGGTTGCGGTGAGTTCGGGACGGCGACACGCCGACGCCATGGCGTGTCCGTGTCTCATATGCACCGCAAAGTCACGGGCTGCCCGGCAGGACCACCGTGGTCGCGTCGCCGGGCACGGTCGCGTGGACCTTCCAGGCCGGAAGCGAGCAGCGCCTCGTCCGGCTCCAGTCGCTCGTATACGCGCTCGCTCGCCTGCGTGAGCATGTCGTCGCGGTTGGCGAAGTAGTTGGAGGCCGTGCCCGCGTCCCCGATGACCCGATCGGCCTCGTACGCCGGCTCAAGGCCGAGGGCGGGGAGGGCGACATCTGGCTGTGCGGCGGGGGTGTGCTGGCCGGGCAACTCCTGCCCGAGATCGACGAACTGGTGCTGAAGCGGTACCCGGTCGTCGCGGGCGGCGGGGTACCGGCCTTCGCCGAAGGGTTCCGGCCGCGCCCGTTCGCAACCGTGGAGACGCTCACCTTCAGCCAGGGCGGCACCGTCACCACCTACCGCCCGGCCGCGTAGCCCGGAAAGGTCACCAGTGGTCCGGGGTCGGTATCGCCTGGCCGAATTCACCGGCGCGCAGTGCTTCGGTAGGGATCGACCAGTGCATCCAGCCGCCTTCCCCGTCGAGGTGCCACTCGTGCCGGTCGGAGAGCTGGAGCAGGTGGTGGTAACGGTTCGAATCGTCGCCGTTCAACATCACCGATGAGCTTCCCGTGGGGAAGACCGGCCGGCCGAAGGCCATGTCCTCGCAGTACAGCATGCCCGGGGGCGACCACTCGGTGCGGATCGCGTCCTTGAACGCCTCGACGGCGTCATAGTCGCTCCCCGCGTACCCCAGGTCGAGCGTGTCCCAGGCCGTGTCCCAGGTGTCGGGGAGGGCGAAGCCGGGCTCCGCCGCCCACGGGACGGGGGCGAAGACACTGGATCGTGCGGGTGGTTCGGTTTCGACGGCGTGGCTGGAACGGGCCGCGATGGCCCTCCCCGCCTCCGGGCCCTCTGGGCCGAAGCCCGCCGCCACCTTCCAGGCCGTGGGGTCGCTCTGCTCGGATTCTTTGTCGAGACGGAAGAAGTTGAGCAGGCCGGTGCCGGGTGGGAGGAGGTCGCCGAGCCAGGGGGCCAGGGCGTCGGTGTCGAGGACGGCGAGCAGGCTGAGCGGGAGATCCTCGCACACCGGCCAGGGGGTGCCGGGCTCCGGCATGGCTTCGCCGCCGAAACGGCTGTGCCCCGCGGCCTGGCCGGGGGTGGCCTCGGTGAGCGAGAAACCGGGCCGGGCCAGGCCGACGACGCGGTCGGCGAGGTCGGCGCCGAGATGTTCCGCGCAGAAGTCGCGCAGGGCTGTCAGAGTGGTCTTCGGATCGATACGAGGAGTCAAGCACCCGCCTCTGACGCGCGGTGTACGAGCGGTGTGCGAGCGGAGTGCGAGCGGAGTTCGCGCATCGCGACACGTGTGCGGGCGGAATTGGATGCGGAATACCAAAATCCAGGGGGGGAGTTGACTCTTGAGTGTCCCCCCTTGACCGCGCTCGCGTCCGCATGCCCGTCGCCGTCCATGTCCTCGGCCTGTCCGTCTTCGCCCTCGGGACGTCGGAGTTCATGCTCTCCGGGCTGCTGCAACCCGTCGCCGACGACATGGACGTCTCGATCCCGACCGCCGGGCTGCTGATCTCCGCCTTCGCGATCGGGATGGTGGTCGGTGCGCCGCTGCTGGCCGCCGCCACGCTGCGGCTGCCGCGCCGGACGACGCTGATCGCGCTGCTGGCCACGTTCGGGCTGGGGCAGGTCGCGGGGGCGGTGGCGCCTTCGTACGAGGTGCTGTTCGCGTCCCGGGTGGTCAGCGCGCTGGCGTGTGCGGGGTTCTGGGCGGTGGGGGCCGCGGTGGCCGTGTCGCTGGTGCCGGTGAACGCGCGGGCGCGGGCGATGGCGGTGATGCTCGGCGGGTTGAGCGTCGCGAACGTCGGGGGCGTGCCCGCGGGGGCGTTCCTCGGGCAGCACGCCGGGTGGCGGGCGGCCTTCTGGGCGGTGGCGGCGCTGTCGGCGGTCGGGCTTGTGGGCGTGATCGGGCTGGTGCCGCGTACGGAGGCGCCGACGGGAGCGGACCGGCCGAGGCTCCGTGCCGAACTGTCCATCTACCGCGACCGGCAGGTGTGGCTCGCGCTGGTCACCACCGCGCTCAGCGGCGGCGCGGTCTTCTGTCTGTTCTCGTATCTCGCGCCGCTGCTGACGGATGTGGCCGGGATGGACGAGAGCTGGGTGCCGACCGTGCTCGCGCTGTTCGGCGTCGGGGCGATCGTGGGGACGGCGATCGGCGGGCGGGTCGCGGACGCCCATCTCTTCGGCACGCTCTACGGCGGCATCACGGCCTCGACCATCGTGCTGACCGTCCTGGGGCTGACCGCGCACCACGCGGTCGCCGCCGTCACCTTGGCACTGCTACTCGGCGTGACGGCCTTCTTCACCGGGCCCGCGCTCAACGCCCGGATGTTCAATGTCGCGAACGCGGCCCCGACCCTCGCGGGCGCGACCACGACCTCCGCCTTCAACATCGGCAACACGCTCGGCCCCTGGCTCGGCGGGCTCGTCATCGACGCGGGCTGGGGCTATCCGGCCGTGGCCTGGACGGGCGCGGCCCTCGCGGCGGCGGCCGTCGGGACGACGGCGCTCGCCGCGCGGCAGCATCGTGCCCAGGGCGCGTCGCGCGTGATCGTCGGCTTGGAGGCCGCGAAACAGGAGCTTCAGAGCGAAGCCCGGCGCGACGGCCTTCGGCAGACGGACTGAGCGGCGCCCACGGGCCGAGGCCGGGGCGCCCGCACGCCGGCCCGGCCGTGACCACCAGCGTGACGACCGCCAGTACGTCCTGCCTGTCCCCTCCCAGGGTTCCCATGGATGTCCAGCAGCACTGGCAGGAGCGGTTGCCCTCGTGTTCAGGGCCTGGGCGGCCTGAGGGGGGTTCGGGGCGGACCGGCCGCCTTGAGGGTGTGCAGGACGGGCGCCGTCTCCAGGGTGCGGATGGCCTCCAGAGAGCCGAGGCGGCGGGTGAGGTAGTGGTGGAGGGCGGCCGGGTCGGGGCACAGGGCGTGGGCGACCAGGTTGGTGGGGCCGGTTGTGGCGGCGACGACGGCGAGTTCGGCGTGGCGGGCGAGGGCGGTCGCGATCTCGTCGAGGCGGGCCGGGGCGACGGCCATCCACAGCAGCGCCTGGGTGGTGATGCCCAACAGCGCGTCGTCGATCTCGACGTCGAAGAAGAGCGTGCCGCGCTCCCGGAGGCCGGCGAGCCGCCGCGCGACCGTGGCCGGCGACCAGCCGGTGGCGGCGGCGAGGTCGGCATGGCCGGTACGGCCGTCCTGGCGCAGGGCGTCAAGCAGCGCCCGGTCGGCCTCGGTCAGCGCCCGGTCGGCCTGGGCCAAGGGCGAGGTCGGGGGCGATGCCGGGGACGGGTCGGCCTCGGGCGGCGGGGCGGTCGGCGGTACGAGCCGTCGCTGCTGCTCGTCGGAGAGCGCGCCCAGGTGGCCGCGCCATGCCGTGGGGCCGCCCAGATAGGTATGGAGCAGCAAGTGGGCGGAGACCGCGGTGATTCCGGCGGTCCGCGGGATATCGCGGAGCAGCATTGAGCGCGAGGCGTCCGCGCCGCGCGGCGCGTGGACGACGGTGACGATCTCCGCACCCCCGGAGGCCAGCTTGACCCATGAGGTGTCGGGGCGCCGGGCCAGGGAGCGGGCGAGCGTCTGCGCGTCGGCCGGGGTGGCGGCGATACGGACCAGCCACTGGGCTTGCCCGGCCCGATGCGGGTCCGGGAGCCCGACCACGCGCAGTCCCGCCTCAATCCGCAGCCGCCGGTAGCGGCGGGCCACAGTCTGCGTCGATACGCCCAGCACCGCCGCGATCCGGCTGAACGGCGCCCGGCCGTCGAGGTGCAGGGCATGGATCAGGCCGCGGTCGACCTCATCAAGCGTGTACGTATCCCTCACCGAGCCGTCCGCCATGGAAGAAATCCTTCAACTCTGCCCGCTGGTTGGAACCTTCCCTCTCCGTCTGCCCAGGCTAGGCCGAGAAAGCGACAAGCGAGAAGCGAGAAAGGCAGAGGGCGGATGCCAGCAGAGACAAGAGCGGCAACAGAAGTGACAGAAGTGGCGGCGAAGGCCTATCGGTGGCGGTGGGCCGCGCTGGCTGTCCTGATGGCCGCCGAGGCGATGAACGTACTGGACTCCACGATCGTGCAGGTCGCCGCCCCGGTGATGCGCGCCGACCTCGGCGGCGCCGAGTCCGATATCCAGTGGTTCGGCGCCGCGTACACCCTCCCCTTCGCGCTGCTGCTGGTCACCGGCGGCCGGCTGGGGGACGTGGCCGGGCGGCGGCGGGTGTTCGTGGTGGGGGTGGCGGGCTTCGCGCTGGCCTCGCTGAGCTGTGCGGCGGCCACCTCCGCCGGAGTGCTGATCTCGGCGCGGGCGGTGCAAGGCGCCGCCGCCGCGCTGATCATCCCGCAGACCATCGGGCTGATCCGCACCATGTTTGACGGCCATGAGCTGGCCAAAGCGCTGGGCTGGAACGGACCGGTGGTGGGGCTGTCCGCGGTATGCGGCCCGGCGCTCGGGGCCGTGCTCACCCATGCCGACCTCTTCGGCTCCTCCTGGCGGGCGGTGTTCCTGGTCAATCTGCCCCTCGCCGCCGCCGTACTGGCCGCCGCCCGGCTGCTGCTCGAGGACCGGGCCGCCCGGCCCGTACGGTTGGACCTGCCCGGCACCGGGCTGGCGGTGCTCGGGACCGGGCTGCTCGTCCATCCGCTCATCGAGGGCGATATGGCCGGCCGGCCGCTGTGGCGCTGGGGCGCGATGGCCTCGGGCGTCGTCGTGCTGATGGTGTTCGCCCGCCAGCAGCGCCTCAGCGCCCGGCGGGGGCGCAGCCCGCTGGTCGAGCCGAGCCTGTTCCACAACCGTGGCTTCCCCGCCGCCCTGGTGACCTCGACGCTGTTCTTCGCGGTGATGAACGGCCTGATGCTGGTCGTGGTGGCGCATGCGCAACTCGGCCTCGGCCGCGACGTGCTCACCGCCGGGCTGACCCTGCTGCCCTGGTCCGGCGGGCTCGCGCTCTCGGCGTGGGTGGCGGGCGCGTATCTGGTGCCGCGCCACGGGTCGCGGGTGATGTTCGCCGGGCTCGCCGCCCTGCTGGCCGGGACGCTGTCCGCCATCGCGGTCTACCCCGGCGTCCGGCCCACCGGTTGGCCGTGGCCACTGCTCGGGGCGCTGGCGGTCAGCGGCGTCGGGCTCGGGCTGTTCACGGTCCCGTTCTTCACCGCCGCGCTCTCCCGGGTGCGGCCACATGAGACCGGGTCCGCCGCCGGGCTACTCAACGCGGTCCAGCAGCTCGGCGCCACGCTCGGCATCGCCCTGCTCGGCACCGCCTTCTTCCATGGCCTGGCGTCGCCCGCCGGGCCGGGGGCCGCGGCGGATGCGGCTCAGCACGCGCTCTGGGTCGCCGTGGGGCTGATCGCCGCCGCGACCGCGACGGCGACCCTGATGCGCGGCCCGCGCGAATGACCGCCCGCACCGCGACCGTCATACGGTCCCGAGCGCCCCCACCCGCGCCACCGCCACCGCCGTCTTGCCGCACACCCAGTGCGGATCCGGCCCCAACTCCGGCTCCACGTCCAGCGCGTGGGGATCGCCGCCCTCCGTGCACACCGGGCACAGCGGCCAGCGGCCGTACCGTTCGAGCAGGGCGTCCTGTACATCCTGGGCCACCAGCCCGGCCAAGTACGCGGCGCCCTCAGGCCACTGCTCGACCCACCATCTGCGGTGTGCGATGGAGTCCTCGACGAGCGAGACGATATCCGCCTGGGCCACTTCTCCCGCCGCGAGATCGGCGAGCACCAGTGCCCGTGCCGCGTGCAGTGCCTGTTCGAGCTTCATGAGACCCATTGTCACCTTTGAGCACAACTGGCGCCCGTCGGTCAGCGCGCACGACGGCAGCGCGGGGCCCCTTGACGGCCCCTCTTGACGACCCCCTTGACGTCCCCCGAGCGCTGAAAATATCTTTCACAGGTGAGTAGCAAGCTGAAGGAAACTTTCACCGTGCCCGAAGCCACTCCACCCGCCCCCGCCGCCCTCGCGGCCAAGGTCCGCACCCTCGCGCCCTCCATGACCCGCTCGATGCAGCGCGTCGCCGAGGCCGTGGCGGGGGATCCGGCCGGTTGTGCCGCGCTCACCGTCACCGGGCTCGCCGAGCGCACCGGCACCAGCGAGGCCACCGTCGTCCGCACCTCGCGGCTGCTCGGCTACCCCGGCTACCGCGATCTGCGCCTCGCGCTCGCCGCGCTCGCCGCGCAGCAGGCGGCCGGCCGCGCCCCGGCCGTCACGGCGGACATCGCCGTGGACGACCCCATCGCCGACGTCGTCACCAAGCTCGCCCAGGAAGAGCAGCAGTGCCTGGCCGACACCGCCGCCGGTCTTGACACCAGCCAGCTCGAAGCGGCCGTCACCGCGCTCTCCACCGCCCGCCGGATCGATGTCTACGGCGTCGGCGCCTCCAGCCTGGTCGGCCAGGACCTGGTCCAGAAGCTGCTGCGCATCGGACTGATAGCGCATGCCCACGCCGACCCGCACCTCGCGGTCACCAACGCCGTGCAGCTGCACTCCGGCGACGTCGCCCTCGCGATCACCCATTCGGGCCGTACCACCGACGTCATCGAGCCCCTGCGCGTCGCCTTCGAACACGGAGCCACCACCGTCGCGATCACCGGCCGCCCCGACGGTGAGGTCGCGCAGTACGCGGATTTCGTGCTCACCACGTCCACCGCCCGCGAGAGCGAGCTGCGCCCGGCCGCGATGTCCAGCCGCACGAGTCAACTTCTCGTCGTGGACTGCCTCTTCATAGGTGTGGCGCAGCGTACGTACGAGGCGGCCGCGCCCGCGCTGGCGGCCTCGTACGAAGCGCTCGCCCACCGGCATGACCCCCGGCCCGGCCCCCGCTGACCGAGCGTCGACCGAGTCGGGACACCCCCCGTATCGACGGGGCCCCATACCGGCGGGCCCCGTCACCACCCCCGTACCGGAAAGAGCCGCTTCGTCATGACTTCCGCCGCTGAACAGGAACAGCTGCGCGCCCAGCTGGACACGCTCACCACCGAGGCGTTCCGCCCCGAGCTCGCCGAGATCGACCGGCTGGAGACCATCGAGATCGCCCGCATCATGAACGGCGAGGACGCGGCCGTGCCCGCGGCCGTCGCCACCCAGCTCCCGCGGATCGCCGCCGCGATCGACGACATCGCCGAGCGCATGGCCCGCGGCGGCCGGCTGATCTACGCGGGCGCGGGCACCGCCGGGCGGCTCGGCGTGCTCGACGCCAGCGAGTGCCCGCCCACCTTCAACACGGACCCGGACCGGGTCGTCGGGCTGATCGCGGGCGGCCCCGCCGCCATGGTGACCTCCATCGAGGGCGCCGAGGACAGCAAGGAGCTGGCCGCCGCCG
The DNA here is from genome assembly GCF_042734105.1 of Streptomyces sp. NPDC059679. NCBI lineage: Bacteria > Bacillati > Actinomycetota > Actinomycetes > Kitasatosporales > Streptomycetaceae > Streptomyces > Streptomyces sp. NPDC059679. Next base: position 110,992 of record NZ_JBHWES010000016.1, on the reverse strand, counting down.
ACCTCGACGCGCTGGGCGTCGGCGCCGACGACACCGTCGTCGGCATCTCCGCCTCCGGCCGCACCCCGTACGCGGTCGGCGCGGTCGAGCACGCGCGCAGGCTCGGGGCGCTCACCGTCGGGCTGTCGTGCAACGCGGGCTCGGCGCTCGCGGCGGCGGCCGAGCACGGTATCGAGGTCGTGGTCGGTCCTGAGCTGCTGACCGGCTCCACCCGGCTGAAGGCGGGCACGGCCCAGAAGCTCGTGCTCAACATGGTCTCGACCATCACCATGATCCGGCTGGGCAAGACCTACGGAAACCTGATGGTCGATGTGCGCGCCTCGAACGAGAAGCTGCGCGCGCGTTCGCGCCGTATCGTCTCCCTGGCCACCGGCGCCCCCGATCCGCAGATCGAGGCCGCGCTGGCCGCCAGCGACGGGGAGACCAAGCACGCCATCCTGGCCATCCTCGGCGGGGTCGACGCCCCCACCGCCACCCGGCTGCTGAGCGAGTCGGACGGCCATCTGCGCGCGGCCCTGGAGGCCGCGCAGGCGTAAAAGCTGCATACAGCAAACGCCGTCGGGGCGGCACCCTGGAAGAGGGTGCCGCCCCGACGTACCCGATGTTCCGGGCGGACAGCCAATCGACGTGAAGTCGCCGATCAGAAGTCCATGTCACCGCCCGGCATGCCGCCCGGAGCGCCCGCCGCGGCGGCCTTCTCCGGCTTGTCGGCGATGACGGCCTCGGTGGTCAGGAACAGCGCGGCGATCGACGCGGCGTTCTGCAGCGCGGAGCGCGTGACCTTGGCCGGGTCGATGATGCCCTCGGCGATCAGGTCGACGTACTCGCCGGTCGCGGCGTTCAGGCCGTGGCCCGGGGTCAGGTTGCGCACCTTCTCCACCACGACGCCGCCCTCGAGGCCGGCGTTGACCGCGATCTGCTTCAGCGGGGCCTCGAGCGCCAGGCGCACGGCCTGGGCGCCGGTGGCCTCGTCGCCGTCCAGCTCCAGCTTGTCGAAGACCGAGACGGTCTGCAGCAGGGCCACGCCACCACCGGCGACGATGCCCTCCTCGACGGCGGCCTTGGCGTTGCGCACCGCGTCCTCGATGCGGTGCTTGCGCTCCTTGAGCTCGACCTCGGTGGCGGCACCGGCCTTGATGACGGCCACGCCGCCGGCCAGCTTCGCCAGGCGCTCCTGGAGCTTCTCGCGGTCGTAGTCCGAGTCCGAGGACTCGATCTCGGCGCGGATCTGGTTGACGCGGCCCTGCACCTGATCGGTGTCGCCGGCGCCGTCCACGATGGTGGTCTCGTCCTTGGTGACGGTCACCTTGCGGGCGCGGCCGAGCAGGTCGACGCCCGCGTTCTCCAGCTTGAGGCCGACCTCCTCGGAGATGACGGTGCCACCGGTGAGGATGGCGATGTCGCCGAGCATGGCCTTGCGGCGGTCACCGAAGCCCGGGGCCTTGACGGCGACGGACTTGAAGGTGCCACGGATCTTGTTGACGACCAGGGTCGCCAGGGCCTCGCCCTCGATGTCCTCGGCGATGATCAGCAGCGGCTTGCCCGACTGCATGACCTTCTCCAGCAGCGGGAGGAGGTCCTTCACACTGCTGATCTTCGAGTTGACGATCAGGATGTACGGGTCGTCGAGCGACGCCTCCATACGCTCCATGTCGGTGGCGAAGTACGGGGAGATGTAACCCTTGTCGAAGCGCATGCCCTCGGTGAGCTCGAGCTCGAGCCCGAAGGTCTGCGACTCCTCGACGGTGATGACGCCTTCCTTGCCGACCTTGTCCATCGCCTCGGCGATGAGCTCGCCGATCTGGGTGTCGGCGGCGGAGATGGAGGCGGTGGAGGCGATCTGCTCCTTGGTCTCCACGTCCTTGGCCTGCTCGAGCAGCTGGGCGGAGACGGCCTCGACGGCCTTCTCGATGCCGCGCTTGAGGGCCATCGGGTTGGCGCCCGCGGCAACGTTCCGCAGGCCCTCCTTGACCAGCGCCTGGGCGAGGACGGTCGCGGTCGTCGTGCCGTCACCGGCGACGTCGTCCGTCTTCTTCGCGACCTCCTTGACCAGCTCGGCGCCGATCTTCTCGTACGCGTCCTCGAGCTCGATCTCCTTGGCGATGGACACACCATCGTTGGTGATCGTGGGGGCGCCCCACTTCTTCTCGAGGACGACGTTGCGACCCTTGGGGCCGAGGGTGACCTTGACGGCGTCGGCGAGCTGGTTCATCCCGCGCTCGAGGCCGCGCCGCGCCTCCTCGTCGAACGCGATGATCTTGGCCATGTGAAGTGGTCCTCCCAAGACGGGGTGGATTGCTCCGGACCGCGCCTGGCGCCCGCGACGGACGGTCTGTCTGCCGTGCGGTTCCTTGCCCCGCACGGTCCGACGGACCTCACCGACCCGATCCTTCTGTCACTCTCATGCTCAGAGTGCTAACGCCAATGATTAGCACTCGACCCCTTAGAGTGCAAGCGCCCAAAGGGCTACCAGGAAGAACTTGCTGGTCACAGTGGTGGGATGAGCCGGTCATGGTGATCGTCTGCGGACACGTCAAAGGGCCCGCTACCCCTGCGGGTACGGGCCCTCTGAACAGTCCAGTCAGCTGCCTCGCGTCGGCGCGCTTCAGCCAACAGCCACGCGGACCATGTCCGCCTGCGGCCCCTTCTGACCCTGCGAGATCTCGAACTCGACCCGCTGGCCTTCCTCGAGGGTGCGGTAGCCGTCCATCTGGATCGCGCTGTAGTGGACGAACACGTCCGCACCACCGTCGACCGCGATGAAGCCGTACCCCTTCTCCGCGTTGAACCACTTGACGGTGCCCTGAGCCATTCCTAACTCCCCTATTGCTGGCCCTTGCGCAGGACCGCACTCCGCGGACCCGGGTCAGACCTCACCCCCCGAGTCGAGGGGGGTGTGCGCCGGAACGCGTCGACCGCCGCTGAATGTATCTGTCCAACTGCCCTGTGCAACAGGTCAATCGGACGAGAATTCTGGCGACGGTCGAACGGTAATAAGTGGCAAATTCCCGTGAATCCGGGGCAAGCCGGGTCGGACATAAGGGATTAACCCGGCAATTCACGCGCACACTTCACGCACAAGTTGACGAGTTCTCATATGCGGCCGACGCGGCGCCGACACTAGGGGGATCCCTTCAACTGTATCGCGATTCAAGACACGGAATCGCCCCGTCCGTTTCTATCAGGACGGGGCGATTCCGTTTAACCCGGGGTCATGTATTCCGTTTAAGCCGCGGTCAGGGCGGGGTCAGGACCGGCTCAGCAGCCGCCCGCGACCGCCGGAATGATCGAGACTCCGGCGCCGTCCGGGGTCGCCGTCTCCAGGCCCTCCGCGAAGCGCACATCGTCGTCATTGACGTAGACATTCACGAAACGGCGCAGCTTGCCGGTGTCGTCCAGAACGCGGGCCGCGATGCCCTGGTGGTTGCGGTCCAGGTCCGTCAGAACCTCGGCAAGGGTCGTCCCCTCGGCGCTGACCTCGGCCTGCCCGCCGGTGTAGGTGCGGAGGATGGTGGGGATCCGGACATTGACGCTCATGCGGGTTTCACCTTCTGTGGGAAGTGCTGCGGGAAGCGAGGGCGAATTCGAGGGGCGAATTCAAGCCAGCTGGTAAGAGCCGAGCTATGCGCCGAGCCGATTCAGCCCAGACCAGCCTCGCGGAACGCGTCGAGACTCGGGCGGATCACCGCCGTGGGCCCAGTCGTCGGGGCGACCGCGTCAAGCGTTTTGAGGCCGTCTCCGGTGTTGAGCACGACGGTGGTGAGGGTGGGGTCAAGCACCCCGTTCTCGAGCAGCTTCTTCGCCACGCCCAGGGTCACCCCGCCCGCGGTCTCCGCGAAGATCCCCTCCGTACGGGCCAGCAGCTTGATCGCGTCGACGACCTGCTCGTCGTTCACGTCCTCCACCGCCCCGCCCGTGCGGCGCGCGATGTCCAGCACATACGGCCCGTCCGCCGGGTTGCCGATGGCCAGCGACTTGGCGATGGTGTTCGGCTTCTGCGGCCGCACCACGTCATGGCCGGCCTTGAAGGCGGTGGAGACCGGGGAGCAGCCCTCGGCCTGGGCTCCGAAGATCTTGTACGGCTTGTCCTCGACGAGGCCGAGCGCGATGAGCTCCTTCAGCCCCTTGTCGATCTTTGTGAGCTGCGAGCCGGACGCGATCGGGATGACCAGTTGGTCCGGCAGCCGCCAGCCGAGCTGTTCGCAGATCTCGTACGCGAGGGTCTTGGACCCCTCCGCGTAGTACGGGCGGAGGTTCACGTTGACGAAGCCCCAGCCCTCGCCCGCCGGGTCGCCGATCAGCTCGCTGCAGAAGCGGTTGACGTCGTCGTACGTGCCCTCGATGGCGACCAGGTCGCCGCCGTAGATGGCGGCCATGACGACCTTGCCCTGCTCCAGGTCGTGCGGGATGAAGGTGCAGGAGCGCAGGCCCGCCCGGGCGGCCGCGGCGCCGACCGCGCCCGCGAGGTTTCCGGTGGAGGAGCAGGAGAGGGTGGTGAAGCCGAAGGCGCGGGCGGCCTCGACGGCCTGGGCGACCACGCGGTCCTTGAAGGAGTGCGTCGGGTTCCCGGAGTCGTCCTTGATGTGCAGTTCGCCGGTCACCCCCAGCTCGCGGGCCAGGTTGTCGGCCTTCACCAGCTTGGTGAAGCCGGGGTTGATGTTGGGCTTGTCGGCCACGTCCGCCGGGACGGGCAGCAGCGGGGCGTAGCGCCAGATGTTGTTCGGCCCGGCCTCAATCCGCTTGCGCAGCCCCTCGGGGTCGCCGGTCGGCAGGTCGTACGCGACTTCGAGCGGTCCGAAACACTCCGCACAGGCGAAAATGGGGCCGAGGGGGAAACGCTCCCCGCACTCGCGACAGGACAGGGCGACGGCGGGCCCGAGCGAGACGGAGGAACCAGCGGAACCGGCAGAACCAGCGGAATCAGCGGATCCGGTAGAGCTTTCGACAGCTTGCACAGCCATGGAGGCGAGGCCCTTTCTCCTCATCTTCCTCACGGCGCATCTCGCCGCGAGCCGGAATTGGCACCTTCCCTAGCCGGGCCCCGCTTCGCATGACGAATCAGGACTGGCTGGAGGGTTGCCGGGGCTTCAACGGGCCGTTCCCTCTGCCCCTCTGGATGAGCGGTATGACGCCGGCCGAGCCGGCGTGTTTATCGCACGGGACCCCCGACATACAGCGGTCACGTGCGCTGTTCAAGACTGTAACCGAAGGCCCTGATGGTTGAGATAGTCGTCCGAAGCGCGAGATGGATCACAGCTGACGCGCGCGATCCACAACAGGGAGGCATGGCCGTGCTGGAAGATGTCGAGCGCTGGCTGAAGGAGCGGTCCTGGTCCGCCGACGACCGTCCGCTGACGCGCCTGCTCGCCGCCAAGCGCGCCACGGGCCGGACCGTGAGCGTCGTCCTGCCCGCCCTCAACGAGGAGGCGACGGTCGGCGAGATCGCCGCGGCCATCCGCCGCGACCTGATGGGCGAGGCCGCGCCGCTGGTCGACGAGCTGGTGGTGGTGGACTCCGGGTCCACCGACCGCACCGCCGAGGTCGCCGCGGCGGCCGGGGCGAGGGTCGTGCACCGGGACTCCCTGCTGCCCGAGCTGCCGACGCTGCCCGGCAAGGGCGAGGTGCTGTGGCGCTCGCTGCTGGCGACCAGCGGCGACATCATCTGCTTCATAGACGCCGACCTGCGCGAATTCGACGCCCGCTTCGTCTCCGGGATCGTCGGCCCGCTGCTGACCGACCCGGACGTACAGCTGGTCAAGGGGATGTACGACCGGCCGCTCGGTGGCGCCGCAGGCCAGGGCGGACGGGTCACCGAGCTGGTCGCCCGGCCGCTGCTGAATCTGCACTGGCCGCAACTGGCCGGGTTCGTACAGCCGCTCGGCGGTGAGTACGCGGCGCGCCGCTCGCTGCTGGAACGGCTGCCGTTCCCCGTCGGATACGGGGTGGAGCTGGCCATTCTCATCGACTCGCTGCACACGGTCGGGCTCGACGCGCTCGCCCAGGTGGACCTCGGCGTGCGCAAACACCGCCACCAGGACCCGCAGGCGCTCGGCCGGATGGCGGCCACGATCTACCGCACGGCCCAGCTGCGGCTGGCCCGCGGGCATCTGGTGCGGCCGCGGCTGACCCAGTTCGACCGGGGCGAGGCCGGTTTTGTGGCGCGGACCAGCGATGTGGACACGGAGGAGCGGCCGCCGATGATCGAGATCCCGGAGTATGTGGAGCGGCGGGCGGCGTGACACCCGCCTGCCCCGACCGGGGCAAGAAACCGCACGCACGTTTGCGCGACGCATGAGGTGGCTAGGTACGCGACATGGCCTCTGAGCACAGTGCTGCACAGGTCCTCGTCGCGTCCAACCGCGGCCCGGTCTCCTACACCCTGCGGGAGGACGGTTCGCTCGACGCCAAGCGCGGCGGCGGCGGGCTGGTCTCCGGTCTCAGTGCCATAGGGCCGGACGCCGGGGCCGTATGGGTCTGCGCGGCGCTGGGCGACGGCGACCGCGAGGCGGCCGGGCGGGCCGGGACCGGGCATCTGGACGCGGGCGACACCGGCGGGCAGCTGGTGCGGATGCTCGACATCGCGCCGGAGGTCTTCGACGCCGCGTACAACGGCATCGCGAACTCGGTGCTGTGGTTCGTCCACCACCTGCTCTACCAGACGCCGCTCGAACCCGTCTTCGGCGCGGAGTTCCGCGCCCAGTGGGACGCCTACGAGGCGTACAACGCGGCCTTCGCGGACGCCCTCGCCCAGGAGGCCGCCGACGGCGCGGCCGTGCTGATCCAGGACTACCACCTGGCGCTGGTGCCAGGGCTGCTCCGCGAGCGGCGGCCCGACCTGCGGATCGGCCACTTCTCGCACACCCCCTGGGCGCCCCCGGACTACTACCGGCTGCTGCCGGACGATGTGGCGGCGGGCGTGCTGCGCGGCATCCTCGGCGGTGACCGCGCCGCGTTCCTCACCGAGCGCTGGGCCCTGGCCTTCGCCGACTGCGCCGCGGCCGTGCTCGGCGCGGAGGTGGTGCGGGACGGCGCGCGGCTGTCCGTGCGCCTCGACGGGCGCGAGACCCGGCTGGGCGTGCACGGCCTCGGCGCGGACGCGGACTTCCTGCTCCAGCGGTCGCGGGCCGCGGACGTCGACGAGCGGCTGACGGCGCTGCGCGCGCAGATCGGCCCCGGGCGCAGAACCGTCGTCCGGGTGGACCGCACCGAGCTGTCCAAGAACATCGTCCGCGGGCTGCTGGCCTACCGGCGGCTGCTGGAGACCCGCCCCGAGTGGCGGGAGCGCGTGGTGCACATCGCCTTCGCCTACCCCTCCCGCCAGGACCTGGCCGTCTACCGCGACTACACCGAGCAGGTGCGGCTGGTCGCCGCCGGGATCAACGCCGAGTACGGCACGGAGGGCTGGCAGCCGGTCGCCCTCCATGTGAAGGACGACTTCGCGCGGTCCCTGGCCGCCTACCGGCTGGCCGACGTGGCCCTGGTCAACCCGATCCGGGACGGGATGAACCTGGTCGCCAAGGAGGTGCCGGTGGTCTCCGAGCGCGGCTGCGCGCTGGTGCTGTCGCGGGAGGCCGGGGCGTACGCGGAGCTGGGCGAGGCCGCGCTGGTAGTCAACCCGTACGACATCGAGGCGACGGCGCGGGCGCTGCACGAGGCGCTGTCGATGGGGGACGGCGAGCGGGCGGAGCGTACGAAGCGGCTGGTGGCCGCGGCGACGGCGCTGCCGCCCGCGCAGTGGTTCCTCGCGCAGCTGCGGGAGCTGACGGAGACCTGACGCCGGGGGTTCGGTGAGGGCCGCGGGTCTGCCACCCGCGGCCCGGAAAGGTCTGACGCCCGCGGCTCACGCACGGCTCCTCAGTGCCCGATCGCCCGGGCCAGGGCCGTCAGCAGGTCCACGACCCCCGCGGGGCCGTCGACCACCAGGTCGGCGCGCCGGGCCAGCTCGGTGACCTCGGTGCTGCCACTGCACACCAGCACCCCGGGCACCCCCTGCGACCTGAGCCGTTCCACCGCCGCGAACGCGGCCAGGTCCCCCAGGTCGTCGCCCGCGTACAGCACCGCCGTGGCCCCGGTCTCCCGTACGTACTCGGTGAGGGCGACGCCCTTGTCCATGCCCGGCGGGCGCAGTTCGAGCACCAGGCGGCCGGGCTCGACGATCAGCCCGTGCCGCTCGGCGAGGTGGCGCAGCGGTTCGCGCAGCGCCTCGAAGGCGCCCTGCGGGTCGGCGGCGCGGCGGGTGTGGACGGCGACGGCGCGCCCCTTCTCCTCCACGGTGGCGCCCACGGTGGCGCCGCCCGCGCCGCCGACCGCGGCGAGTACGTCCGGGAGTTCGGCCTGGGCCGCCGCGACGCCCGGGTGCGGGGGCGGGGCGGTGATCTCGCGGTCGGCGGCGTCCCAGCGCTCGGCGCCGTAGTGGCCGAGGACCACCAGGTGGTCGAGGCCGTCGGTCTCGGCGAAGCCGCCGTACGCCACGGCGAGGGCGGCCGGACGGCCGGTGATCACCGCGACGGAGCGCAGCCCCGGGGCGAGCCGGGAGAGCGCCGGCGCGGCGCCGGGGTGGGCGCGCGCCTGGTCGGGGTCGGGGACGATATCGGCGAGGGTGCCGTCGAAGTCGAAGGCGGCGATGGCCTCTCCGGGCCGCTCGAGGATCGCCGCGAGGCCGTCACGGCCGGCCGCGGTCGTGGGTACGGGAAGAGGGTGGCTGCCCATGCGGCCGACCCTATCGCCGCGGAGGTGGGGAGGTGGGGCGGCCCGCGTCAGTGGCCGGTTCCGGGTCGGCGGCCGGTGCCCGACGCCGACATCCGGCGCCGCCCCTGACAGCTGCGGCGGGACAGCCAGGCGCTGCGCGTCACCGGCGTTCGCGCCGCGCCGCGCGCACGCGGCGCAGCCGGTTGACGGTCACCGGGTCGTGGGCGAGGGCGCGGGGGTCGTCCAGGAGGGCGTTGAGGAGCTGGTAGTAGCGGGTCGGCGAGATACCGAGCTGTTCGCGTATCGCGCGCTCCTTGGCACCGGGCCCCGGCCAGCCGCGCCGCTCCACGGCGAGCACGGCCCGGTCCCGCTCGGACAGCCCGGCCGCCTCGCCTGGCGCGACCGGCTCGCCCGGCGCCCCGGCCGCGTCACCGGGACCGGCCGCGCGTTCCTCCGCATGCCCGTCCCGGGCCCGGCCTTGCTGATCGTGCTCGCCTTGCTGACCTTGCTCGCCTTGCATCGTCAGCCCGCCGTGGTCTCCAGCGCGTCGGCCTGGCGCTGGATCTCGCTGAGCACGCCCGCCGGGTCGCCGCCCTTGGAGACGACCGAACCGAGCTTCTTCTTCAGGTCGGACTGGACCGTCGCCCAGGACGTCTTGTCCACCGGGTAGAACTGCGCCGTCCCCAGCTCGTCGAGGAACTTCCACAGCCGCTTGTACTTGCGGTCCCCGCGCATCGCGGCGGATGCCTTGGTGGTCACCGGCAGCAGGTCGTACTGGCTGGTGAAGTCGAGCACGTTCTGCTCGCTGTAGAGGAAGTCCAGGAACAGCCCGGCCTGCCGGCGGTTGCCGTTCTGCTTGAAGGCCATGACCCAGTCGGCGACGCCCATGGTGGCTCTGGACTTCCCGTCGCGGCCGGGCAGCGGCGCGGTGCCGTACTTGATGCCGTGGCCGTCCGCCTGCTGCATCAGGGTCGGGTGGCCGTTGAGCATGCCGACCTCGCCACGCGTGAACGCGTCGAAGATGTCCTGGCGGTTGGTGCGGCCCGGGGCGTCGGGGCCGGTCAGGCCCTTGCCGACCAGCTCGTCGCGCAACCACTCCATGGTCTTGATGTTCTCGGTCGAGTCGATGGTGTAGCTGCCGTTGGCGTCGGCGTAGCCGCCACCGCCGCCGAGCATCCACATCAGGGCCTCGCCCTGCGACTCCTCGGGGCCGAGCGGCAGCCCGTAGGGGATCTTCACGCCGATCGCCTTGAGCTTGACGGCGGCGTCCTTGAGCTCGGCCCAGGTCTCCGGCACCGAGGTGACGCCGGCCTCGTCGAACAGCTTCTGGTTGTAGAAGAACAGCCGGGCGCTGGAGACGAAGGGCAGTCCGTACTGCACCCGCTTGACCTCGCCCGCCCGCGCGATCGACTCGATGAACCCGGCCTGGGTGGGGATGGAGAGCATCTGGTCGGCGCGGTAGAGCTTGCCCGCGGCGGCGAAGTCGGCGTACGCGCCGATCTGCGCGATGTCCGGGGCCTCGCCGCGCTTGACCATGTCGGCGAGCTTCTTGTCGATCTCGGTCCAGCTGAGGATCGTGACGTCGACCTTGATGTTCTCGTGCTCGACCTCGAACGCCCTGGCCAGCTTGTCCCAGTACTTCTGGGAGCTGTTGGCCGAGCTGTCGCCGTAGTCGGCCGCCACCACTTTCAGGGTGACCTCGCCCGAGCCCGGGCTTTCGTTTCCACACGCCGTCAGCGCGGGCGCTATCGCCGCCGTCGCGGCCCCCGCCGCCGTCAGACCCAAGAACCGCCGACGCTGCACTGCTCTTCCCCACCCTCGTGGCTTGACTGTCCTCCTGGTTGGTCCCAGAAGGGTCGAGCGAGTCTGCCCCGCATACCTCCACAGGGTCTACACCATACGGATATCGCTTCGGTATCGAACTTCACCTTTACGCGAATAACCGGAGCCTAAGCGACCCTCCTGACGGCGAGTGGACTAGACCTCTCACGGTCGATCGCGCGAGACTGTCCCCGTGAAACACGTCATCGCCCTCGATGTGGGCGGCACCGGCATGAAGGCCGCCCTCGTGGGGGCGGACGGCGCGCTCCTCCATGAGGACAGGCGGCCCACCGGCCGCGAGCGCGGACCGGAAGCCGTCGTCGCCACGATCCTCGACTTCGCCGCCGAGCTGCGCGCCATCGGTGAGCAGCGCTACGGCACCCCCGCCGCCGCGGCCGGGGTCGGCGTGCCCGGGGTCCTCGACGAGGACCGCGGCATCGCCGTCTTCGCCGCCAACCTCGGCTGGCGCGATGTGCCGCTGCGCGCCCTGCTGGCCGAACGGCTCGCCGGGACGCCGGTCGCGCTGGCCCACGACGTACGCATGGGCGGGCTGGCCGAGGGACGGATAGGAGCCGGCGAAGGGGCCGACCGCTTCCTGTTCGTATCGGTGGGCACCGGCATCGCGGGGGCCATCGGCATCCACGGACGCGTCGACCCCGGGGCCAACGGCTCCTCGGGCGAGATCGGCCACATCGTCGTACGGCCGGGCGGCCCGGTGTGCGGCTGCGGGCAGTTCGGCTGCCTGGAGACGCTTGCCTCCGCCTCCGCGGTGGGCCGCGCCTGGGCGCGGGCGAGCGGCGGCGACGCCGCGAAGAACGACGCCGCGGACTGCGCCAGGGCCGTCGCGTCCGGCGATCCGCGGGCGGTGGCGGTGTGGCAGGAGGCCGTGGGCGCGCTCGCCGACGGCCTGGTCACCGGGGTCACCCTGCTGGACCCCGGGGTGCTGATCGTCGGCGGGGGTCTGGCCGAGGCCGGGGAGACCCTGTTCGCGCCGCTGCGCACGGCGGTCGAGGAGCGGATCACGTTCCAGAAGCTGCCCACTATCGTCCCGGCGGCCCTCGGGGACACCGCCGGATGCCTGGGCGCGGGCCTGCTCGCCTGGGATCTACTCTCCACGGAGGTAAGCGCCTGATGGTCGGACGAACGGCTCCAACGGCTCGAACGGTTCTCGCGGGCGCCCGGGTGGTGCTGCCGACCGGCGTGGTCGAGGACGGGCGGGTGACGGTCGAAGGCCGGCACATCGTCGAGGCGGGCGCGGGCGGAACGGCGACCGGCAGCGGGACGACCGGCAGGACGGCGACCGGCGGCGCGCGGCTGGACAACAGCGCCGAGACCGCGCTCGATCTGACCGGCCACTGGATCGTCCCCGGCTTCGTCGATATGCATGTGCACGGCGGCGGAGGCGCGTCCTTCTCGGCCGGCACCCCCGAGGAAGCCCTCACCGTCGCCCATACGCACCGCCGCCGCGGCACCACCACCCTGCTCGCCTCCACCGTCACCGGCGACCTCGACGACCTCTCCCGGCAGGCCGCGGCCCTCTCCGAACTGGTCGAACAGGGCGAGCTGGCCGGTGTCCACTTCGAGGGCCCCTTCATCTCCCCGCACCGCTGCGGCGCCCACCAGCCGTCGCTGCTGCGCCACCCGGACCCGGCGGATGTGCGCAAGCTCGTCGACGCCGCGCGCGGCACCGCGAAGATGATGACGCTCGCGCCCGAACTGCCCGGCGGCCTGGACTCCGTGCGGCTGCTGGCCGACAGCGGCGTCATCGCGGCCGTCGGCCACACCGACGCGGCGTACGAGGCGGCGCTCGAGGCCGTCGAGGCGGGCGCGACGGTGGCGACGCACCTGTTCAACGCGATGCCGCCGCTGCTGCACCGCGAGCCGGGGCCGGTGGCCGCCCTGCTGGAGGACGAGCGGGTCACCATCGAGCTGATCAACGACGGCACCCATCTGCACCCCGCCGCGCTGCGCCTCGCCTTCCGCCGCGCGGGGGCCGACCGGGTCGCCTTCATCACGGACGCGATGGGCGCGGCCGGTATGAGCGACGGGGTCTATCCGCTGGGCCCGATGGAGGTCGAGGTCACCGACGGGGTCGCGCGGATCAGCAGCGGCCCGACGGCCGGTTCGATCGCGGGCTCGACCCTGACCCTCGACCGCGCCTTCGCCCGGGCCGTGACCCTCGACGGGCTGAGCGTGCCCGAGGCCGTACGCGCGCTGTCCGCCACCCCCGCGAGGGTCCTGGGCCTCGACGACCGGGTGGGCTCGCTGGAGGCCGGCAAGGACGCCGATCTGGTCGTGCTGGGCGAGGACTTCGGGCTGGTGGGCGTGATGCGCCGGGGCGAGTGGGTGATCGATCCCGAAGTGGGCTGATTCGACACCTCGGTTGGGCGGGCCGGCCCCGGTGGGGGTCTGGGCCCGCCGCCGCCGTTTTGGCATGATCCTTCACAGCCGCACACACGCGGGAAGAACTGTGAAGAAGGGATGCCAGGGTGATCCTGACGGTCACGCTCAACACCGCCCTGGACATCACCTACCAGGTACCGCGCCTGTGCGCCCACACCACCCACCGCGTCACCGAGGTCACCGAGCGGCCCGGCGGCAAGGGCCTCAACGTCGCCCGGGTGCTGGCCGCCCTCGGCCACCGCACCGTCGTCACGGGCTTCGCCGGGGGCGTGACCGGGACGGTCCTGCGGGAACGGCTCGCCGAACTCGGCGGCGGGGTGATGGACGCCCTGGTGCCGATCGCCGGTACGACCCGGCGCACCGTCGGCGTCGTCGACGCCGGCTCGGGCGACTCCACCCAGCTCAACGAGCCCGGCCCGATCGTCACCACGCCCGAGTGGTCCGCGTTCCTCAGCTCGTACGCCGAGCTGCTGCGCGAGGCGTCCGCGGTCGCGCTGTGCGGCAGCCTGCCGCCCGGCGTCCCCGTGGGGACGTACGCGCGGCTCATCCGGGAGGCGAGCGCGGCGGGCGTGCCCACGCTGCTGGACACCAGCGGCGAACCGCTGCGCCGCGGCATCGCCGCCCGCCCCGACATCGTCAAGCCCAACGCCGATGAACTCGCCGGGCTCACCGGCTCCACCGAGCCGCTGCGCGCCGCGCGCGACGCCCGGCGGCGCGGGGCGCGCGCGGTGGCGGCCTCGCTCGGCGCGGACGGCATGCTCGCGGTCACCCCCGAGGGCACCTGGCGGGCCGCCCCGCCGCGCCGCCTGGTGGGCAATCCGACGGGGGCGGGCGACTCCGCGGTGGCCGGGCTGCTGTCCGGCTTGGTCGAGGGCGTCCCGTGGCCGGATCGGCTGGCGCGCGCGGTGGCCCTGTCGGCGGCAGCCGTACGGGCCCCGGTGGCGGGCGAGTTCGACCGCGCCACCTACGAGGAGCTGCTGGGCCGGGTCGAGGTCACCGAGGGCCCGGCAGCCTGAGCGGCCACCGGGCCCCGCGTCGTACGGCGGCGCCGTCAGCCACGCTCGGCCATCAGCCGTTCTTACCGGTGAGCCACAGCTGGTCGAGGATGACGTCGCACTTGTCGCCCGCCTCACAGGACACCTTGACGGTGTTGGCACCCTCCTTGAGGTTGACGAGGGACCAGGTCTTCGTCCAGCTCTTCTCCCAGTCGCCCTTCTCCACCCCAGGGACGAAGGCCTCCATATTCATCGGCCGGGTCGACCGCTCCCCGTTGACGGTGAGCGAGAGCGACTGGTTCTCGGCGGGCACGCTGTACCGCGCGTACACCCGGTACTGGCCCGCCTTGGCGACGTCCACGTTCCAGGTCACGGATGCGCCGACGGCGTTCAGCCCGCCGACGTACTTACCGCCCTCGGCCTTGGCGCCGGGAATGTCCGTCGCGGGGGCCGCGGTGCCCTCCAGGCGCAGGCCCCACGCGTCCTCGCTGGGCAGCTCGGACGGATCCTTGGAGGCCCCGGCGGTCTTGCTGGGCTCGGCACTCGCGGTCGACGTGGGCGAGTTGGTCGGGTCGGCCTTGTCGTCCTTGTTGCCGTCGTTCGTGATCATCGCGACGCCGATGCCGACCACGACCACGGCGACGACGGCGAGCGCGCCGATGAGCAGCCCCTTGCTGTTGGGACCACGGCCGCCGGTACCGCGCGAGGGGGCCGCCCGGCGGGAGCCGCCCCCACCGGGCAGGTTCTCGGGGGCGGCGTAGTGGGCGTTCTGCTGCCCGTAGCCCTGCTGCTGCCCCTGGCCGCCGTACGTCTGCTGGTTCGGGATCGGCTGGGTCTGCTGCGGGTATTGCTGCTGCTGCCCGTAGCTGCGCTCGCCGACCGCGCGGACGTGGTTGTACGAGGTGCGGGGGACCCCTGGCTGGCGCGGACCGGCCGGGCCCGGGTAGCCGTAGCCACCGGCCGCGGGGGCGGAGCCCGGCTGTCCCGCCTGGCCGTCCTGTCCACCGTCCGAGCGGTACAGATAGGCGAACGGGTCGTCATTCTCCGGCGTGTCCGAGCCGTTGTTGCCGGCCGTCATCCCTCTCGTCACTCCCCTGTGCATATGGCCAACGGCGCTCAGGTGCGGAGGCGCCATGACAGCTCATATCAGGGCCGGGACGGCCGCAACAGGGCATGCACTGTCCGGATGGCCAATATTCATGATCGATTCACCCTCGGCGGCAGTACCGCATTCGGAGCAGCCTACCGTGCCGAGGGCGGCGCCATTCCGCGAACGCTCATCCGGCGCGGCGGCGGTCCTTGGCACGCGACCGCTTCTCGATATACATCCGCTGGTCAGCCGATTGCAGCACTTCCTCGGCCGTCATCCCGCAACTGGCCCAGCCGATGCCGAAGCTGCCCCCGACCCGGACGGCCCGGCCGTCGACCCGGATCGGCGGGGTGATCGCGTTGCGCAGCCGGACGGCCAGGTCCTTGGCGTCGGCCCGGCCGAGGCCGTCCGCGAGGACCACGAACTCGTCGCCGCCGAGCCGGGCCACGGTGTCCCCCTCCCGCACCCCGGCGGCCAGCCGCCGGGCGACCTCGATGAGGACGGCGTCGCCCGCGTGGTGGCCGAACCGGTCGTTGATGGACTTGAAGCCGTCCAGATCGCAGAAGAGAACGGCCAGCCCCTTGTGGCCGTCGTCGATGTCGTGGTCCTCCCGCGGCGCGATGGCGTGCACATGGGGCTCGTACGGGATGGAGCCGCCCGGCCGGTCGAACGCGCCCGGCCCGCCGAAGACCCCCGGCTCGTCGAAGACGCCCGGACCCTCGAACTCGTCGTAGCCCCGGGAGAGCCCGCCCGCCCCGGCGGCGTCCGCCCCGAACCCGGGCTCCCCGCGCCCGGACTCCCCGGAGCGCCGCGGGTTGTCGCACAGCCTGCTGCCGAGGCGGGCGCGCAGCTCGGCGCTGTTGGGCAGGCCGGTCAGCGAGTCATGGCTGGCACGGTGGGCCAACTGCAGCTCGTTCTGTTTGCGCTCCTCGATGTCCTCGACGTGGGTGAGCAGAAAGCGCGGGCCGTCGGCCGCGTCGGCGACCACGGAGTTGCGCAGGCTCACCCAGACATAGCTGCCGTCCCGGCGGGCCAGCCGCAGCTCGGAGCGGCCGCCCTCGGCGGAGGTGCGCAGCAGGGTGCCGATGTCCTCGCGGTGCACGAGGTCGGAGAAGGAGGAGCGGCGCAGGGCGGAGGCCGGGCGGCCCAGCAGCCGGCACAGCGCGTCATTGGCGCGCAGCAGCCGCCCGTGCTGATCGCCGCCCATCTCGGCGATGGCCATGCCGCTCGGCGCGTACTCGAAGGCCTGCCGGAAGCTCTCCTCGCTGGCGCGCAGGGCCTGCTGTTCGCGCTCCAGGCGCAGCAGCGCGCGCTGCATATTGGCGCGCAGACGGGCGTTGCCGATCGCGGTCGCGGCATGAAAGGCGTACATCTGCAGGGCCTCGCGCCCCCATGCGCCGGGGCGGCGGCCGTTCCTCGGCCGGTCGACGGATATGACGCCGATCAGCTCGCCGCCCGAGCCGCCCGCCGAGTACATCGGGGCGAACAGGCGGTCCATGGGATGCCACCCGTCGGGAAAGCTGGGCGCGGGCCCCGGGGTGTGCCACTGCGGCACGTCGTCGTCATCGAGCACCCACCCCTCGCTGTACGGGACGAAGTGCAGTGAGCCCCAGCGGTCACCCATGGACAGCCTGCGGTCCCAGGCGTCACGCGAGCCGACCCGCCCCGCCATCAGGGCCTCGGCCCCGGGGTCGCCCCCGACGGCCGCGACGACCAGATCGCCGTCCGGGCGGACCAGATTGACGGCCGAGAATTCGTAGCCGAGCCCGGCGATCACCCCGTCGGCGACGGTCTGCACGGTGTCGGCGAAGCTGCGGGCGGTGTTCAGATCGGCGACCACCTGGTGCAACAGCCGCAGGGTCGCAAGGCGGATGTACGGCTCCGACTCGGTCTCCATCGCTCGCTACTCCCCCGAGACCTCGACAGCAACTCCTGGCTCGTTGTCGTCCTTCTACTCGTCCGACTCGTCGTCCGATTGCCATGGCCACTGAATCACAGCGAGCTGCCCACTCGGTACACAGGGTCAACAATTACTATCTGGTGTGACTGATGTCACAGAGTGTATTCAAGCCTTGGAGACAGGCGTGGGAGCGCTCCTGATTTTTGTGAATGCAAATCCAAAAACGCCGTTCAGCCACTCATCCGAAGGCCGCGCACTGCCGCCCCCGGCGTACGGCGAATACGGCCCGCGACCTAGGACCGGCCTGGTCCCGGGGCCCGATGCGGAGCCCGCCCGGCCCGCGTTAGCGTTCATTACGTGCCGCACCCATCGAGTTCCGCCGCCGCGCAGCCCGTCATCCCCCATGCTGGTGGGGTGAGTGAGGACGAG
The DNA here is from genome assembly GCF_042734105.1 of Streptomyces sp. NPDC059679. Lineage (NCBI taxonomy): Bacteria > Bacillati > Actinomycetota > Actinomycetes > Kitasatosporales > Streptomycetaceae > Streptomyces > Streptomyces sp. NPDC059679. The sequence continues at coordinate 93,666 of NZ_JBHWES010000016.1, read as the reverse complement.
TTCCGCGCCGCCCTGTCCCGACTCTCCGCGGGCGTGGTATTGGTGACCGCCCACGACCCGGACGAAGGGCCGCGCGGCGAGGACGTCGGTATGACGGCCACCTCGTTTATGTCGGTGTCACTTGACCCGCCGCTCGTGATGGTGAGCGTTCGCAACGGCTCGCGGATGGACGACCTACTGGCCCGACAGCCCCTCTGGGCGGTATCGGTCCTGTCGGAAAGCCAGCGCCATATAGCCGGGCGATTCGCCATGAAGGGCCGCATCAGCGACAGGCTGCTGTTCGAGGACATCCCCTACGGACGCGGCGAAATCACGGGCGCACCCCTCGTCGGCGGAGCCCTCGCGGTCGTCGAGAGCCGCACCGAACAGCGGGTGACGGCGGGCGACCACACGCTGGTGGTGGGCCGAGTGCTGTCGGCGGGCACCCCGAGCGCGGACGGCGGCCCGCTGATGTACTTCCGGAGCCGCTACCGCACGCTGGGGTGACGCCCCCGCTGGGGACAGCGCCTCCTGCTCGGATAGCGTCCGAGCCATGGAAATCTGGATCAACCCGGCCTGCTCCAAATGCCGCTCCGCACTGACCCTGCTGGACGCCGAGGGCGCCGAGTACACGGTGCGCCGCTATCTGGAAGCGCCGCCGACCGCCCAGGAGATCGAGGACGTACTGCACCGCCTCGGCCTGGAGCCCTGGGACATCACCCGCACCGGCGAATCCGTCGCGGCCGAACTGGGCCTGGCAAACTGGCCGCGCGAGGAGTCCGCCCGCGCCCGGTGGATCGAGGCGCTGGCCACCCATCCGATCCTGATCCAGCGGCCGATCATCACGGCGGACGACGGCACGACGGTGGTGGCCCGCACCCCGGACGCGGTCCGCTCCGTCCTCCCTTAACCCCTGTCCCCTGCGGCATCGCCGAAGGCGGCCTTGAGAACGGCCATGACGCGGGGGCGTTCCGAGGCGGCACCCGTGGGGTTGAGCGAGTAGACGACGCGGCGCGTCAGATCACGCGTGGCGAACATGCCCGTCGTCCAGCCGGGCTGCGATCCGGTCTTGCCCCACACGGTCACACCGTTGTCGAGCGTGACCCGCATCAGTCCGCCGATGCTGAAGCAGGCGGTTCCGTTGATGCAGTTCTTGTTGTCCGGCGCGCTGGACACGTCGGGGACGGTGAAGGCCAGCCGCTGCTCGGCCGGTGGCAGCAGCCTGCCGCGGAACAGGGCGGTCAGAAACCTGTCCAAGTCCGCGGCAGTGGAGATCATTCCCCCTTCGGCCCAGGCCCACGGGGACTGCTCGGTCACCTCGTCCCCGGCGAGACGCGGCCGGGCGTGAGGTACGGCGATGGAGGTGTCCGAGGCAGCGGGAAGGCTGGTGTCCCGCAGCCCAAGGGGCCGGATGACGCGCCGGCCGAGCTCCTCCGCGAAGGTGTGCCCGGTCACCTTCTCGACCAGCAGACCCACGACAAAGGTGTTGACGCCGTTGTACTGCTGGACGGAACCGGGCCGCGGCGCGGTCCCGCCGCCCTCCGCGTTCGCAAAGGCCGCGCGGACCACTTCCCGCGGCGAAACGCTCCTCAGCCACCAGCCGGGCCCGTCAGCGGGCCCCGGTATGCCCGCGGGGGCGGGCAGACCGCTGGTGTGGTCCAGCAACTGGCGCACGGTGACCTCTTGGTACGCGTCCGGTATCAGCTCGGGCAGATACCGCCGTACGGGGGCGTCGAGGACGATCCGGCGCTCGGCGACCAGTTGGAGCACCACCGTGCTGGTGAAAGCCTTCGTGACACTGCCGATTCGGAAATGGGCACCATGGGGCACCTCTCCCGCATAACCGGTCCACGGCCTCCCCGAACCGCCCTGCGCCACCCTGACCAGCGCACCGGAGACCACCGGATCGGGCAGGCCCGCCAGCAGCTCCCGCATCGCAGCGGGATCGAACGGCGAGAGCCGGGCGGCGGCAGCGGCCTGCGACGGCCGCGGAGAAGCCGCGGCCGTCGAAACGGGCAGGGCGAGGCCCGCCGTGACCGCGGCCAGGGCCATGCCGATGACTGTCGAACGACAGAAGACGGAGGGACGGCGACGCATCGATCTGCTCCCGGGGACAGCTGGAAATGAACTGTCAGCCATCCTTTCGGGTTCCCCGTGCGCCCCCATCAGTGATCACCCTGAGCGCCCCCTCGCGAATCCCCTAGGGAGCCGACCGCCACGCCCCCAAGGGGCGCCTGGAAGCCACAGGGATGTCGCTAGTGCCAGTCCCGCCCGGACCGCCCACGCTTGGTGTCGCCGCGCTGCTTCTTCTCCCGCAGCCGCCGCTCGTTGATACCGCGTGGGATACGGGTCGGACGGCGCGGCTTGGGCGGCGGTGCGGTCGCCTCGGCCAGCAGCGACGCGAGTCGGACCGCCGCCGTCTCGCGGTTGCGCCACTGCGAGCGGTGCTCAGAGGCCCGTACGGTCACCACCCCACCGACCAGCCGCCCCGCCAGCCGCTCCAGCGCGCGCTGCTTCCACACCGCCGGCAGCGCCTCGGTCGCGGCCAGGTCGAAGCGCAGCTCGACCTGGCTGTCGCTGGTGTTGACGTGCTGCCCACCCGGCCCGGACGACCTCGAGAAACGCCACATGAGCTCGGCCTCCGGCAGGGAGACCGAGCCACGGATGACATAGGGCCCGGACATGCCCCCATGATCCCGCGCCACCGCGGGACCGTCACCTGCTTTTGTGCGCGCCAGGACGGGGGCGAACCGCCAGGCGCTAAGGATTGGCAAAGAAGGTAAAGGAACCTGGAACCGGTGGGCGGCCGACGGCGTTGTGGAGGGTGACGGTAGCTTCGTCCGGAGTACGAAGCCCTGAGGACTCGACCACCACGAAAGGGACTCCCCATGGCTGTAAGCCTGTCCAAGGGCGGCAACGTCTCGCTCACCAAGGAGGCACCGGGCCTGACCGCCGTCACGGTCGGCCTCGGCTGGGACGTCCGCACCACCACCGGTACCGACTTCGACCTCGACGCGAGCGCCATCGCCGTGAACCCGAGCGGCAAGGTCTACTCGGACCAGCACTTCGTCTTCTTCAACAACAAGTCCACCCCGGACCAGTCCATCGTCCACACCGGTGACAACGTCACCGGCCAGGGCGAGGGCGACGACGAGCAGATCAACGTCAACCTCGCGGCCCTGCCCGCCGACGTCGAGAAGATCGTCTTCCCGGTCTCCATCTACGACGCGGAGTCCCGCAGCCAGAACTTCGGCCAGGTGCGGAACGCCTTCATCCGCATCATCAACCAGGCCGGCGGCGCCGAGATCGCCCGCTACGACCTCAGCGAGGACGCGGCCACCGAGACCGCCATGGTCTTCGGCGAGCTCTACCGCAACGGCGCGGAGTGGAAGTTCCGCGCCGTCGGCCAGGGCTACGCCGCGGGCCTGTCGGGCATCGCCAAGGACTTCGGCGTCAACGTCTGACGGACGTAAAGCACAAACACTGAGGGCCGCCCGGTCGAAGGGGCGGCCCTTGGCCGTTTCAGGGGTCAGCTGGTGAGGATGCCGTCACCGTTCCGGAGCAGGCGTGCCACGCGGCACGCGGCCCCCGTGGATCAGAACTCGCCCGTATCCAGCTCGAATTCGAAGGGATACGGCAGGGCAACCGTCTTGCCGATCTCCACCTCGGTCCGCCGCGCGTAACGCTGCCCGGAGGGCTCGGTGTGCACGACCACGTGGCCTCGTTCCCTGTCGATCAGGAGGTAACAGGGGATGCCCGCCTGGGCGTACCCACGAAGCTTCGGCCCTCGGTCGTTCTCGGCCGTCGAGCCCGAGGTGACCTCGCCGACGAGCAGAACCGCAGCCCGGTCGTGGTACTCAAGCGCATCGCTGAAGCTGCCCTTGGGGGCGACCACGAGATCGGGGACCACCTTCCCGGTGGGTGAGGTGCCGGGGACAAGAAGCCCGAGCCCGGTGTAACAGCTCAGGCCCTTCCGGTGGTCGCGCACCTGCCCTGTTAATGCGGACACGATCTCTACGTGCCCGCCGTTGGCGGGCGGTGCCACGTGGATGCGCCCCTCGACCAGTTCCACGCGCCACCCCTCAGGGGCTGCCGCGCTCAACGCCACGAAGGCGTCCTCGACCGATGAGACGGTGTTCCCGTCGGTGTCCGTGTGCGGTGCGAGCTCGGAAGCCATCAGCGCCACGTGGACCTCCTCCTTCGTACGGAGCGACACTCTCAGCGTCTCTAATCGGCTTGGGTTTCCTGGGTGATCCCGGGTGTTCGGGACCGCTTGGGAGGGTGACTCGGCCATGGTTGTCCCCGGGTGGGGGTGGTGTGGGCGTGGTGGTGGAAGCCTGCCCCGAGTCTGGCCCCGTCCGGCTGGTGCCGTGTGGGGGTGCCGATCGTGTTCGGTCCCTGCTGCCCTCGACACCGCCGGCTGCGGTGGGTCGGGTGCGTGGGGGTCCGCCCCGCCGGACGCTTGCCACCCGGTCGCGCCCTGGTTGGGGTGCGGTTCTCGGGTGGGGCGGGGACCCTGCGCCGCTTCCCGGGCGCAGGGCGTTTTGCTGTGGGGCCGCTCTTGGTGCGGTCCCGGGTCTGGTGCTGGACCGTGCTGGTGCGGTCCAGGGCGTCGACCACGCTGCGGATGACGAAGGTTCCGGCAGTGCGGTCGAGGCTGGTCTTGTGCTGGTGGGTCAGGCCGCGGGCGCCGATGCGTTGCCAGGCGGCGTTGTCCCGGCCGGTGCTGTAGCCGCACGTCGTGTTCGGGCAGGTGGCCCAGGCCCAGCCCGTCGCCGGGTTGTTGGGGGCTTTGTGGTGGCGGAAGGCGGTCAGGCACCGGGGGCAGTACTTCGACGTGCCCCGGGGCGGCACGATGACCACCGCGATGCCGTGGGCGGCGGCCCGGTGGCGCAGGTGGATGACGATGGCGCCGCGCACGGTCTGGGACAGCCGCGTGTTCAGCGTGCGGCCCTTGCCGCGCGCCTCCATGTCCCGTAGGTCTTCGAGATAGATGACCCGGGCTCCGGCGGCGATCGCGTGGTCGGTCATGAAGCGGGCGGCAGCCTTGGCGAGCGCCGCGTTCAGCCGGGCACGCCGCCTTGCGACGCGGTCCCGCTCGGCCTGAAGGACGGCGAGTTTCGCCACCAGCCAGGGGTTCGGGCGCATCCCGCGCTCCTGGCGGGAGGCGATCAGGGGCGCAGCTGGTCGATGCGGGCGCTGATGCGCTCCGCGTGGATGCGGAGCCGGTCGGCCTTGGCGAGCACCCCTCCCGCACGGAAGTACACCGGCTGTGCGTCGGTCAGCACACGGGGCTGGGCCTCGTGGGTGAGGTGGAGGGTGCCGCCGGTGAACAAGGTGTTCAAGCCCCAGTCGAAGGCGACTGCGGTCGGTGGCCGACGCGCTCCGGCTTCGGGGCGGCGACCGCGTAGGGCACGTCGAGAAGAAGCCGACCCTGGCGGATGCGCAGGGTGGGTGCGCACAGCACCGCTGTGGCGGGCACATGCGGCGGCAGCCGGAAGCGGACCCGTACCGGATGCCAGTCACCACGGCAGGCGGGCGCGGACCGGGTCGGCAGCCGCACCGTCAGCACTCCGTAGTGGAACGGGTCTTCGGGGCAGCGTTCGAGGGTGGCGAGCTGTTTGTCGACCGCCGCCAGCACCACCTGCCCGCCCGCGCCCGGTGCCTGCTCGCACTCCGTCAAACCCGTCGGCAGGCGCCGGTGGCGGGCCTGGAAGGCGGCGATCTGCCGGGTCCGGGCCAGCAGCACACCACTCGCCACCACCGGGCCGTCGGGCAACATGGCGCGCAGCGCCTCCCACTCCGCTTCGGTGCGCCGTGCAGGATCGGCAGGCCAGGTCGCCAGGAGGGCGGTGGTGATCTCGGCGCGCCACCAGGCCGAACGCAGCACCCGCCCCGCCTGCTCCTGCGCGATCCGGACCACCCGGTCCGGAACATACACCCCCTCCGCTACGGTCACCGCCCAGCCCAGCCGCCGCAGTGCCATCCACCCCTGGGACGGCAGCGACGCGCCCGACCGGTCGACGCCGCAGGCAAGCTGAGCCAGGTCGGGGCCGTTCCAGTGCTCCTGGACCACGCCCGCCGCCAGAGACCCGACCAGAGCGCTCAGCCACCCGGCCCGCTCCACCAAAGCCGCCTCACCGAGCTGTTCCCCGGTCACCGCATCCACGCCCCGCAGCGCGCGGGCGCAGGCCGCCGCGACCTGCTGCTCCTCCCCCTCACCCACCACAACCCTGCGCCGCACCCCACCCCCCTCACACGCCTTGCCCTGCTTCCGGGCCTGACGATCACATCAACGACCGAACCCCCGTACGGGTTACGCACTTCTGTCCACTCCACCCGCGAAACCCAGGAAGACCAAGTCAACCGTCGACTGTTAGGCACCCTAAGCCGCGTCTGCGCGTCGTACGCCTGGGCATCCGCGCGGGATTCCTCCGTGCCGTTGAAGTAACGGCCGGACGGGACGCCGCGCGCGGGTGCGCCGAGAAGGTGAAGGACCGCTTCCACGCCCTCCTCGACCGTGCTCCACGGCGCGACGCCGGCCTCGCGGACCATGGCCGTGGCCATGTACGTCGCGGGGTGCAGGGCGCCGACGAAGACGGCGGCGGGGTCGAGTTCATCGGCCAGGTCGAAGGTGAACATGATCTGGGCGAGCTTGCTCTGGGCGTACGCGCGCGAACGGTCATAGCCGCGCTCCAGCATGACGTCGGTGAAGTCGAGCGCCTGCTGGCCCACCGAGGCGACATTGATGACGCGGGCCGGGCCTGAACGCGGACGCGGACCCGGAAGCAGCCCCAGCCTTGGACCTGGCCCCGGGCTCAGAGCCAGCTCCAGGGCCGGACCCGGACCCGGAGCCGGAACCGGACCCAAAGCCTGAGCCGGAATCCGCACCAGAGCCAGAACCCGAGCGGGAGCCAGAGCTGACCCCAGAGCCGGGCCCGGAGTCAGAGCTAGAACCCGCCCCGGCCCCGGCCGCCGCCTCCCGGATGCGCTCGCACACCTCCTCCGCCCGCCCCGCGTCCCGTCCGTGGATCAGCACTCGCGCGCCCTCGGCGGCGAGCCGTACGGCCAGCTCGCGCCCGAGCCCATCCGTCGAGCCGGTGATCAGTACGGTCCGGCCCGCGACCGCGGGACGGACCGTCACAGCGCTGCTGCGTTGAGCCGCAGGCCGCCGTCGACCGACAGCACCGTGCCCGTGGTGTAGCTGTTGCCGATCAGATAGCCGATGGCGTCGGCGATGTCCTCCGCCGCGCCCACGCGCCCGGCCGGGGTGACCTTGGCGTAGCTGTCGAAGGCCTGCTGCCGCGCCTCGGCGGGCATCCAGTCCCACCACGGGGTGGCGATAACCCCCGGGGACACGGCGTTGACCCGGACCGGCGCGAGCTCTACGGCCAGCACCGGAACCATCGCCTCGACGGCGGCGTTGACCGCCGCCAGCCCCGCCGTACCAGGTAGCGATGAGCCAGACGACCCCGCAGTGATGAAGGTCAGCGAGCCTTCGGGGGCGAGCACATCGAGCGCCGCCCGCGCGGCGACCGTCTGGGCGACGAGCTTGCCCTCGACCGCGGTGCGCAGCGCGTCGAGCGTCAGGTCCCTGAAGGGGCCACCCGCCGAGGCGCCGGTAGCCGTGATCACGACATGGTCGACCCTCCCGAGGCCGGCGAAGAAGGCGCGCATCGCCGTCTCGTCGCACGCGTCGACGGACTGGCCGGTGGCGGCCCCGCCCAACTTCTCCAGGGCGGCAGCCAGGCGGTCCGCGTCCCGCCCGGTGATCACGACCTCGCGGCCCGCGGCCAACTGCCGCTCGGCCGCGGCCAGCCCGATGCCTGATGTGCCGCCGATGATCACGATTCGTTCTGTCATTGCCTACTGCTCCTCAAGGCCATTTACGAGGCATGGTGACTCGTTAAATTTAATTCGAGGCACAGTGTCTTGTAAAGTGGGTTCCATGACAGGCACAGGCACAGGCACCCCGGCGCGCGGCAGACCGCGCAGTGAGCAGGCGCGGCGGGCCGTCCTGGCCGCGGCGCTGGAGCTGTGCCAGCGCGACGGCTTCCAGCCGCTGACCATCAAGGGCATCGCCGAGGCCGCCGGGGTCGGGCGGCAGACGGTCTACCGCTGGTGGCCGACGAAGGAGGCCGTACTGCTGGAGGCGTTGCGCGATCTGACGGAGCGCGAGGCCCCGACGCTCCTGCCGGACACCGGCGATCCGCTGCGCGATCTGGAGACGTTTCTCGTCGGCGCGTACAACATGACCGCGCGGCTGACCGGCCAGGCCGTCGCCGGTCTGATGGCCGAGGCCCAGCGCGACCCCGCACTCGCCGACCGGCTGCAGGCCGGTCTGCTCGCGGAGCGCCGCCGGGCGCTGCGCGAGGTGCTGGAGGGGGCGGTACGGCAGGGGAAGCTGAGCGAACACGCGGCCTCGCTCGACCTCGCGGTCGACCTCGCCTTCGGAGTGATGTGGTACCGGCTGATGAGCCGACACGCACCCGTGAACGCCGAGCTGGCCCACGAGGTGTCGGCCGCGCTACGCCGACTGCTCGCCCCGCCGGGCGGGGATACGGCGCCGGGCGGGGGCGACGCCGGGTAGCGCACCCGGCGGCGAAGGCCGACGCGGGGTAGCCCTCGCCGGGCGAAACCGGCGCCGGTACAGCCCCGCTGAGCAGCGCGAGGCCAGCGCCACGGGGCCGCGGGGCGGCGGGGCCACCGGACCGCCGGGCCACCGGACTGCAGGGCACCGAGCCACCGGGTGTCACGCCTGGCGCGTGGGCAGCACGATCACCTGGCGCAGGTTCACATGGGCCGGGCGGCTGGTGACGTATGCGATCAGGTCGGCGATGTCCTCGGAGGAGAGCCCCCCGAGGGCGGCGAACATGTCGTCCAGCTGGCTGGTCGCCGTCGCGTTGTCGACGTGGCTGCCGAGTTCGCTCTCGGTCAGCCCCGGCTCGATGTTGGTGACGCGCACATTCCGCGGGCCGAATTCGGTGCGCAGCGACGCCGACAGCTGGGTGAGCGCGGCCTTCGTCGCCGAGTACACCGCATAGGTGGGGAACGGCACATGTGCCCCGATGGAGGAGATGTTGACGAGGTCGGCGGGCCTGCCGTCCGCCGCCGCGGCGAGCAGGTCCTGAGTGAAGGCGCCCACGACGCGCAGCGCTCCGGTGAGGTTGGTGTCCACCATGCGGGTCCACTCGTCGGTCCGGCCGGCGTCGATCGGGTTCGGCAGCATCACCCCGGCGCCGTTGACCACCAGGTCCACCGGGCCGAAGGCGTCGTGGACCCGGGCGGCACCGGCGGCGACCGAGGACTCGTCGGTCACGTCGACCGGGACCGCGAGGGCCTGTCCGCCCTCGGCGGCGATTTTCCCCGCCAGCTCCTCCAACCGGTCGGCGCGCCGCGCCCACAGCGCCACCCGGGCGCCCCGGGCGGCGAGCAGCCGGGCGGTCGCCGCGCCCATACCACTGGCGGCCCCGGTGATGACGGCGGTGCGCCCGGCGAGGTCGCCGGTGTTCGCAGCGAGGGTGGCGGTGTTCGCGGCGACGTCTGCGTGGTTCATCTTGTGTGCTCCTGAGGTGTCGTGCAGTGGTGTCGTGCCTCCCGGCACGTCCTCAAGGCTGCGGTCGCCGCGCCGCCTTACCCAGGGTGCTGCTTTTCCTGGGTCTGCCAGTACCAGGTTGGCGGCGGAGGGCTCACCTACCCTCAAGACATGCACGACGACGCTCTCGGTGACTTCCTGCGCTCACGGCGCGCCCGTATACGCCCCGAAGAGGTGGGGCTGATCTCCCATGGGCGCCGCCGGGTGCCGGGGTTGCGCCGGGAGGAGGTGGCCCAGCTGGCCGGGGTCAGCGTGGACTACTACGTCCGGCTGGAGCAGGGCCGCGGCTCGAACGTGTCCGACGCCGTGCTCGACGCGGTCGCTCGGGTGCTGCGGCTGACCGAGGCCGAGCACAGCCATCTGCGGGATCTGGCCAGACCCAAGCAGAGCCGGGGCCGGAGCCGCGGGGCGGCGCGGGAGGGCGGCGGGCGGGCGCTGCGTACGGGGGTGCGCACCCTGATGGACACCATGACGGGCACGCCCGCGTTCGTCCTCGGGCGGCGGATGGACGTCCTGGCGTGGAACGCCCTCGCGGACGCGGTGTCGGGCTTCTCCGCGATGGCCGAGGGAGAGCGCAACGCCGCCCGGCACACCTTTCTGGACCCGACGGCCCGCGAGTTCTACCCCGACTGGGCCACGGTGGCCGCGGAGACCGTGGCCTATCTGCGTCTGGACGCGGGACGGCACCCGGACGACCCGCTGATGGCATCGCTGATCGGTGAACTGGCCATGAAGAACGAGACATTCCGCCGGCTCTGGGCCGATCACCCCGTCAAGGAGAAGACCCACGGAGTCAAGCGCATGCGCCATCCGGTCGTGGGCGATCTGGAGCTGGGATACGAAACGCTGACGCTGCCTGGCGATCCGGACCAGCTCCTGGTCGCATATACGGCGGTGCCGGGCTCGGCCGCCGCGGAGAAGCTTGCGGTGCTCGCGAGCTGGGCGGCGAGCCAGGGCGGGGCCGATTCGGCGGCCGAGGGCGGCCGTGCGAAAGGTGACAAGCCCTCATCTTCCAGGCGTCATTGAGTGGCGAAAACCTGACCTGAATCGCCCCTGAAGAGACAACGCCAAGTCAAATTCTTGTTTCAGACCTGTCCGAACAGATCGTTCGATGACAATCTCTGCTCGGTCACCGCGCATGTCAGATGCACGTCAGATGACTCCAGATGACGTCATCGGCGTCAGATGACCGCGCGTCAGGTGCCGGCACCACCGAAGCAAGCGCGACACACGCATCACTCACGCACCACTCCTCGCACCACCGGGCAGCCCACCCATGGCCGCCCGCACCCCCTACACAGGGCCGCGACCCCGCGGCCCCAAGGCAAGGAGACCGAGTGAGATCCATCGCTTCCGCCACCCGTAAGAAGTCTGTCCGCGCCGCGGCCCTCGTCGCCTCCGCCGCGATGGTCGTGATCGGCGTGCAGACCGGCCCGGCCAGCGCCCAGGCCGAGTCCAGCCGTGAAGCCGGCGCGACGGCGCTGCCGCTCTCCGCTCAGGAGCGTGCGTCCGCGATCAAGGCCGCGCAGGCCGACGCCTCCGCCCAGGCCGAGTTCCTCGGGCTCGGGGCCCAGGAGAAGCTTCTGGTGCGGGACGTCATCAAGGACGCGGACGGCACCGTTCACACCCGTTACGAGCGTACGTACGCCGGGCTGCCGGTCCTCGGCGGCGACCTGGTCGTCCACGAGAAGGCCAGCGGTGCGCGCACCGTGACCAAGGCGACCTCGGCCACGATCTCCGTACCGAGCATCTCCGCCGAGGTCTCGTCCGCCGACGCCAAGAGCACCGCCCTCAAGGCGGCCACCACCGACGACAAGGCCGGCAAGTCGCCGCGGAAGGTCATCTGGGCGGCGTCCGGGAAGCCGGTGCTGGCCTGGGAGACCGTCGTCACGGGCATGCAGAAGGACGGCACCCCGAGCGAGCTGCACGTCATCACCGACGCGGCCACCGGCAAGAAGCTGTTCGCCGACGAGGCCGTCGAGACCGGCAGCGGCACCAGCAAGTACAGCGGCACGGTCACGCTCGGCACCACCAAGAGCGGCAGCACCTACAGCCTCACCGACAGCACGCGCGGCAACCACAAGACATACGACCTGAACCAGGGCACGTCGGGCACCGGCACCCTGTTCACCGACGCCGACGACGTGTGGGGCGGCGGCCGCCAGACCGCCGGTGTGGACGCGCACTACGGCGCCGCGGAGACCTGGGACTTCTACAAGAACGTGCTGGGCCGCAACGGCATCAAGAACGACGGTGTCGGCTCGTACTCCCGGACCCACTACGGCAACAGCTACGTCAACGCCTTCTGGCAGGACTCCTGCTTCTGCATGACCTACGGCGACGGCTCGGGCAACAACAACGCGCTCACCTCGATCGACGTGGCCGGCCACGAGATGAGCCACGGCGTGACCGCGGCCACCGCCAAGCTCAACTACAGCGGCGAGTCCGGCGGCCTCAACGAGGCCACGTCCGACATCATGGCCACCGCCGTGGAGTTCTACGCGTCCAACTCCGCCGACGTCGGTGACTACCTCATCGGCGAGAAGATCAACATCAACGGCGACGGCACCCCGCTGCGCTACATGGACAAGCCCAGCAAGGACGGGGCGTCCCGGGACTACTGGTCCTCGACGCTCGGCAACATCGACGTCCACTACTCCTCCGGGCCCGCCAACCACTTCATCTACCTGCTGTCCGAGGGCAGCGGTGCGAAGACCATCAACGGCGTGAGCTACAACAGCCCGACGTACGACGGCTCCACGGTCACCGGTATCGGCCGGGACAAGGCCATCAAGATCTGGTACAAGGCCCTGACCACGTACCTGACCTCCACCTCCAAGTACGCGCAGGCCCGCACCGCCACGCTCAGCGCGGCGACCGACCTGTACGGGGCGAGCAGCGCCGAGTACAAGGCCGTCGCGGCCGCCTGGACCGCGATCAACGTGAAGTGATCACGAAGTAGGCGCGACGGGCCGCACCGCAATCCGGTGCGGCCCGTTCCCGCCCCCACCGCCGCTGTCCCTGCTGTCCCCACCGCTGATCGGCACATACGCTGCTGCCATGACTCAACACGTACGCGGTGTCATCGCCCCGGGCAAAGGCGAGCAGGTCAGGATCGAGACGATCGTGGTGCCGGACCCCGGGCCCGGCGAGGCGGTGGTGCAGGTGCGGGCGTGCGGTGTGTGCCACACCGACCTGCACTACCGGGAGGGCGGCATCAACGACGAGTTCCCCTTCCTGCTCGGCCATGAGGCGGCCGGTGTCGTGGAGTCCGTCGGGGAGGGCGTCACCGAGGTGGCCCCCGGCGACTTCGTGATCCTCAATTGGCGTGCCGTATGCGGCCAGTGCCGGGCCTGTCTGCGCGGCCGCCCCTGGTACTGCTTCAACACCCACAACGCGCGCCAGAAGATGACCCTCACCGACGGCACCGAGCTGTCCCCGGCCCTGGGCATCGGCGCCTTCGCCGAGAAGACCCTGGTGGCGGCCGGGCAGTGCACCAAGGTCGACCCGGCCGCATCGCCCGCGGCGGCGGGCCTGCTGGGCTGCGGCGTGATGGCCGGCCTCGGCGCGGCGATCAACACCGGCGCGGTGGGGCGCGGCGACTCGGTCGCCGTCATCGGCTGCGGCGGCGTCGGCGGCGCGGCGATCGCCGGGTCCCGGCTGGCCGGAGCCTCGAAGATCATCGCGGTGGACGTGGACGACCGGAAGCTGGAGATGGCGCGCACCCTGGGCGCCACCCACACCGTCAACGGCAAGACCGCCGACACCGTCGAGGCCATCCAGGAGCTGACCGGCGGCCATGGCGCCGATGTCGTGATCGACGCGGTCGGCCGGCCCGAGACCTACCGCCAGGCCTTCTACGCCCGTGACCTGGCCGGCACCGTGGTGCTGGTCGGCGTGCCCACCCCGGAGATGAAGCTGGAGCTGCCGCTCCTGGACGTCTTCGGACGCGGCGGCGCGCTCAAGTCCTCCTGGTACGGGGACTGCCTGCCCTCCCGCGACTTCCCGATGCTGATCGACCTGTATCTGCAGGGGCGGCTCGACCTGGACGCGTTCGTCAGCGAGACGATCGGTCTTGACGATGTCGAGGAGGCGTTCGCGAAGATGCACCGCGGCGAGGTGCTGCGCTCGGTGGTGACGCTCTGATGACTCCCCCGCCCGTGCGCATCGACCGGCTGGTCACCTCCGGCACCTTCTCCCTGGACGGCGGCACCTGGGAGGTGGACAACAACGTCTGGCTGATCGGCGACGACAACGAGGTGTACGTCATCGACGCCGCCCATGACGCGGACGCGATCATCGAGGCGGTCGGCGGCCGGCGGCTGCTCGGCATCCTGTGCACCCACGGCCACGACGACCACATCGACGCGGCCCCGGAGGTCGCCGACCGCACCGGCGCGCCGATCCTGCTGCACCCGGACGACGAGGTGCTGTGGCGCATGCGGCACCCGGACCGCAAGCCGGACGGGGCGCTGGCTGACGGCGATGTGCTCACCGTCGGCGGCACCGAGCTGCGGGTGCTGCACACCCCCGGCCACTCCCCGGGCGCGGTCTGTCTCCATGCCCCCACGCTGACCACGGTCTTCTCCGGGGACACGCTCTTCCAGGGCGGCCCCGGGGCGACCGGCCGCTCGTACTCGTCCTTCCCGACGATCATCGAGTCCATCCGGAAGCGGCTGCTGTCGCTGCCGACGGAGACCGTCGTACGCACCGGCCACGGCGACCCGACCACCATCGGCGACGAGGCCCCGCATCTGGAGGAGTGGATCGCCCGCGGCCACTGAGGGCGTCCCGGGCCGGCCGGCATGGGGCCCGTCGGCCCGCATCGCCCTCGCCGGTCCGCATCGGGCCGCACCGTACGCGCCGGTCCGCATCAGCCCGTGCCGTCCCGCCCGGCGGAACCGCGCGGGCCGGCGGGCGGGACCGCCGTGACACCATCGACCGTGTGATCGACCTCGGCTACTCCCTCTCCCGCCGCTTCCCCGACCCCCCGCAGACGGACTACCGCAGCGCGGATGTGCACACCCTGCGCCACGACCTGTTCTGCGGCGATGTCTACCTCGCCGATACGGAAGCGGACCGCGAACTGTCCACAGCCTGGGGATGGGTGCCCGTGCTCGACTTCGCCTGGGCGCTGTGCGACATCGTGGAACGGCTCGACCGCGATCCGCTCGGCAGCCGCTCCGCGCGCCCCGTCCACGCCGAGCTGGACTTCACCGAGTCGACCGACCGGCTGCTCTTCGAACGGCGCTTCGGCTGGGTGGACATCACGGCCGACTGGGTGGAGGCCGAGGACGCGCCGCTCACCTTCAACCACACCGCGCTGCGCCGGGAGGCCCGCGACTTTCTGCACGATCTGATCGCGGACCTCACCGATATGCACGAGGGGCTGGCCGACAACCCGGCGGTGTGGGAGCTACAGGCCCGTTACCCCCGCGTCTGATCTCAGTGCCCCATCAGCCAAGGTTTGCCCCGCTCGCCGCCCTGGCACGGCCATCTGCTGCGTTACCGAATCAGCCGAGTAGGCCCGCCCCCAGCCTTCGGCCGGGAGGTGCCCCCGGAGGCCGATCCGGCGCCTTGCAGCTGACCGCACCAGGACGCCTCGCTACCGGACAAACCTTGACTGACGCGGCACTAAGTCCTGACCGCCTCCTCCACCCGGATGCCCAGCCGGGCCGCGAGCGCCGGAGCCAGGTCGAGCAGCTGCGGCGGGCTGATCACCGCGCCCGCCAGATGCTCCGTACCCCGCGCGATGTCCAGCTCCGTGACCGCGCGCAGATCGACGTCCGTCATCCGCGCCTGGGTGAAGTCCGCCCCGCGCAGCGCACAGTCCACGAACTCGACCCGCTCCAGCACCGCCCCGCCGAAGTCCGCCTCCGCCAGCACACACCCTTCGAAGACGACGTCCGTCAGCCGTGCCGTCCGCAGATTCAGATAGTCGATCTTCCCGCCGCGGACCAGCACCCGCTCCAGCACCGCCCCGTGCAGCTGGACCCCGCCCAGCCGGGCGTCCACCAGCTCCACATCCCGCAGCCGCGCCTCCGAGACATCGGCGCCCACGCCCCGCACGCCCTCCAGCACACAGTCGAGGAACCTGGCCCGGGACAGCCGGGCCTCGTCGAATCCGCAGCGGCGGATCCCGCAGTCCAGGAAGCGCGCGCCGCCCGCCCGCTGTCCGGCGAAGTCCAGGTCGGCGAAGTCCAGCCCGTCGTAGTCCCCCTCCGGTTCCAGCTCCCCGCCCTCGTAAGGCCGCAGCTCGGGCAGTACCACCTCGGGCCGCCGCGCCGCCCGCACCACGCCCGCCGCCCCGCTCCTGCCGCGCCCCGCCATGCCTGCTCCGTCCCGTCGCTCACCTGTCGTGCCCTGCCATGGCCCGCCCTCCATCGTGAACGACGCCACTGACAACGGCCCGATGTCACGTCTCGCCGCGCCGCCTCGTCGTACCCGTGAAACGCGATCCGACCTGGGTCGCAGTACGGGAAGGAGTGCTGCCCATGCGCCGTATCACCGTCGTCGGCGGCGGTCTGGCCGGCCTCACCGCGGCCATCGCCGCCGCCGAGGCAGGAGCCGTGGTGACCCTGCACGAGGCCCATCACTCACTCGGCGGCCGCGCCCGCACCGCCCCCGCGCCGTACCGCGCGGGCGAAGGCCCGCACGCCTTCTACGCGGGCGGGCCGCACTGGGCGTGGCTGAAGCAGCGTGGGCTGGCCGGCCCGCTTGCTCACCTCTCCCCCCTGGAGGCCGCCCGGCTGCGCTTCCACCGCGACGGGCGGCTGCGCCGCGTGCCGCCGGCCGCCATGATCAGGCTGCTGCGGGCCAAACGGGCGCCGGTCGACACCGACTTCACCACCTGGGCGACGGGCGTCGTCGGCGCGGCCGGAGCCCGCGCGGCCGCCAACTACGTCGGCGTCGCCACCTTCCACCACGCCCCCGGGGAGCTGTCGGCCGCCTTTGTCCAGGAGCGGTTCCGGCGTTCCGCCAAGGTGCCGCCGGAGGCCCGCTATGTGCGCGGCGGCTGGGGCGCGGTCGTCGAGCGGATGGCCGACCACGCCTGGAAGCTCGGTGTACGCCTCGAAACCGGCTCCCGCGTGGACACGCTGCCCACCGACCAGGGCCCGGTGATCGTCGCGACCGCGCTGCCCACCGCCCGCGCGCTGCTCGGCGACGCCTCACTCACCTGGGACAGCGGCCGTACGGTCCTGGTCGACCTGGCCGTACGCACCCGGCGCGGCGACGCGTTCGCCGTCTCCGACCTCGACTCCCCCGGCTGGGTCGAACGCTTCACGGCCCAGGACCCCTCGCTGGCCCCGCCCGGCGAGCAGCTGCTCCAGGGCCAGGTGCCCATCGGCCCGGACGAGACCAGGGCCGACGGCCTCGCCCGCGCCGAACACCTGCTGGACCTGGGCTTTCCGGGCTGGCG
This sequence comes from Streptomyces sp. NPDC059679, assembly GCF_042734105.1. Lineage (NCBI taxonomy): Bacteria > Bacillati > Actinomycetota > Actinomycetes > Kitasatosporales > Streptomycetaceae > Streptomyces > Streptomyces sp. NPDC059679. The sequence continues at coordinate 76,672 of NZ_JBHWES010000016.1, read as the reverse complement.
CGAGCGTACGGTCTTCCGCCGGGTGGCCCTGGCGACCGGGCGTACGGGGGCGGTGGACGCGCCCGGCACCTCCTGGCGGGACCGGCCGGCGATCCACCGGGGCGACGGGGTGTATCTGGCGGGTGACCAGGTGGCGGCGCCGGGGGTGCTCTGCGAGGTGTCGTTCAACAGCGCGCTCACCGCGGTCACGCTCGCGCTCGGTGGGCGGGTCGGGGACGGCTCCTCGGTGACCGCCATCACGTCCGGGCATGGCTCAACGCCCCTTGACCTGAACTTTGGTTGAGGTTGGAGGGTGGCCGTACAAACAGCCCACCAGCGCAGGGAGATCACCCATGTACGCCATCCGCCTGCACGCCTTCGGCCCCGCCGAGAACCTGACCTACGAGAAGACCGACGATCCGGTGCCGGGCCCGGGCGAGGTCCGGATCGCGGTCGCCGCGGCCGGGGTCCATCTGCTCGACACCGCCCTGCGCGCGGGCCAGACCACCGCCACCCACGCCGCGCCCGAACTGCCGACCATCCCCGGCCGCGAGGTCGCGGGCACGGTCGAGGCGCTGGGCGAGGGCACCGACCCGGCGTGGCTCGGCAAGCGCGTGGTCGCCCACCTCGGGATGGTGCCCGGCGGCTACGCCGAACTGGCCGTGGTCGCCGCCGGGAAGCTGCACGAGGTGCCCGCGAACCTGGACGAGGCCCAGGCCGTCGCCATGATCGGCACCGGCAGGACCACGATGGGGATCCTGCAGTTCGCCGAGCTGACCGCCGACGACGTCGCGATCGTCACCTCGGCGGCGGGCGGGATCGGCCAGCTCCTGGTGCAGTACGCGGGGCATGCGGGCGCCACGGTCGTGGCGCTGGCGGGCGGCCCCGAGAAGGTGGCGCGGGTACGCGAACTGGGCGCCGACATCGCCGTCGACTACACGGACCCGGGCTGGCCCGGCCAGGTCCGGGCGGCCCTCGGCGGCCGGGCCGCGACCGTGCTGTTCGACGGCGTCGGCGGGGAGCCCGGCCGCGCGGGCGTGGACCTGCTCGGCCCCGGCGGCCGTCACCTCGTCTTCGGCTGGTCCTCGGGCGGGCTGCTCACCGGCGGTGGCGGCCCGCTGGAGTTCGGCGAGGAGGAGTTGACGGCCCGCGGCATCACCTCGCAGGTCGTGCTCGGCCCGCCGATGCTGGCGAAGGCCGGCGGGCCGGACCCGATCCGCACGCTGGAGGAGCGCTCCATGGCCGAGGCCGCGGCCGGCCGTCTCGTCCCGGGGGTGCACCGCTTCCCCCTCGCCGAGGCGGCGGCCGCCCACCGGGCCCTGGAGACGCGCGCCACGACGGGCAAGGTCGTGCTGGTGCCGTAAACCCGCAAACCGTCCTGCCGCCACCAGACCGGGCCCGCGGGGCCGGTGCCGCTGCACGAGGGGAGAGCGGCACCGGCCCCGGGCCCCCTCCCGTATCCGCTCCGCCCTCAGGCCACGACCCGCAGCTCCCGGGCCGTGTTGTTCAGCCGGCGCCCGCCCGTCTCCGTGCAGGTCACGATGTCCTCGATACGCACCCCGAACCGCCCCGGCAGATAGATCCCCGGCTCGATCGAGAAGCACATCCCCGGCACCAGCGGCAGCTGCTCGCCCTCCGCCATATAGGGCGGCTCATGCGTCGTGACGCCGATGCCGTGGCCGGTGCGGTGGATGAAGTACTCGCCGTAGCCCGCCTCGTTGATCACCTGGCGCGCCACCCGGTCGATGTCCTGGCAGGCCGCCCCCGGCCGGACCGCCTCGAACGCCGCCTGCTGCGCCTCGCGCACGATGTCGTGGACCTTGCGCTCTTCCTTCGTCGGCTCGCCGACGTGCACCGTACGCGTGGTGTCGGAGCCGTAGCCGTCCTTGAGGCCACCGAAGTCCAGCACCACCATGTCGCCCTCCTCGATCACCCGCTCCCCGGCCTCGTGGTGCGGGTTGGCGCCGTTGGGGCCGGAGCACACGAGTGTGAAGTCGACCTGGCTGTGGCCGTACCGCAGCAGCAGCGCGCTGAGGTCGGCGGCGATATCGCGCTCCCGCCGACCGGCGAAGCGGACCTGCACGATCTCCTCGTACGCCGCGTCGGCGGCCGCCCCCGCGGACGCGAGCCGCTGCACCTCGTGGGTGTCCTTGACCGCGCGCAGCATGGGCAGCGCCTCGCCGATCGCGGAGTAGGAGGTGTCCGGCAGGAGGCGCTGGAGGCCGAGCAGGTGGACGGCCCAGGTCTCGTCGGAGATCCCGTAACGGCCGCGCGGCGGCAGCATGTCCGCCGCCGTCCGGTACGGGTCGCCGCCGTCGGTCCAGCCGGTCACCTCGGTCGCCCCCACGCCGGTCGCGGCCAGCGCGTCCGGCCGCTCCAGCAAGGGCACCAGGAGCCGGGGCGTCTGCCCCGGGACGAGCATCAGGGCGGTGAGGCGCTCGGTCTCCGCCGGGGGGCGGTAATCGCACAGATGGACCATGTCCGGGCCGGGGGTGACCACCAGCCCGGCCAGCCCGGCGTCGGCGGCGGTGCGGGCGGCCCGGGACATCCGGGCGGTGTAGTCCTCAAGGGTCATGGGGGCGAGCTGGTGCTCAGCGGGCGTCGGCATGCGCACAGCATCCCGCAGCGGTGGCCGCCCCGCGACAGGGGGCGGCCCGCGACAGGAGGCGGCCCCGGCGTCAGCGCTGGAACCCGCTGCCGAGCCGTACCGCCGCGTCGATCACCGCGCTGCCGTAGACCCGGCCCGGGGTGTTGGACATCCGCCCGATGGGCCCGGAGATCGACAGCGCGGCGACCACCCGGCCGCCGGGGCCGCGCACCGGGGCCGCCACCGCGGCTATCCCGTGCTCCCGCCCGCCGACGCTCTGGGCCCAGCCCTGGCGCCGTACGCCGGAGAGCGTGGCGGCGGTGAACTGGGCCCCGCGCAGCCCCTCGTACAGGTCCTCGGGCCGCTCCCAGGCCAGCAGCACCTGCGAGACGGGGCCGGCGTTCATCGGCAGGGCGGCGCCGACCGGCACCCGGTCCTGTGCGACCGGGTTGCCGGTCACCGCGGCCTCGGCGACGCAGATACGCATATAGCCGCGGCGCCGGTAGAGCCGGGCGCTGGCGCCGGTCATATCGCGCAACTCGCTCAGCACGGGCTCCGCCGTCGTCGCCAGGTGGTCCCGACAGGCTTCCAGGGCCATCAGCCCGAGCCTCGGCCCCAGAATGAAGCGGCCCTGTGCGTCCCGGGCGAGCAGCCGCAGCCGCTCCAGGGCGAGCACCAGCCGGTGCACGGTGGGGCGTTTGAGGCCGGTGGCGGAGACCAGCCTGGCCAGGGAGGCCGGGCCCGCTTCCAGGACACCGAGCAGCAGCGATGCCTTGTCGAGCACACCCACTCCGCTCAGCAACTGCTCCGGGGAGGTCCGGTCCGGGGAGCTCCGGTCTGGAGATATCCGTTCCGGAGTCATCCTTTCCGGAGTCATCCTTTCCGGGGCGGCGGGGGCGGCCGGAGCCGTGTTTCCCCGAGTCGTCTTCCGGTGACTCGTCACCAACATTTCGGGAGTTGAAATCGTCATAAGAGTGCCTCCTTGTCGGGCCGGTCACTCCCATGCGCCAGGACCGTCCGCAACTACGGCTTTCGTCAGGTCAGTTCATCATGTCTAGCCGGACGCCCAGAGCACCCGCAACGCGCCTACAGGAAGCTGCCAGCACCTCAACCGGCCACGGTCACCGCCTCCTCGCCACCGGCTCAGCGCCGGTGGCGCGGGGGGTCTCGCGGCGGGTCCCGTTGGGCGTCCCCGGGGGGTGTGACCGGCAGTAGCCCCAGCTCAGCGGCGCGCACCCCGGCCTGGAACCGGGAGCTCGCACCCAGCAGGGCCATGATCTCGGCGACATAGCGGCGATATGTGCGCACCGAGACCGACAGCTCGCGCGCGGCGACCTCGTCGGTGACGCCGAGCCTCAGCCACTCCAGGATCGGCCGCACCATCTCCATCCGGGGGTGGTCGCCGAAGTCGACCCGCTCGTTCACCACCACCGCATTGCGCCAGATGCCGTCGAAGAGGGTCTGCAGGGTCTCGATGACCCCCGGGTCACGGATGGCGGAGGCCCGGCGGCCGACCGCGGAGTCGGCGCACACCAGCGCGGCGCGGCCGTCGACGATGAACGCGGCGAGCAGCGGAATCCGGGCGACCCGGACCTCCAGATGCCGCCGGTCCCTGGCGTGCCGTCGCACAAAATTCCAGTCGAGTGAGTTCTGGGCGCACAGAACACGTGTTCTCACGTCCTCGCCGCCGGAGCGGAGCCATTCGCTCAGTACGGAATGCAGCGCACCGACATGCGCGGCCTCCGCCGCGAGCACCACGTCGACATTCCCGCCGGCCTCCCGGATCAGCTCTTCGGCAGCCGTTCGAATTTCTTCCTCGTCCGTTTCCACCGCCGCGACCCAGGAGTTCCCCCGCGGTCGCCCGGCGCCCTGGCCGGCCGCGGATTCGGCCGCCCCGGAATCACCGACCCCGGATTGGCCGGAACCGGATTGGCCAGAGCCGGAATCACCGGCCCCGGAATCGCCGACGACGGATTCGGCAGCCGCGGCTGACGCGGCGACCGTGGATGCTATGAGCGCGCGTACCGCCAGGAGTTCCTGGGCGATGGCCTGCTCGGCCAGCTCGTTTTCGACGCCGCCCTCCTCGTGCCCGGTCACGTCAGTCGACGTCCGACAACAGCCCCAGTTCGACGGCGCGCACCCCGGCCTGGAAGCGGGAGTTGGCCCCGACGTCACGCATGATCGCCGCGACATGGCGGCGGTACGTGCGCAGCGAGACCCTGATCTGGCGCGCCGCCACATCGTCCGTGTGACCCTCGCGCAGGCGCTCCAGGATCATCCGTACCGAGTCCGAGCGCAGCCGGTCGGCCAGGCGCTGATGCTCGTCCAGCGGCATCGCGCTGCCCCAGGCCCCGGCGAACATCAGGTCCAGGGCGCGGACCGAGGCGGGGTCGTAGTTGAAGGTCGCGTACCGGCCGCCGCACTCGCCGCCCGACCGGCCGAAGGCGGCTCTGCCGTCGGCGATCACGGTCCCCTGCAGATCCACGTCCGCGACCCGGAGCTCATAGCCCAGCGGGCCGCGCCGCGCGGCGGCGAGGATGCCGAGCGGGGCCAGGACCTGCGGGGTGCAGAGCACCCGCACGGTGACCCCGGTGCCCGCGACGGCGCTGAACCGGCCCATCTGCGGGAGGATCGGCTTGGCCCGCTCGAAGGTGCCGGGCACGATCAGACTGATGCTGTGCCGGGCGCGCGACAGGAGCTGCCCGATGGCCTGTCTGACGGCGGGGCCGTCGGTGGCCAGCACCATCGGCGGGGACTGGGCCGGGGCGCCGAGCATGGACGCCGCCGCCTCTTCCTTTGTATTGGACGTGGACAGTTTGGACATGGACAGTTCAGCCATGACTCCCCCATGCGGCACACGACCCGTCCGTCGCATACCCGTCGGTTGCTGCCGACCGTCCCAAGTCACCGAGAACGGCCGCGAAGGCGATCGGCGGCCGCCCCGTAATTGAATCCGCAATGACACAGCCGCCGATCAGAATCACGAACTTCCGCATCACGAACTTCCGCGCCACCGTTACCCACCGGTTCTCAACCCGCGAGTAGCCCTTCTTCCCCGCGGTCGAGAAGCCCGTGTCCAGTAGGTGGATTGTGGCCGGAAAGGCCGTACAAGGCCCTGCGGCGCGAGATTAGTTCGCCCTCAGCAAGCCAGTCAACGCACTACAGTTGGTAAAGATCAAGCAAAATCGCCCACTTTTGTGCCGCTTATGCTTAGCGCCACGGTGCGACGGCCACGGGATTGTCAACAAGCTGCACTCCGACCCGGAAACTCCGCCCCAGGTGACCCCGCTCCGAATGCGCAGCGCACTCGGAGGGCAACGGTGGGCGATCACGCGGGGGCGCGGCTGGCAATTTGTTGACAGCCGGGACGGGAACCCGGGGCACGGGATGGGTGTGAGGGGCGAGACGAACGGCCCTCCGTGGTCCGCCACGAAGGGCCGTGCGCTCGCGGAGCCGACTGTCGGGCTCGAACCGACGACCTTCGCTTTACAAGAGCGGTGCTCTACCAGCTGAGCTAAGTCGGCGCGTCCCCAGCAGTGTACCCACGCCGAGGGGGTGATCCGTTCGAAATTCTCCGCTCGCCCAAAGTTTGGTCAGCACAGGTAGAGACAGGGAGCCCCACTCCGAGTTAAGGTCACGGCCAGTCCGCGCAAGTGGACTAGACCCCTGCCTTTACTCGGATCGTCCGGCACGTTCCTGCCGGTGAAGGGACCAGATCAGCATGGCCACGGTTACGTACGACAAGGCGACCCGGATCTACCCGGGCACTGAGAAGCCCGCCGTCGATCAGCTCGAGATCGACATCGAGGACGGCGAGTTCCTCGTTCTCGTCGGCCCCTCCGGCTGCGGCAAGTCCACCTCCCTGCGGATGCTCGCCGGCCTCGAGGACGTCAACGGCGGTTCGATCCGGATCGGCGACCGCGATGTCACCCACCTTCCGCCGAAGGACCGGGACATCGCGATGGTGTTCCAGAACTACGCGCTGTACCCGCATATGACCGTGGCCCAGAACATGGGCTTCGCGCTGAAGATCGCCGGCGTCAACAAGACGGAGATCCGGCAGAAGGTCGAGGAAGCGGCCAAGATCCTGGACCTCACCGAGTACCTGGACCGCAAGCCCAAGGCGCTCTCCGGTGGTCAGCGGCAGCGTGTCGCGATGGGCCGCGCGATCGTGCGTGAGCCGCAGGTCTTCCTCATGGACGAGCCGCTGTCCAACCTGGACGCCAAGCTCCGCGTGCAGACCCGTACCCAGATCGCCAGCCTGCAGCGCCGGCTGGGCATCACCACCGTGTACGTCACCCACGACCAGGTCGAGGCCATGACCATGGGCGACCGGGTGGCCGTCCTCAAGGACGGGCTGCTGCAGCAGGTCGACTCGCCGCGCAACATGTACGACCGCCCCAACAACCTGTTCGTCGCGGGCTTCATCGGCTCCCCGGCGATGAACCTGGTCGAGGTGCCGATCACCGACGGCGGCGTGAAGTTCGGCAACAGCGTCGTCCCGGTCAGCCGTGAGGCGCTGAGCGCCGCGGCCGACAAGGGCGACCGCACGGTCACCGTCGGCGTCCGCCCCGAGCACTTCGACGTGGTCGAGGAGGGCGGCGCCGCCGCCAAGGCCCTCACCAAGGAGAGCAAGGACGCCCCGGCCGGTCTGGCCGTCACCGTCAACGTCGTCGAGGAACTCGGCGCCGACGGGTACGTCTACGGCACGGCCGAGGTCGGCGGCGAGGTCAAGGACCTGGTCGTCCGGGTCAACGGCCGCCAGGTGCCGGAGAAGGGTGCCCAGCTGCACGTCGTCCCGCGCCCGGGCGAGACCCATGTCTTCTCGACGTCCACGGGCGAGCGGCTCAGCGACTGACCGTCTGAGCCGATTGAGCGCGCGACAATCCGATTGACTCCACGGCGCCGTCCGTCCGCCTCTGTGCGGGCGGGCGGCGCCTGTTGCTGTATCGACAAATAGCCCGACAGATAAATGTCTTCACATACCGGGCATTTCACCCCAACCCGTCAAGGCTCGCCCCCTTCTCTGCCGTATCGGGTCCCCCAAAACGGTGACTAAATGTCGCCAAATCATCGCTCCTCGCTACGATCGCCGCGTACCGCAGTCAAGAACCGCGAGGAACGTCCTTGAACACCGCAGCCCGCCGCATCGGCAGAACTCTCGCCCTCGTCCTCCCCGTCGTCCTCGTCCTCTCCGGGACGCTCGCCGTCACCCGCGTCCCGTGGGCATCCCCGGCGGCCGAGTCGCAGATCCTCACCGCCTCCTCCGACAAGGCATCCACCCGCGCCGCCCACCGCGCCCCGCACGAGGCGCTGCGCGACCGGCTGCTCGCCGAACTCCAGGAGAAGGACCCGGGCGTGGCCCTCACCCATCTCCAAGTCGCCACATCCGAGCGGCCCTCGCTGGCCAGGCACTGCGCCTCCATCGCCCGCGCGCTCGGCCGCGCCGCGGTCGCCAAGTACGGCGGCGCGGACCGCGCCCAGGCCTACTCCCGTCCGGTCTGCGACACCTCGTACGCGACCGGCGTCACCCGGGCCCGCCGCTGACGCGGCTCGTGGCACACACCACGCCACCGCATATCGTGCGGCCCATGACAGATGACGCCCGCACCGCGACGCGGCACCCGCTGCCCGCGCGCCCCACACAAGCCGTCGTCCTGGCCGGAGGCCAGGGCTCGCGGCTGCGCCCGTACACCGACGACCGGCCCAAGCCCATGGTCGAGATCCCCGGCACCGGCACCCCGATCATCGGCCACCAGCTCGCCTGGCTGGCCGCCGAGGGCGTCACCGACGCCGTCGTCTCCTGCGGTCACCTCGCGGCGGTGCTCCAGGACTGGCTGGAGTCGGCGGATCTGCCGCTGCGGGTGACGACGGTCGTCGAGAAGGAGCCGCTGGGCCGCGGCGGCGGTCTCAAGTTCGCCGCCGCGTCGCTCCCGCACCCCGACCGGTCCTGGTACGCCACCAACGGCGACATCTGGACCCGCTTCTCGCTCCGCGACATGGCCGACTTCCACCGCGAGCGCGACGCCGTCGCCACGCTCGCCCTGGCCCGCCCGCGCATCCCCTGGGGCGCGGTGGAGACCGACGAGTTCGGCCATGTCCTCGACTTCATCGAGGCGCCGCCGTCGCCGTACCTCATCAACGCCGGCGTCTACGTCTTCTCCGCCGACTTCACCGCGCTGCTCCCCGACCGCGGGGACCACGAGCGCACCACCTTCCCCCGGCTCGCCCGCGAGCGCCGCCTGGCCGGGTTCCCGCTGCCCCACGGCGCGTACTGGCGCGCCATCGACACGGCCAAGGACCTCACCGAGGCCGCCAAGGAGCTGGCCGCCGGATCGCCGCCGCACGGCACACTGGGCCAGGCCCCCGCCGCACAGCGCGCGTGAGCGCCGGCTCACGAGCTCACGCGCGTGACGATCCGGGCCGCGGCCCGGGCGCCGCTGCTCGCCGACGCGCCCCCGGAGCCGTGCGCTGCTGAGGAGCGCCGCGCCCCGCGGTAGCGGCCCCGCGGCAGCCCGCGCCGCGGCAGCCGCGCCCGGACAGCGGTCGGACAACGCCCGGACAGCGGTCGGCCCGGCCCAGGCAGTGCCTGGACCGGGCCGAGGCGTCAGCCGGGTCGCGGCACATCAGCGAGGCCGTGGCGTGGCGCCATATCGCGGCGCGTCGGCGCCGACCGACGGGTCGGCCAACCGCCGCGTCAGCCGAGGAGCCCGCCCAGGGCGCCGCCGCTGCTCTCCGGGGAGCTCTCGCCGTAGCCGTACGAGTCGCCGGACGCGCCGCCGCTGCCCGTGACCGCCTCGGGCCAGGTCTCGCCCTCGCCGATGCCGAGACCGCCCCGGCCGGTCCGCCCGCCCGCCGACGACGGCCCTTCCGTGGTCTCCGGGTCGGCTGCGGGCCGCCGCGGCTGCCCTGGGGCGGTCCGCGCGCCGCTGTGCGACGGGCGGGGGCGGTGGGAGCTGCCGGCCGGGGCCGACGCGCTGGGCGCGCCCGTGGAGGAGGCCGCCGACGGGGCGGTCGGGCTGGTCCGCGGGGCGCGCGGGGACGGCGCCCCGCCCGCGCCGAGGGGGCCGCGGGTGGCGCCGCTGGGGCTCTGGTCGGCCCGCCGGGGCAGCGGAGAGCCGGGCAGGTTGTTCGTCGGGGCGTCGCTCGGCCGCGGTCCGCGCACCGTCTCCGAGGCCCGTACGGCGCCGCCGAGCATCGAGCCGAGCAGCAGCGTCACCCCGACCACGATCATCGCCATGAAGCCGCCCCGGCGCAGCACCCGCCGCCGCAGCGCCCACAGCCCGACCCGCGGCCCGAGCCGCCGCCACGCCTCGCCCGCGAGCCGCGCGTCCGTCGAGTACACCGGGGCGCCGGCGATGATCAGCGGGCTCCAGGCGGCGAGGTAGATGATGTCCGGCGCGTCGTACACCGGTACGGTCCGCCAGCTCACGGTCAGGATCAGCGCGGCCGACAGCGACGCGCCGAAGAAGGCCGCCAGCCGCTGCCACAGCCCCAGCACCGTCAGCACCCCGACCACGACCTGGAGGAAGGCCACCGTCAGACCCGCACCCACCGGATGCCCGAGCGCGAAGTCGCGCAGCGGCTCGGCGATCGCCCAGGGGTGCAGCGAACGCAGCCAGGTGACCATCGAGCCGCGCTCGCCGCCGTCGAAGTAGACCGGGTCGGAGAGCTTGCCCATGCCGGCGTAGATGGAGATGAGGCCGAGGAAGACGCGCAGCGGGAGCAGCACCACGCCCAGGTTCATCCGGCGGCCGGGGTAGTAGGCGTGCCGTACGGACTCGGCGTGGCGGCGCGGGCGCGGCACCTCGGCGCCCCGGCTCCCGCTCCGGGCCGCCCGCCCTTCGGCGGTCCGCCCCCCAGCCGTCCGCCGCTCTCCCGCCTGCGGGGGCACTCCACCGGCTGCCGCCGGGGCGCGCCCCCGCTCGGCGTACGGGCTGCGGCGCGGGCCGATGACCGTGGGCGGGCCGTCGTCGAAGGCGAGCCGCGGCAGCACCTGGGTGGCGGCCACGTCGTCGCCGCCGTCCCCGACGCCGGAGGCGCCGTCCCCCTTGGCTCCCTTTGCCCCTCTTTCCGCGAGTTCCACCCCCGCGTACCGCACGGCCTGCAGCAGCCGGGTGGTGTCCGCGTCGCCGCCGGGCCGGGTGCGGCCGCTCCAGACCACGGGCGGGCGGCGCCGGGCGGCGGCCGGGACGCGGGCGAGCCGCGTCGTGTCCGCCAGCGCGTCGCTCACCACCGGGGCGGCGAGCTGCACCCGGAAGCTCGCGGGATTGACGGTGACCTGTGCCGGATCGCTCGGCACCTTGGCCATGGTCAGCCGTGGCTCGTCGTCAAAACCCGGTGCGCGTCCCCCCAAGGGCGTGCGGGGTGTTCTGGTCTCCACGCTCAACTAACCGAGTGACGCGCGGATAGGACACTGCCGTGACCGCCCCGAGGTGTCCGAGGCCCGTCAAGCCATGATCATGTGAGACCCCTCAGACCATGATCGCTTCAGCTCCGGGGGCGGACCGGTAGCCGGCCCGGGAGCCCGACCGGGTACGGCCCGGGAGCCCGACCGGGTACGGCCCGGGAGCCCGACCAGGTGCGGCCCGGGAGCCCGACCAGGGCCCGACCGCTCAGCTCCAGGGCCCGACCGCTCAGCTCCGGTGCCGGACCACCTCGTACAGCACGACGCCCGTCGCGACGCCGGCGTTGAGCGATTCGGCGCCGCCTGGCATCGGGATGCGCACCAGGACGTCGCAGGTCTCGGCGACCAGCCGGGACAGCCCCTTGCCCTCGCTGCCGGCCACGATCACCACCGGTCCGTCCAGCACCTCGGCGTTCTGCACCTCGGTGTCGCCGTCCGCGTCGAGCCCGACCACCATCAGGCCCGCCTTCTTGTACGCCTCCAGCGCGCGCGTGAGGTTGGTCGCCCGCGCCACCGGCGTACGCGCCGCGGTGCCCGCCGAGGTCTTCCACGCCCCCGCCGTCATCCCGGCCGCGCGCCGCTCCGGCACCACCACGCCATGGCCGCCGAACGCCGACACCGAGCGCACCACGGCGCCCAGGTTGCGCGGGTCGGTGACCCCGTCGAGGGCGACGATCAGCGGGTCCTGGCCCTCCTCGGCCGCGGCGTCGAGCAGGTCCTCGGGGTGCGCGTACTCGTACGGCGGCACCTGGAGCACCAGCCCCTGGTGGTTGAGGCCGTTGGTCATCCGGTCCAGCTCGGGGCGCGGGGCCTCCATGAGGTGGATACCGCCGCGGTCGGCCGCGAGCTTCAGCGCCTCGCGCACCCGCTCGTCGCTGTCGATGAACTGCTGGACGTACAGCGTGCTGGCCGGGACGCCCTCGCGCAGCGCCTCGACGACCGGGTTACGGCCGACGACCAGCTCGTTCGTACCCTTGCCGCCGCCGCGCCGCGGGGCCGGGCGGCGGGCCGCCTGCTTGGCGCGCGCATTGGCGACGCGCTGCTTGGCGTGCCCCTTGCGCATCTCGGCGGGCGGGGTGGGGCCCTTGCCTTCCAGAGCCCGGCGCCGCTTGCCGCCGCTGCCGACCGTCGCGCCCTTCTTGTTGGCGGTGCGACGGTTCCTGCGCTGGCTGTTGCCGGCCATGGGGTTCACCTGTTCCTCATCCGTGGCCGCCCGCCGGCCGCCCGGCCCTGACGGGCCTCACGGCTTCGCGCGGCTGCGCCCCCGGGCCTGGTCCGGCGGCTGCCTGCTTGGGTCATGTCGTAGGGGTGTGCCGGGGCGCACCACGTCGGTGGGTCGGTCGGTCAGTCGGGGCGGGGCCGCCGGGGTCAGCGCGAGCCGAGCTCCCAGCGCGGCCCGCTCGGGGTGTCCTCGATGACCAGCCCCGACTGCTGAAGCTGATCGCGGATGGCGTCCGCCGTCGCGTAGTCCTTACGGGTCCGCGCGGCCTGCCGCTGCTCCAGGACCAGCCGTACGAGCGAGTCGACCACGCCGTGCAGATCCTCACCCCGGTCCGGGCCGCCCGCCCAGTGGTCGTCGAGCGGGTCGAGGCCCAGCACGCCGAGCATGGCGCGCACCTCGGCCAGCCGCGCGACCGCCGACTCCTTGTCGTCGGCGGTCAGGGCGGAGTTCCCCTGGCGGACGGTGGTGTGGACGATCGCGAGCGCCTGCGGGACGCCGAAGTCGTCGTCCATCGCCTCCGCGAACGCGGGCGGCACCTCGGGCGCGGGCGGAACGACCTTCCCGGCCTTCTCGGTGACCCGCTGTACGAAGCCCTCGATGCGCGCGAACGCGGACTCGGCCTCGCGCAGCGACTCCTCGCTGTACTCGATCATGGAGCGGTAGTGCGGGGTGCCGAGGTAGTAGCGCAGCACGATGGGGCGCCAGTGCTTGACCATCTCGGAGACCAGCACCGAATTGCCGAGCGACTTGCTCATCTTCTCGCCGCTCATGGTCACCCAGGCGTTATGCGTCCAGTACGTCGCGAAGTCGTCGCCGTACGCCTTGGCCTGCGCGATCTCGTTCTCGTGGTGCGGGAAGATCAGGTCGACGCCGCCGCCGTGGATGTCGAAGGCGGAGCCCAGGTACTTATGGGCCATCGCCGAGCACTCCAGGTGCCAGCCGGGCCGGCCGCGCCCCCACGGGGTCTCCCAGCTCGGCTCGCCGGGCTTGGCCGCCTTCCACATGGCGAAGTCGCGCGGGTCGCGCTTGCCGTACTCCCCCTCGCCGGAGGGCTGGCGCAGCCCGTCCAGCTCCTGGTTGGAGAGCTGGAGATAGCCGGGGTACGAGCGCACGTCGAAGTAGACGCTGCCCTCGGCGGCGTAGGCATGGCCCCGCTCGATCAGCCCCCGCATCATTTCGATCATCTCCGGCACATGGCCGGTGGCCCGGGGCTCATAGGTCACGGGCAGGCAGCCGAGGATGTCGTACGCGGAATTGAACGCGCGCTCGTTCTCATAGCCGATCGCCCACCAGGGGCGGTTCTGCTCCGCCGACTTCGCGATGATCTTGTCGTCGATGTCGGTGACGTTGCGGATGAACGTCACGTCGTAGCCGCGGTAACTGAACCAGCGGCGCATGATGTCGAAGTTGAGCCCCGACCTGATGTGCCCGATATGCGGGGCGGCCTGCACGGTCGCGCCACACAGGTAGATCGAGACGCAGCCCGGCGTGAGCGGGGTGAAGTCACGGATCTGCCGGGCGCTGGTGTCGTACAGGCGAATAGTCACGCATCAAGGGTAGACGGAACGCGGCAGTGCCCCGGGACCCTAGGGCCACAGGGACACAGAAGCGTGACACTTGGGACGCTCCGGCCATGGAACCGCGCGGCCGCACCGCCCGGCGGAGCGACCTCCCCCGCCTATGCCGCGGGCGGCTGGGCCGTCCGCGCCACCAGGGCCGTGGCGATCGCCGCGAGTCCCTCCGCGCGGCCGGTGAGGCCCAGGCCGTCGGTGGTGGTGCCCGAAATCGCCACGGGCGCCCCGACCGCCGCCGAAAGGGCCTTCGTCGCCTCGTCCCGCCGCTTGCCGATCTTCGGGCGTACGCCGATCACCTGGATCGCCACATTCCCGATCTCGAACCCCGCGGCGCGGACGATCCGGGCGGCCTCGGCCAGCAGGGTGACTCCCGAAGCCCCGGCCCACTCGGGGCGGTCGGTGCCGAAGTGCGCGCCGAGGTCGCCGACCCCGGCGGCGGAGAACAGCGCGTCACAGGCGGCGTGCGCGGCGACATCGCCGTCGGAGTGCCCGGCCAGGCCATATTCTTCGCCTTCCCACAGCAGGCCCGCGCACCACAGCTCGCGGCCCTTCTCGAAGGCGTGCACATCCGTGCCGATACCCACGAGCGGCATCCCGGCGAGGGACGCGCCATGGACCTCGGAGGGTCCGGAATCCTCAGAAGCCATCGGTGGCCCTCCTCCGGGCGAGCACGGCCTCGGCCAGCACCAGATCCAGCGGCCGGGTCACCTTGAACGCCTCCTCATGGCCGGGCACGACCACGACCTCGGCCCCAAGACGCTCCACCATCCCGGCGTCGTCCGTCGCGCCCTCGCCCTCCAGGGCGATCTTCTCGTGCGCCTCGACCAGCGTGGCCCGGTCGAAGCCCTGCGGGGTCTGTACGGCGCGCAGCAGCGCGCGGTCCGGGGTGCCGACCACCGGCTCGGGCTCCCCGGCCCGGTCGCCGGTGCGCGGCTCGACCTGCTTGACGGTGTCGGCGAGCGGCAGCGCCGGGACGACGGCGGGCGCGCCCTCCCGTACGGCGGCGACGACCGCGTCCACGGTGTCGACGGGGACCAGCGGGCGCGCCGCGTCATGGACGAGGACGCAAGCGATGTCCTCGGGCACGGCGGCCAGGCCGCGCCGCACCGACTCCTGGCGGGTCTCACCGCCCGGCACCACGACCACGTCGGTGGTTCCGGTCAGCGGATAGGCGTCGAGCAGCCGGCGGACCTCATCGGCCCCGTCCGGCGGGGCGACCACGACGACCAGCGCGACGGAACGGGACCGGGCCATCGCGCGCACGGCGTGGACCAGCATCGGCGTACCGCTGAGCGGACGCAGCGCCTTGGGCGCGCCGGGCCCGAGCCGCACCCCTCGGCCCGCGGCCGGGATCACGGCGGCGGTACGGGTGGGGCGGGCGGGGCTCTCGGGATTCACGGACTGCCCTGAGACGGACATTGAGTTGGCGTTCAGGTTTGCTTCCTCGACCGAAATGGGTATGGCCACAGCGTGCCGCGCGCGATGCCCCGACCAGCCCCTTCCGTGACGACTGGTCGAGCCAGCTGCCCGGGCCCGGCACACCAACACCGTCGGCGCGGAGCCGGCAGGCAGTCGGCCGGAGTATCGGCCGTGGTGACCCGTGGTGACAGTGGGCCGGATTTCAGGGCACTTGAGGGCACTTCAGGACACCGGAATCTTCGGCGGCGGAATCTTCGAAGACATCGGCATGCGCACATGCCGCAGCGCCCGGCGACAGACTATGTCTGGATCACTCGGGCACCGCGGCATCTATGTGTCAGGACGCGAGGACCTCGTCGAGCAGGGCCTCGGCCTTGTCCTCGTTGGTGTTCTCAGCGAGGGCGAGCTCACTCACCAGGATCTGGCGTGCCTTGGCAAGCATGCGCTTCTCACCGGCGGAGAGTCCGCGCTCCCGCTCTCGGCGCCACAGGTCGCGCACCACTTCGGCGACCTTGATAACGTCGCCGGAGGCGAGCTTCTCGAGATTTGCCTTGTAGCGACGGGACCAGTTCGTCGGCTCTTCGGCGTACGGTGCGCGCAACACCTCGAAGACCCGGTCCAGCCCGTCCTGGCCGACCACATCACGCACACCGACGAACTCCGCATTGTCCGCCGGCACGCGAACCGTCAGATCACCCTGAGCGACCTTCAGCACCAAGTAGGTCTTGTCCACGCCTTTGATCTGGCGAGTTTCGATGGCCTCGATCAGCGCGGCCCCGTGATGGGGATAGACCACGGTGTCGCCAACCTTGAACGTCATGTGACAGGTACCCCTTCCGTGGCTATCCAGGGTAACACGGGAACGCCTTCTTCTGAATGGCGTTTTCGCAGGTCAGGGCATATCTCGGGGCTTGACAACAGCGGGCGGAACGTGCTGGGCGGGGCCCGCGGAAGCGGGTATTCGCAGGTGGGAGTGGCTGCACGGGCGCAGCGAAACCCGTACGTTACCCCCCTCAACAACCCCTCACGAGTGACCTTACGTCCCGTTTTGCCGGAGTCCAGTCGAAGGACTTCCGCTACTCCGTTCGGGCCCGGAGCGAGTGATCCCATCATCTTTCCCGAATTGATCACGCCAGAGTGGATCAGGGGTGGATCAGGGGTGGATCAAGAGTGTTGATCAATTCTCGGACGTCCACACATTCCTTACCGATAATCGCCCCTTCCACCACCGGACCGATATTCACCATGCACATCTGACACGTACATCAGACACGCACGTCAGAAGTGGATCGGGGAAGCTGAGGATCGGATCGGCGGCGGCGGCGCTCGCGCCCCGGGTGGGTCGGGTGCGGCCCCGGGCAGGGGGATCGGTAACCTAAGCCCGCTGATCCAACTTTTACCTAGCCCTTAGGAGATGCCGCCGCCGTGAGCAGCAGCCTTCGACGCGGCGTCCTCGCCGCCGCCGCCCTCGTGGTCTCGGTCGCCCCGCTCTCCGCCTGCGCGGCCGGGGACAACGCGCAGACGCTGCAGGTCAAGCCGGACAACGCCGCCACGTCCATCGGCGATATCAAGATCCAGAACGCCACCATCGTGACCCAGCCGGACCGCAAGGCGAAGGGCCCGGCCGTCATCACGGCCAAGATCTTCAACAACGGCGGGGACAACCAGACCCTCAAGGCCATCACCCTCCCCGGGACCAGCACCAAGGTGAAGGTGTCCCCGGCCAAGGGACGCGGCGCGGTCATCATCCCGGCCGGCGGCTCGGTGCTCCTCGGCGGCAAGGGCAACCCCTCCGCGGTCATCGAGAACGGGCGCGAGGCCCCCAGGAACGGCGACGCGCAGCGGATCGTCTTCGACCTCAGCAAGACGGGCGATGTGCCGATCACGGCGTTCGTGGTCCCGGCGACGCACTACTTCGAGGACTGGGGCCCGTCGCAGATGCCGACCGCGACCCCGACCACCACGGCGCCCACCACCCCGGCCGGCAAGCAGACCGGCACCAAGAAGCCGGGCTCCACGGCGTCCGGCAGCGCCACGGCGACCAACAAGCCGTCCGGCGCGGCGGAGAACGAGAGCGGCACGCCGACCAACGGCATCGCCTCGGGCGAACCGACCCCGACGGGCAACTGACCCGACGGGGTCGACAGCAACCGCCGAGAGGGCCCTGGAAGCGACTTCCAGGGCCCTCTCGGTGAAGCCATGCGGCGGCTTGTAGCGGCTTACGGCTCGAACTTGCAGCCCAGACCACGCACCGTCACCAGATAACGCGGCGCCCCCGGATCGGGCTCGAACCCCCCACCCCCACGCGCCCCTCGCACCGCTCGGCCCCAGGGGGCCTCACGGGCTTCGGGACGCTGCGCCGGACTCCGTCCGTCGGTCTCGGGCCGGGGCGCCGAGGCCGGGGTTTACGGCTCGAACTTGTAGCCCAGACCACGCACCGTCACCAGATAACGCGGCGCCCCGGGGTCAGGCTCGATCTTCGCGCGCAGTCGCTTCACATGGACGTCCAGCGTCTTCGTGTCGCCCACGTAGTCCGCGCCCCAGACGCGGTCGATCAGCTGCATCCGGGTCAGCACCCGGCCCGCGTTGCGCAGCAACATCTCCAGCAGGTCGAACTCCTTCAGCGGGAGGTCCACCTTGCCGCCGCCGACCGTGACCACGTGCCGGTCGACGTCCATCCGTACCGGCCCGGCCTCCAGCGCGGCCGGGGTGACCTCCTCCGGCTCGCCGCGGCGGCGCAGCACGGCCCGGATGCGGGCCACCAGCTCGCGCGAGGAGAAGGGCTTGGTCACATAGTCGTCGGCTCCTATCTCCAGGCCGACGACCTTGTCGATCTCGCTGTCCTTGGCGGTCACCATGATCACCGGGACGTTGGAGCGGCCGCGCAGCTGACGGCACACCTCCGTGCCGGGGAGGCCCGGCAGCATCAGGTCGAGCAGCACCAGATCGGCGCCGTTGCGCTCGAACTCGTCGAGCCCCTCGGGTCCCGTTGCCGCGATCGCGACCTCGAATCCCTCCTTACGGAGCATGTACGACAGCGCGTCGCTGAACGATTCCTCGTCCTCGACGACCAGAACTCGGGTCACGGAAGGACCTCCGGGGCAGAAAGGGGTTCACAGGAATTGGTCTCGTACGGCCGGTCCTGGTCCTCTCCATCGAGGTCAGCGTTGGTCTCGTACGGCTCGCGCGACGAGCGGTCGCGGTCTCGGTCGCGGTCGCGGTCGCGCACCGAGCCGGCTTCCGGCAGCCGCAGGGTGAAGGTGGAGCCCTGTCCCTCGGCGCTCCACACCGTGACCTCCCCGCCGTGCGAGGCGGCCACATGCTTGACGATGGCGAGCCCGAGCCCGGTCCCGCCGGTCTGTCGCGAGCGTGCCGGGTCCACCCGGTAGAAGCGCTCGAAGATCCGCTCGCGGTCTTTCTCCGAGATGCCGATGCCCTGGTCGGTGACGGCGAGCTCGATCTGATCGCCGCCGGTGGCGGGGATACGGCGGGCCGCGATGCCGACGCGGGTGCGGGCCGGGCTGTAGTTGACGGCGTTCTCCACGAGGTTGCCGAGCGCGGCGGCCAGCTGGCCGCGGTTGCCCCATACGTGCAGATCCGCGGTGCCGCCGGTGGCCATGGTGATCTGTTTGGTGCCCGCCTGGTGGCGGCACCGGTCGATGGCCTCGGCGACCAGTTCGTCCACGCGGACCGGCTCCGCGTCCTCCAGGGGGTCGTCGTTCTGCACCCGCGACAGGTCGATGAGCTCCTGGACCAGGCTGGTCAGCCGGGTCGCCTCGACCTGCATCCGGCCGGCGAAGCGGGTGACCGCCTCGGGGTCGTCGGAGGCGTCCATCACGGCCTCGGACAGCAGCGACAGCGCGCCGACGGGGGTCTTGAGCTCATGGCTGACGTTCGCGACGAAGTCACGCCGTACGGCCTCGATCCGGCGGGCCTCGGTGAGGTCCTCCACCAGGAGGAGCACCAGGCGGGAGCCCAGCGGGGCGACTCTGGCCGACACCGCGAGGGCTTCGCCGCGGCCCGTGCCGCGCCGGGGGAGGTCCAGTTCGATCTGGCGGATCTCGCCGTCCCGCCGGGTGTCGCGGGCCATCTGCAGCATCGGCTCGACGGCCAGCTTCCCGCCGCGGACCAGCCCGAGCGCGTACGCCGCGGAGCTGGCCTTGACCACGGCGTCCGCCTCGTCGAGGACGACGGCCGAGGAGCGCAGGACGGAGAGCACGGTGTCCACGCCGGGCGGCAGCGCGGCCTCGGTGTGCAGTGAGGAGCGCGTAGGCTTCGCCTGTTCGCGTTCGCTCCAGCGGAACGCCAGCATGGCGATGACGCCGGTGCACAGCCCGGCGACCGCCGCCAGTGCGGCGATCGCCGCGTTCACGTTCATGCGTCCAGGTTATGCGCGGCGCGAGACAGCTCCACAGCCCCAGACGGGCACCCGTGGGGAGACGTTTCCCAGAGTTCACCGGGGAGTCAGTGGCGGTTCACTCCGGATGCCGGAACCCGACGCGTTCCAGCCGGAACGTGTAAGCCTGGGGGGCGGCGAGTGACGAGTCCGCCGAGAGTCAGCAGCGAAAGACAGCGAGAGAGGGTCACTGATGCGGGACGCGTACCACGAGGAACTCGATTCGATCGGGGACGGCCTCGTCGACATGGCCAGGTTGGTCGGCTCCGCCATCGGACGGGCCACCACGGCGATTCTCGACGCGGACCTCAAGCTCGCCGAGAGCGTCATCGCCGCAGACGAGAAGGTCGACGGCCTGCAGCGTGACCTGGAGGCGCGGGCGATCGCGCTGCTGGCCCGGCAGCAGCCGGTGGCCACGGATCTGCGGATAGTGGTGACCAGCCTGCGGATGAGCGCCGACCTCGAGCGGTCGGGCGACCTCGCCCAGCACGTCGCCAAGCTGGCCCGGCTCCGCTTCCCGGACTCGGCCGTTCCGCGTGACTTGAACGCGACCATCCTGGAGATGGGCCAGCTGGCGCAGCGGCTGATGGCCAAGGCCGCCGAGGTGATCATCACCAAGGACGTCGACCTCGCGCTCCAGCTGGAGGAGGACGACGACGCGATGGACCTGCTGCACCGCACCCTCTTCCAGCACCTGATGGACGACCGCTGGAAGCACGGCATAGAGACGGCCGTCGATGTGACGCTGCTGGGCCGCTACTACGAGCGGTTCGCCGACCACGCGGTCTCGGTCGCCAAGCGCGTGGTGTACCTGGTCACCGGGGAGCACGCCGACGAGCTCACGCAGGCGGAGGCCACGGAGGGGGCGTGAAGTCCGTCCCGGCGGGGGCGTGAGGCCGCTCCGGCGGGGGCGTGAGGTCGTCCCGGCGCGCCCTCGCGCGCCGCGTGCGCGCCCACCGCGCGGCGGGCCCCGTGCATCCGCGCGCCGTCCATGCGCCGCTACGGGCGGGGGCGGGAGGACCTGACCATGGGCAGGAGGTGACCCCTCCCGCAGATCTCCCGAACAGATCCCCCGAAGACCTCCCAAGGAGGCGACCCATGGCCGACTTCCCCACTCCCACCCCTGCCGACCCCGCCCGGCCGGCCGCCGAACACCGCCCCCCGCTGCCCATCCTGGGCGCCTGCGGCTGCGGTTCCAGCTGCTCCTGCGGCTGCCAGTCCGGCGGCTCCTGCTCGTGCGGCGGCAGCTGCGGCTGACGCATTCGCCTCACTTTGAAGGGCCTTCGACCGGTGTCCGGTCGAAGGCCCTTCAAGGTTTAGGATCTTGGTCATCTTGGACATCTGGGCGCGGCTGGCGGGGGAGGTCTGGTGTCCGGTCCGGCGCGAGCCGTCACCGTTGTGGTGCTTGCCGCCTTCGCGACCGTCTTCCTGGTCGGCGGGTCGTGGCTCGCGCCCGTCGTGTTCGGCCTCCAACTGCTCCACGTACTGCCCGGGCCGCGCCGGTGGCGCCCCGCGTGGCCATGGCTGCTCGCCGCACAAGCAGCCGCGTGCTACGCGGCGGTGTACGCCACCGGCGCCTCCGTCGGGATCCTCGGCTTCCTCGGCGGATCGCTCCTGCTGACCCCGGTGTGGCCGCTGGCCGTACCGGTCGCCGTGGGCGCGGTGGTCCGCGGGCCCGTGGACTCGGCCGTCAGCATGGTGCTCATGAGCCTGGTGATCTACGGACTCACCCGGCTCACGGAGCGGGCCGACGAGCTCCACGCCGCCCGGCTGAGTCTGACGGCGGCCGCGGTCGCCGAGGAGCGGCTGCGGATCGCCGGTGAGCTGAGCGACGGCCTCGGGCGCGGGCTCGCCGAGATCACCACGGGCGTACGGGCGGCCCTGGCGAAGCCGGAGCGGGCCGAGCGGCTGCTCGCCGACGTCACTCGCTCGGCGCGCGACTGCCTCGCCGACGCCCGGCGCTCCGCGGCGTCCTACCGCTCCATGTCGCTTGCGCCCGAGGTGACGGCGGCGCGGGCGATGCTGACCGCGGCCGAGGTCCCAGTGGAGGTGCGTACCGGGCACACCGAACCCCTGGGCCCCGCGGGCGCGCTGCTCGCGGGCGTGCTGCGCGCGGCCGTGACCGACATCGTCCGGCAGGGCACGGCCACCGGCTGCCTGATCGAGACCGCCGCCGAGGGCGGACGGATCCGGCTGCGCGTCGTCAGCGACGGAGCGCGGACCGCGGACGACGAGGGTCTGGGCGATCTGCCCGGCCGGATCGCGGACGCGGGCGGTGCCCTGACGACCGGGCTGACCCGCGAAGGGCGGCATGTCGTGGAGGCCGCGCTTCCCGATGTGACACGCCCCCGGGAGCCGGCCGACGACCGGCACGCCCGCGCGCTCTCCCTCACCCTGCTGGTCACCGTGCTGGTCGGCTTCTCGCTCAAGGCGCTGCTGATGGTGGACGGCGACCGGGTCCTGCCCGCCGCCGCCTGTCTGGCCGTGGTGATCGCGCTTCAGGTCCGTTCGGCGCACGGACGGCACATGGTGGCGCTCGCGGTGATGGCGCTGTTCACGTATCTGCCGATCCTCGCGTTCGGCCGCGTCTGGCTGGGGGTCGCCGGGTTCCTCGCGGGGCCGCTGCTGCTCGCGTTCCGCCGGTCCGTGGCCTGGCCGCTGGTCGGGGGTGTGACGGCGAGCGTCGCGTTCATCGGGCCGCGGGTGGGCCTGTCGGTCGCGATGACGGTCAACTACACCGTCAGCACCGTGGTCACCGGTCTGGTCGTCCACGGACTGCTGCGCCTCGACCAGATCGTGAACGAACTCAAGGAGGCGCAGCGGCGGCTGGCCCGCTCGGCGGTGGTCGAGGAACGCCTGCGCGCGGCCCGTGACCTGCACGACCTGCTCGGTCACAGCCTGGCCGGGATGCTGCTGACCTGTGAACTGGCGCGCAGACTGCCGCCCGAGCAGGCCCGTACACAGCTCGCGAGCGTCCTGACCATGGCCGAGCGCGGCGAGGCCGATCTGCGGGCGGCCTCCGGTGGCGTGGGCAGTATGTCGCTGACCGCGGAGGCCGCCTCCGTGCGCTCGGTGCTGACCGCCGCGGGCGTCTCGGCCGAGGTGTCCCTGGCCGTTCGCGGTGCGCACGACGGCCTCGGGGCCGAGGTGGAGACCGCGCTGAGCGCGGTGCTGCGGGAGGCGGTGACCAATGTGCTGCGGCACAGCGACTCCCGCACCTGCACGATCTCGACGGCCTCCGAGGACGGCGGCGTACGGCTGGTCGTACGCAATGACGGGGCGCGCGGTACGGGCGGCCGTCCGGGGTCGTCGGGGATCGGGAATCTGACGACCCGGCTGGCGGCGCTGGAGGGGAGGCTGACCGTGCAGGCGGGCGGCGACGGCTGGTTCGAACTGGCCGCGTGGGTGCCGTACGAGGCCGGACCGACCGGCGGAACTTCGTAGCGGCCGGCCTGCCTTGGATGGCACGGCCGCGGATTCAGCGGTCACAGAATTTAATAGCCATGGACATAGTAGCCATGTACTGTTTCTGTCGTGAGTGACGCGCCGGAAGGGCCGACGCGACCTCTCGGCCGAAAGGACCAACCGACATGCCTGAGACACGTGTTCTCGACTCGACGATGTACTACGAGGAGTCGGGCGACGGGACGGCCTTCGTGTTCCTCCACGGGAACCCCAGCTCCTCCCACCTGTGGCGCAACGTCACGTCCGGCGTCGGCCACGGGCGGCTGCTGGCCCCGGATCTGATCGGGATGGGCCGGTCCGGGAAGCCGGACATCCCCTACCAGTTCGCCGACCACGCCCGTTACCTCGACGCCTGGTTCGACGCACTCGGCCTGGACCGGGTGGTCCTCATCGGCCATGACTGGGGCGGCGCGCTCGCCTTCGACTGGGCGGCCAGACACCCCGAACGGGTGCTCGGCCTGGCCTTCCTGGAGAGCATCGTGAAGCCGATGGCCTGGGAAGACCTGTCCGCCCAGGCCCGCAAGCGCTCCGAGGCGATCCGTACCCCCGGCACGGGCGAGGAGATGGTGCTCGACCAGAACCTCTTCGTCCGCCAGGCGTTCACCGGCGGTGTGCTCACCCCGGTGGCCGCCGAGGAACTGGCCACCTACCTCGCCCCCTTCCCCACCCCCGAGAGCCGACGGCCCGTCCTGGCGTGGGCCCGCCAAATGCCCCTGGGCGGCGACCCGGCGGAACTCGTCGCCCGTATCGAGGCGTACGACGCCTGGCTCGCGAAGAGCGATGACGTCCCCAAGCTGCTCATGACCTTCGAGGGCTCACCGACCCTGCTGATCGGCCCCGACATGGTCCGCTGGTGCGCCGAGCACATCGCCGCCCTGGAGACCGTCCACTGCGGAGCGGCCGGGCATCACGCCCCCGAGGACCGCCCGGCCGAGATCGCCGGCGCGATCTCCTCCTGGGCGGACCGCCACGGGCTTCGCTAAGCGGCCCCGGGGAAGTGGCGCCCGCCTCGACTTCCCCGGGGTCGCTCAGATCCAGCCCGCTTCCGTCGCGATACGGACGGCGTCGGTGCGGTTGCGGGCGTTGAGCTTGGTGACGATCGCGGTGAGGTAGTTGCGTACCGTCCCCGCCGTCAGATGCACCTGCGCCGCGATCTCGGTGGCCTCCGCGCCCTGGGCCACCAGCCGCAGCACCTCGACCTCGCGGGGGGTGAGCGGGTTGTCGGCCAGGTCCCATGCGGTGACCGCGAGCGAGGCGTCGAGCACGCGCTCGCCCACCGCCACTTTGCGGATCGCGCTCACGAGGTCGTCCGGCGGCGCGGTCTTCAGTACGAACCCGTCCACCCGCGCGCCGAGCGCCCGGCGCAGATGCCCCGGCTTGCCGTACGCGGTGAGCATCAACACCCGGCAGCCGGGCACCTTCTCGCGCACCACGGCCGCCGCCTCAAGACCGTCCATCGTCCCCGGCATATCGATGTCGAGCACGGCGATGTCCGGCTGATAGACCCTGGCCGCGTCCACGGCCGCGGTGCCGGAGTCGACGGTGGCGACGACCTCGATGTCCTCCTCGAGGCCGAGCAGCGCCGCCAGCGCCTCCCTGATGATGTGCTGATCCTCCGCCAGAAGCACCCGTATCACCCGGCCAGGTATACCAGCTGAGCTGCGGATGGTCCGGATCATGACGAGGTCATGGGTCGGACATGATCAGCTCCATGGCCCGCATCGTGCCTGGCCAGCAGGGTTGAAGCCATGGCAGACACAGTGCGGTTGGACGCAGTCAGCAGGGTGTACGGCAAGGGCCAAGGGGCCGTCGCCGCGCTCCGCGAGGTATCGGTGAACATCGCCCAGGGCACCTTCACGGCGGTGATGGGCCCCTCCGGTTCGGGCAAGAGCACATTCCTGCACTGCGCCGCCGGCCTCGACACGCCCACCTCGGGCACGGTCCGGCTGGGAGACACGGACCTGACCGGGATGGACGAGACGAAGCTGACCCGGCTGCGGCGGCAGCGGGTCGGGTTCGTCTTCCAGGCGTTCAACCTCATCTCGTCGCTCACCGTGCTGGAGAACATCACCCTGCCGCTGCGGCTGGCCGGTGCCCGCCCGGACAAGGCGTGGCTGGGCGAGATCGTGCGACGCGTGGGACTTGAGGGGCGTACGGACCGCCGCCCCGCCCAGCTCTCCGGCGGCCAGCAGCAGCGCGTCGCGCTCGCCCGCGCGCTGGCCACCCGCCCCGAGGTGATCTTCGGCGACGAACCGACCGGAGCGCTCGACACCATGACCGCCCGCGACGTCCTGACCCTGCTGCGGGAGACCGTCGACGACATGGGTCAGACGGTGGTCATGGTGACCCACGACCCGGTGGCCGCCTCGTACGCGGACACCGTCCTCTTCCTGGCCGACGGCCGCATCGTCGACGTGATGGGCGCCCCGACCTCCGACAAGATCGCCGAGCGGATGACCCGGCTGGGAGCGTGGAACTGATGGCCGTGCTGACCCTCGCACTCAAGACGCTGCGCCACCGCAAGGCCGCCTTCGCGGGCGCGTTCGTCACCCTGCTGTGCGCCGCCGCGCTCGTCACCGCCTGCGGGATGCTGCTGGAGACCGGGCTGCGGGGCCGGGTCGCACCCGAGCGTTACGCGGGCGCCCCGGTGCTGGTGGCCGGTGACCAGTACGTGCACCAGACGATCCACAAGTCCAACGGCAAGACGAAGCACAAGGCGAAGCCGATCGCCGAACGCGCCTGGATACCGGCGTCGTTGACGCAGCGGCTGCGCCAGTCCCCGGGCGTACGCGAGGTGGTCGCCGAGGTCACCTTCCCCGTGTCCACCCCGGCGTCCGCCAAGAGCGGCCCGGCCCAGGGCCACGGCTGGGACTCGGCGGCGCTCACCCCCTTCACCCTGGCCTCCGGCCATGCCCCCAAGGCCGCCGACGAGGTGGTCGTGGACGCCCGCTCGGGTGCCCGCGTGGGCGCCCGGCTGCCCGTCCTCACCTCGGCCGGCCCCGCCACGTACCGGGTGTCGGGCGTCACCCGGCAGGCCCTGTCCAGCCAGGACACGCTCTTCTTCGCCCCGGCCGAGGCACGGCGGCTCGCGGGCCGCCCCGGCCAGGTCAGCGCGATCGGCGTCTTCCCGAAGGCCGGACAGCAGCCGGATGTGACCGCCGCCCTGCGCGGGACGAAGGCATTGGAGTACACCGGGGACGACCGCGGCGCCGTGGAATTCCTCGACGCGGAGCAGGCGCGGGTGAAACTCATCAGCATGGGCGGAGCGCTCGGCGGCACCTCGCTCCTGGTCGCGATCCTCGTCGTGGCCGGCACCTTCGCGCTCTCCGTCCAGCAGCGGCAGCGGGAGATCGCGCTGCTGCGCGCCGTCGCGGCCACCCCGAAGCAGTTGCGCCGGCTGCTGGCCGGCGAGGCACTGGTGACCGCCGTCGCCGCGGGCCTCCTCGGCTCCGCCGTCGGCATCGGCCTTGGCTTCTGGCTGCGGTCCCGGTTCGTGGCCCTGGGCGCCGTACCGGAACATCTGCCCCTCGTGGTCAGCCCCTTCCCCGCCTTCGCCGCACTGCTGGCCACCGCGCTGGCCGCCTGGGCCGCAGCCCGCCTCTCCGCCCGCCGGGCGGCCCGGGTACGCCCGGTCGAGGCGCTGGGCGAGGCCGCACTGCCGACCGCGCGGCTGCCCTGGCTCCGGCTGGTGGCCGGACTCCTCGCCACCGCCGCGGGGGTCGTACTCACCCTCGTGCTGTCCACGCTGTCCACCGAAGCGGCCTCCGGCCCGGTGGTGCTGCTCACCGCCCTGGTATGGACCATCGCGGTCTCCCTCCTCGGCCCCCTCCTGGCCCGCGCCGCGGTCGCCCTGCTCTCCCTGCCCCTCCGCGCCTCCCGCGTCGGCGGCCACCTGGCCGCGGCCAACCTGCGGGCCGGCTCCCGGCGGCTGGCCTCCATCATCACCCCGATCTGCCTGCTCACCGCCCTGACCTGCACCATCCTGTTCAGCCAGACCACAATGAGCCACGCCGCCCAGCACGAGGCCACCTCCGGCAACCACGCCGACTACGTCCTCGGCCCCCGCGTCCCCACCTCCCTCGCGAAGTCCCTGCGCGACCGGCCCGGCGTCGAGGCCGTCACCGAAGTCCTGCACACCTCGGTACGGGTCGGCCTGACCAAGTACGGAGCGCAAGCGGTGACCCCCGCCGGCCTCGAGCGGACCACCGACCTCGACGTGGTCGCCGGCTCCCTGCGCCACCTCGGTACGGACTCCCTGGCGGTCAGCGAGAACGCGGCCGACCGGCTCGGCGTATCCGTGGGCGACACCGTCCACCTCACCCTGGGCGACGGCACCCCCGCCGCCCTCAAGGTCGCCGCCCTCTACACCCGCGGCCTGGGCTACGGCGACCTCACCCTCTCCCACGCCACGGTCGCCCCGCACGTGGACAACCCCATGGGCACCCTCTTCGTCACGGCCCCCGACCTGCCCCGCGCCGAACTGTCCAAGTTGGCCTCGGCCGTCCCCGGAGTCACGGTCATGGACCGCGCCGAGGCCGTCGCCGCAAGCACGACCAACGCCGACGTCAACTACGTGGCCATGGGCCTGATCATCGCCTTCTCCGCGATCGCCGTCATCAACACCCTCTCCATGTCCACCTCCGACCGCTCCCGCGAACTGGCCCTCCTCCGGCTGGTCGGCACCACCCGTCGCCAGGTCCTCCGCGTACTGCGCCTGGAAACCCTCACCGCCCTCGTCATCGCCACAACCCTCGGCACCGGTATCGCCTTCCTCACCCTGACCGCCTTCGCCACCGGCATGACCGGCTCCTCCACCCCCCACATCCCCCCACTCACCTACCTCGCGATCCTCGCCCCCACCGCGGCCCTGGCCCTCGCCGCCACCGCCCTCCCGGCCCGCCTGGCCCTCCGCCAGCACCCGGCGGAGGCGATCGGCGCCCGCGAGTGACTGGCGCTTGCTGCTCGTTGTTGTGTCCCGTACGGCGACCCCAAAGGGGCCGCCGTACGGGACATGGGTAACAGCTGGTCAGGCCGCCGGCACGGCAGGGTTCCAGCCGCGGGGCAGTGGCTCCACCGCCGCTTCGGCCCGTGCTGCTGTACAGGTATATGCACGGTGTGCGCTCAGAGTGCCGTATGGATGCCGTGGAGCGGGGCAGGCGTCTCAGTAGGCTCCCGCCATGACGCTCGCGTACTGGGAACGGCACCGCTTCGACGACTTGGCGGTGGCGGCCGACCGGGACGAACTGCTCAAGTCGGCGGACCAGAACCCGGACCCCTACGCCGCGTTCCTCAACCTGCTGCGCTCCGGTCGACGGGACGCGGTGTGCACGGCGCTGGAGTACTTCCACCACCAGGACCGGCAAGCCCGGTGGGGCTTCGGCAACCCACTGGACGAGTACGCCGCGGAGGTGCTGGACCGCGCCCGGTGGGTGCTGCGCGGGACGCCGCTGCCGGAAGCACGAGGGCAGGACCGGGCCAGCGCACTGTGGGCGATCCAGAACCACGCCGAAGCCGCGGACGCCCCACTGATCACCGCCGCGCTGCGCGCCGTGAACGGCGACATCGTCGACGATGGCGCCGTGTCCGCTGCCGCGCAGTGCCTCTACGCCTGCGATCCCCCTGAGGACTTCGAACTTGTCGCCCAGCTAGGGGCGATGGCCCTGGACGAGGACCGCCCCCTGCGAGTCCGCGCGGCGTGCGCAAGCGCGCTGGCCTCGGCGGAATCCGACCAGGCCGCCGACATCGCGGTACGGCTGACCGACCTTCCGGAACTCGAGCTTCAGTTGACCGGCGCCCTTGTCCTCACCGCCCACCTCGACACGCATCGCCCCCTCCTCGAACGCCTGCTGGCCAGCTGGCCCTCCAACACCCCCCAGGCCGCGGACATCCGCGATGCCTTGGAGGAGGACGACGCCTGACCGCGGGCGACTCGGCCCGGGTGGGGCAGAGCCGTCTGACCGGCTTGGCCACCGCGCGGCAGCAGCTGCGGCGGAGTGCAGCGGAGCCTGTCCTGAGCCCGGCACCCCGCCGGGCCGAGGAGCCACGACAACGGACCAGCCGCACCGTCCACGAACTCTTCCCCGACGGCGGCTCCGCGGAAGCACAGCCCAGGGTCGCGGCCGCACATGTCTGTCGGGACTGTCTGCGCACGCCTCTTGTGTGGTGGGGCCGGGATATCTATGGTTCACAGAAATCGGTTTCTAGAAGATCCGCAGCCATGCGGAGTCATGCGGAGTCATGTGACAACAAGGCGTGACCTGGGTGCTGGGCAGTGCTACGGCCGTACTCACCCGCATCGGGCACCACCGACGACCCACTGATGTAGAAAGCGTATTCCAACCTCATTGGTTCTCACCCAGGGCACCGTCTGACCGGAGTCCGCCCCCTCACCCCCCACTCATTCCCGGCAGGCACCCACACCCACTGGAGAGTTGTATGTGGAAAAAATCAGGGATGAGGCACAGACATACGCGGTGGTGGGCGATAGCCACCGTCGTATGTGCTCTGCTCGCGGCCTTCGTTCCGGCGTCCTCCGCAGCGGCGGCGACCACCTCCGACCCGGTGACCGGCGACGCCTTCCCCGCCGTCACGCTGAAGGAGGTCACCAGCAGCGACGGTTTCGTCCACCCCGGTATCGCGGTGAGCGCGTCGAGCCTGCGGCTGGCTCGCCGCCAGGTGCTTGACGGCGTGGAGCCATGGGCCTCCTACTACGCGTCCATGCACGGCACCACGTACGCGTCGCGCACCCTCACCCCCGTCAACGGTGGGTCGGGAGTCGACACCCCGAAGTCGGACGCGTTCAACTCGCAGGGCATCGAGTCCAGGTTCATCCAGGATGCCTTCGGTGCCTACACCCAGGCGATCGAGTACTTCATCACGGGTGACCCCGTCTACCGCGCGAACGGTATGCACATCATCCGGACGTGGTCGCACATGGACCCCGAGAAGGTCGCGCCGTATCCGGACGACCACATCCACGCCGGCGTCCCGTTGATGCGCATGCTCGCCGCGGCCGAGATCTTCCGCTACTCCAGTGTGAATCCCGGCTCCGACGGCTACGACATCAGCTGGACCGACGCGGACACCACGAACCTGACCAAGAACCTCATTACGCCCGTCATCAAGACCCTGCTCTACGGCAACACCTTCTTCATGAACCAGCAGCTGTACCCGATCGTCGGTGAGCTGGCCGGCTATGTGTTCACCGACAACCGGGTCGGCTACGAGCAGGCTGTCGAGTGGTTCTCGGTCAACAAGTCCAACCCGAACCGCCACACCAACGGGGCCCTGAACTCCCTGCTCCGCGTGATCAGCGCGGACGACCCGCTGAACACTTACGGCTACTCGTTCGTGCAGCACCAGGAGATGGGCCGCGACCAGGCGCACGCATGGGACGGCATCGACATCGCGACGGAGATCTCGCGCATGCTCACGGTGCAGAAAACCCGGCTGGACCCGGTCGCCGGCACCGTGTCCACCAAGCCGGACGCCGTGTCCCCGTTCCGGTTCGGCAACGACCGGCTTCTCGCGGGAGCGGACGCCTGGTACGCGTACATGACGGGCAGGACCGTCCCGTGGATCGACACCACGGGCGGTCCCGGCAAGCTCTCCGAGGCCTACCGGGGACGCGTGTTCCAGCCCATCGACGAGCTCTACAACATCTACCGGTACGAGTTCGGGGTCGACGTCAAGGAAGTGGCTCCCAACCTCGCGAAGGTCAAGGAGCAGGCCGACGGCCCCGAGTTCTTCTGGGGAACAGGGGCGTACAACTTCTGGAACAGCAACCCCGACTACAACCCGGACTACTGGCTGTCGCTGCCCGAGAAGGTGGCCGGGCAGACCCGTCCGAAGCAGGACAACCCGCTGGTGCGGATGGCGCACCGCTCGATCCCCCTCGACGGCCGCTCCGGGGTCCGCGAGGAGGACGGACGCGACATGGTCCGGATGCGGGCGTCGAAGAAGGGCGCCACCATCGCGGTCCGCACCCTGATGTACGACAGCCGTAACGGATACAGCCCGGTGGGGGTGCTGATCCGCACCAACGGCCCGGCGACCCTGGAGATCCGCAAGGACATGTCGCTGAAGCCGTACCACACGGTGAGCCTGCCCGACACCCACGGCAAGTGGCGTTACGTCACGTACGACATGGACCTCGGCATCCTTCACGGGAGCACCGCGGGCGACAACCTGGCGTACTACACGGTCGTCGGCGCCTCCGATGTGAACGTCGACATCGACAGCGTCAACCTCCAGGCCAAGGCCCAGCTCACCCCGCCGGCCTTCCCGCAAGGGCAGCGGACCACACTGGTCGGTGTGGCCGGGGCGCCGCTCAAGCGGTCGCTCGCCGCGACCGACTCGGGCGACGACACCCTCACCTACGAGGCTTCCGGCCTTCCCGAGGGCGCCACGGTCAACAGCACGACCGGAGCGTTCAGCTGGACACCCACGAGCTCCCAGACAGGTGACGCCCACGCGTCCGTCGTCGCCTCCGACGGCAAGACCGACACCGTCCTGAAGCTCGACCTGGTGGTCGCAGCGGACCGGGCGGGCGCGCTCACCGCGGCAGAGGACGGGTTCGATCCCAAGGCGACATACGTCCGCGCACCCCTCCAGAAGTTCAAGGACGCGGTGTCCTCCGTCAAGGCCACGATCGACACGGCCGATGACAGCACCTTCTCGGCCGGGCTGGTCACCGTGCAGGACGCGGTGAAGGCGCTGCGACTGCTCAACCCGAAGCTCGCCGACGGCACCCTGAGCTATCCGGCGCTGGTGACCTCGTCCCTGTCCGATGCCAGTGTCTGGAACATGACCGACGGTGACATCAACACCTTCTCCGGCGATCTGAGGGCTCCGTTCACGCTGGACTTCGGGACCGGGTTCGGGGTGCGGGCCGACGCGTTCGGGCTCCAGGCCCGGTACAACTTCGGCAACCGCTCCGAGGGCGCCAACGTCTACGGGTCGAACGACGGCTCCACCTGGACCCTGCTGACCTCACGAGAGACCACCAACACCACCCCGGACTTCAAGATGGAGACCATCCCGGTCCTGTCCAAGGTCCAGGACAAGTCGTTCCGGTTCCTCAAGGTCCAGGTCGACGACCCGGGCGTGCCCACCGACCCGAGCTACCCCGGGCTCTCCTCCTTCGGCGAGTTCCGGATCCACGGTTCCCGGGTCGAAACGGCGCAGGCCATCAAGTCGGCGACGCTCTCGTCCAGCAACTCCGACCCCAAGCGGGCCGTCAACGGCGACAAGGTGACCCTCGACCTGGTGGCCACGCAGCCGCTGGCCGAGGTGAACGTGCGCATCGAGGACATCGACGCGGAGGTCACCAGCACCGACAGTGAGCACTGGCGCGCCACGGCGGTGTTGCCGGAAGACGTGGACTTCGCCCGCGCACTGCGCTTCACGGCCGACTACACGACGGCCGACGGCGAACCCGGCTCGACGGTCTTCCAAACCACCGACGGGTCGTCGCTCCAGCTGTGGAACACCCATATGGTGCCCGACCGGATCGACCAGGCCTGGGTCGACGCGTCCACCGCGCCGTGGCCGGGGACCGGCACGACGGCAGCCAACGGGTGGCGGATGTTCGACGGCGACATCGCCACGTACACCGACACCACCACCTCGAACGGCTGGGTGACCGTCAAGCCCGCCGACGGCTCCTCGCTGGCGGTCGACGCGGTGATGATCCGCCCCCGCGCGAAGTTCGCGAGCCGGGCCAACGGCACGGTGCTGCAGAGCTCCACCGACG
Source organism: Streptomyces sp. NPDC059679 (assembly GCF_042734105.1). Lineage (NCBI taxonomy): Bacteria > Bacillati > Actinomycetota > Actinomycetes > Kitasatosporales > Streptomycetaceae > Streptomyces > Streptomyces sp. NPDC059679. The sequence continues at coordinate 43,869 of NZ_JBHWES010000016.1, read as the reverse complement.
GCGGGAAGACCTGGACGACCTTCCTGACCATCACGGGCGTGACCAGTGACCAGCAGTGGTACACGTTCAAGCTGCCTCAGCACACGGTGATCCCGATGCTGCGGGTCTACGACGGGCACGGCGGCAACACCAACCTCGCCGAGGTCCAGCTGCTGCGGTCCGACTCGTCGTCGAAGTAACGCCACCAGGGCCGCGAACGCTCGGCCCCGGCCCGGCAGTAAGCCCCCTGCTCGCGGCGAACCGCGGGCAGGGGGCTTATTCGTAGCTGCTTCCTACTTCTTCTTGCCCTGGGTCTTGCCGGGCATCTTGGTGAGCTGCGTTTTCGCTGGTGATCGCCCTGATCACTCCGCTCTGAGCGGCCGTCATCGGTCGTTGTCGGGCACTGTCGAGCGGCCTCGGACGGCCCAGAGACGGCCCAATAATGGGGGAGCCTCTTCCTTGCCAAGCCGGGCTATCGTGCCGTCGTGACAAGCGCGACGGAGCGTCCCCTCCTCTTCCTCGATGTCGACGGTCCACTCATCCCGTTCGGTTCATCGTCCTGCCACCCGCAGACCGCTGCCGCCGGCTCCTCGACGTTTCCCGATCAGGGGAACCCACTGCTGAAGCGGCTCGACCCTGGGCTCGGATCGCGTCTCATGGCCCTGGGCTGCCGTCTCGTGTGGGCGACGACCTGGATGGAGGAGGCGAACGAGGCTGTCTCCCCACGCATCGGACTGCCGAGGCTGCCCGTGGTGGAGTGGCCGCCCCCCTGCGCCGACGAAAGCCCGCGCGGCCTGCACTGGAAGACCCGCCACCTTGTCGAGTGGGCCGACGGCCGGCCGTTCATCTGGGTCGATGACGAGATCAGCGCCATAGACCGCCTGTGGGTCGACGCCAGTCACCTCGGGCCGTCATTGCTCCATCGCGTCGACCCGGCCAAGGGCCTCGTGGACGCCGACTTCTCCGCGCTCGCCGACTGGCTCCGTTCCGTCATGCTGAGATGAGCACCGCATCAGGAGTTCGATTCGCGCCCGCTTCGACTGCGGTCGGCGACTGGTGGGACGGCCGGACAGAGTCGCTGGTGTGCGCCCTCGTCCGGCGTCGTTGATGTCAGCAGTGGATGTCAGGACCTTCTCGGGACTCCGTCACCCGGCTCCCCTGCCGCAACACGACGTGGGCGGGCCTGAACGGCAGACCCCGAAGGGTCGGCTCCATCACTTTGAAGAGCGCCGCCGCATCCGCCCCGTAGGCGTACAGCACGACTTCACCTCCGCCGAACTCATTCCCGTCCACCTCACCGACTTCCGCCGCTTCGACAGCGGCCGTCATGGCGCGCTCAGCGGCAAAGGTTGCCTCCCGCTCGGCGGGCGAACCGTACTGGTCGTCGCTCAGCCTGTAGCGAGCAATGACGGCTTCTTCTGGTGTCTCCGGTTCGGGAAGATCAAAGAGCGTGTCCATGCAGGCACGGTCCCACCAGCCTCTGACACCGCGCCCCTCGGTCTCGCCTGAACGGCCGTGAACGGCGCTGAATGAGACAGAAACTGAGACGGACGGCGGGGGCGGGCTCGCTAGCATCTTCGCTGTTGAAGTGGGAGCCATGGCACTGGTCCACAAGGGATTACGACGGACTGTTGTCGACGGCGAGGCCGTGTCTCCTTGAAGGCGGCCTATGGTCGCCATTCATCGTGGTAGGCAGGGTGCGCCGCGTACGCCTGGGCAAGGATGCGGAGGGCGTCTGTGAAGCCGTGCGTGCGTCCGTCCCAGGGGTCCGCCATGCTTCTGTACTCGTCGGCCAGCGTCTCGACCGCATCGAGCAGTGGCAAGTGGCTGTCTAGGAGGGCCTCGTTGCCGACGGTGCTGGCCACGTGGAGTCGGTCCTCGTCGATGCGTGAGGCAAGGAACTGCAGCAGCTCTTCCATGTGCTGATCTTCGCGCGCCGTGACAGAGCGGGGCCGTCTCGGTGGAGATTGCCCCAAGGGTTCACCCAAGAGCCCGGGGAGAAACAGTCAGGGCCGGTCTTCTCGGGAGGAGACCGGCCCTGAGCTGTTGTTTCTCTGTCGGGGTGGGGGATTTGAACCCACGACCTCTTCGTCCCGAAGCAACGTGGGTGAGCGTCCGACCTTGGGCTGGTGTGGCTCTCACCTGCTGCGATGGTCCGTAAGTGTTCGCGCTCGTCCGCCGGTGTCCGTGGGCGTTGTCACGCAGTTAGACACTCACCTCGTACGCCTGCCGCTGCACGCGATCAGCACACATCAGCTTTGTTCTCCGGGTGCAGGCATAACCCTTCCAGTGTGGCAGATCAACTCGCCCGGCACAGGCCGGAGCGGGGTGGGGGTGGTCGCCCTACGGGCGCCGACCATCAGCGTTGGCCGGCCTCGGACCGGAGATCCATTGCGGGACACCCTTAGCCACATCACCGCGGCCCTCGACCGGCTTCCCTAGAGTCGCCTCGGCTGACCGTCGGACTACTCGGCCCCCATGGATACCCCCGTGGCAACGTCTGCCGTAGAGACACGCTAAATGATCAGTTGGAAGTTGCTTCCACTGCTCAACTGGGTAGGTATGCTGGTTAGTTGATGCTCGCACAAATGCGAGAGCAACACTGAATCAGGGGGAGGTCGGTGGATGGAACCTGAAATTGCTGGCGCATTGGCTGCTGTAATTGCCACGTTCATTCCAGTCGGCTGGCGCGCATTTAGACAACTGATGCAATTACGCCGACTAAACTCCGTGCGAGTCGATATCGCTGGCCACAAAGTAACCTTCGAGGTGAAGGGTCGCGACGCTCATTCCGTCAACCTCGATCTGGCCGACGCAAGCGAGGCGGCACGGTTTGACGAATTTCTGAATGGGCACGACAGTAAGCCCACGGGACGTGCTTCGTGACGATTCCCCCGCAACGGAACGGCATTACGCAAACTGGGCCAGCCGTTCCAACGCCGTTTAACGCTGACGCCCTCAAGGCGTCGCTCGCCGGGGCTGGCGCCGGCGTCGGCCTAGCCGCTTTCGTTGGCGAAAGCTACCAGGATAAGATAGCGGGCAAAGCATTTCTGTACTTGGCTCCACTGATTGCAGTCCTGCTCTCGGCGTTCTTTGAGTGGATTCTCGTGAATCTAGAACTCGTGAGCCGACGCAAGAAGGCGAGAATCCGCTACGCCTCCGTGCAAGCCATGCTCAATGTGCAAAACCTAGATCCTGTCCGAAAGGCCGAATTGGATCAGGAGCAGATAGAAATCGAGAATGAGGCTCTTCGCTGGGGCTTTTCGCTGACCTGAAGGTCGGCGGAGCGGCTTTGGGCTGGAGCTGCTTCGGGGCGAGTGATCATGGCCCCGTAAGCTTCCGGCGCGTCGGGCAGTCTGTGGACCTGCCCGGTAAAGCACGACGTTGGGGCCGTGATCTTCGAGGCTCGCGCCAAAGTGGCTGGCTAAAGTCGCGGAGCCGATCGCCCCAGCCACAGAGGGTGTCTCCCCCTTCATGCCCGCAGCCGCCGAGCGCGCCGCCGGGCGCGGCCAGCCGGGGCGAAGACAGGAGGCAGGCCCGCGCCGTGCGCGGGCCTTGAACCCGCAGAGAAGGTTGCGACTCACCGCTTGCGCTTGGCGTGTCCGGTCCCGGGAGATACATGGCACTTCGAAAGGCGGGGTGGAGTCGGCGCGGTAGTGAGAAGCACTGCGATCAGTCGATGGCGTCCTCGATGGCCTCAAAGATGTCCGCGTCCGTTTCCTTCTGCCAGTCCGGCAGATCCGGCCAGTCCGCGACGTAGCCCGGCTTCGGATCCCCGAAGTGCTTGTACATCTGCGCGGTCCAGCAGATGGCTACGAAGCGGCCTTTCTGTTCACGGGTGAGCCGGGTGGCGTGACCGTCGCTGACGGCGAGGAACTGGCGTACCTGTTCGTGAACGGCGCCCGCCGCTTGGCGTTCCCACTCCGGGGTTTCCTCCCAGGGGGTGACGTAGCCGGGCTTGGGCTCGCCCGGGAAGTGCTTTCGTACGCCGGCGATCCAGGCTTTCCGGAACAGGCGTGCGCCGTCGGGGTGGGGCATGGGGTTGCCTTCCTCATGTGGTGGTCAGTGCGGTGATCTCGGCTGCCAGATCAGCGATGCGGCCGTCGCGGGCCAGGGGGCTGACGGTGGCTCGCAAGTTCAGGAGCTTTCGGGCGACATACCCGGAGCCGGATCGCGGGCCAGTCGCAGGGCCTTATAGCCGTACGTGATGACCTGCTGGACATCGCTGCGCTTAGCGCCGATGGAAGCCAGGTCGGTCAGGACGGCCGCTCGTCGACGGTAGGACTGTCCCTGAACCATGGTTACTTGGCGCAGTGCCTCCTGGAGGGTTTCTTCGGCCAGGTCGAGTCGGCCCAGTTGGAGGTAGCGGGCGCCGCGTTCCTCCGCGAGGCGGGAGCCGTCGAAGCGGAGCCAGCCGTTGTTGTGGCCGGGGGAGGGCAGGCGCCGGACTTCTTCTGCGGTGTCGAGGGCTCGCTCGCAGGCTGGGAGGTCGCCAAGACCCGCGTACGCCTCGGCCTGCACGGCGGCTACCCAGTGGCGGGTGGACAGCGTATGGTCGCCGCGTCTGGCCACCTTTTCGGCGGCGGACAATGTGTGCGCCACTTGCCCCCTTGCCTTCATGGCCAGCCGGAGAGGCCGCTGACGCACATGGTTGTCGACGTAGACCCGGGGCTCGCTTCCCACCAGCGGTACACCTGTCAATTCTCAAGAGTGCTCGAAAAGACTCCCGCCGAGGTCCGCCGCCTGCTTCGTGTTCTCCTCAGCACTCCGGCTTTCGCGCTGGTGGTGGACGAGGTGCTGTTCGTGACCACCGAGTTGCTCACGAACGTCTGGAAGCACACCGACGGACGATGCCATCTGACCGTTCTGGCTGGCCCGCACGGTGTTCACGTTCATGTGCGCGACTACTCGACGGATCTACCCGTCCAGATCATCGCGGGGGACGACGAGGAGAGCGGCCGGGGCGTCGTCGCCGTCGATCGGTGCGCCACCAGCTTCCAAGTAACGAAGATCCCGGATGGGAAGATTGTGACCGCCTACCTCGCCGTCGGAACGGTGTCGGCGACGGCAGTCGATGGCCGGGCGGATGGCGACCACTGATAGGAGTGTTGGGCACGATGACTGGTGCGCCGGCGGGCGGCGGAGCGGCGGATGGCCACCCGGAGCGGTGGACGTCGGTCCGGTTCGGGGCCTCCCCACCCCTCTCAAAAAATCGCTTGCTCTGCATCAAGCATTTTTTTGAGAGGGGGTAGGGGGAGAGTCGATCCCGCCCACCGGGCCAGGGAATCGGGACACCGGACCGGCCGCCCCCTTCCCTCCTCCTGCTGGCGCTTTGGACCCGCAGGGTCCGAGACGAAAGCCGAACACGGCGCGCTGTGGGGTGAGCTCAATTAAGCCCCCTACTCGCGGAGAACCGCAGGCAGGGGGCTTACTCACGGCGCTTGGCAGCGTCGGCTTACTTCTTCTTGCCCTGGGTCTTGCCGGGAATCTTGGTGAGCTGGGTTTTCGCTGCTCAGAAGCGGTGCCCGTGAGTGCCTGGTGGTCGACGTTGGTCGTTCTTGGCCACCGTTGATCGGCCTTGGACGGCCCAGAGACGGCCCGGGACCGATCAGGAAGGCCGAAGAGGACCCAGCCAGGCCCCGGAAGAGCGGCTAGCGCTGGGCGTAGCCATTCGGCGACAAAGAATGAGCCAGGCCCCCTTCCCCTGCTCAGACCTGCGTTAGCCGGAAGTTAGCGGGATGGCAGCCAGGCGGTAGTGGCCCCGACCAGAGTGGTTGACGCACCGAGGAGACAACGACACCGACTGCCCCAGGGGGGACCCGAAATGAGCTCCAGCACCATTGTCCGCACCGCTCGTCGCCGCACCCTGCGCGTTGCCGCCGCGGCCCTGATCGCCGCCGCCGGCCTCAGCCTGACCGCCTGCTCTGGCTCGGACACCGCCGGCACGAAGCCCGCAGCCGCCGCCGAGTCCTCCTCCGCCGGGGCGCAGGGCTCCGATGCCAAGGTCGACACCAAGGCGGGCGTTGCGAACAAGGCGGCATCCCCGTCCCGCACCGAGACCCTGGTGGACGGCAGCACGGCCGAGATCTACGAGCTCGGCGACCAGCACTACCTCCTCAAGATCGTCAACGACGGTGACGTCCTGGCCACGCTGGAGGCGAACGAGCACGACGCCGGGCTCGACGCCAACGGCATGTTCGTCGTGATGACGTTGGGTGGCGAGGTCCGCTCCTGGATGGGCGGCGGACACCAGGGACCGGGCACGTTCAGGCTCGCGGGCGGTTGGACGGCCAAGGTCACGAAGATCGGCGACCTCCACTACCGTGCGCAGATCCTCGGCTTCGAGGGCGAGGTCGCCACGATAGAGGCGAACCAGCAGGACACCGGGCTCGACGCCAACGGCGGGTCCATCGTGCTCAGCGCCGGCGGTGTGATCAGCGCCCACGAGTAAGCCTGTGCGTATCCTCGGCCGGAAGGCCCAAGGCGTTGAGGGCCCACAGTGGGCCCAAGCCGTGAAAATACCCCCGATCCGCGCCATACGCGCAGGTCGGGGGCATGATCACAAAATCTACTTCTTCTTGCCCTGGTTCTTGACCGCCTCGATGGCCGCCTTCGCGGCCTCCGGGTCGAGGTAGGTGCCGCCCGGCTTGAGGGGGCGGAAGTCGGCGTCGAGCTCGTAGGCGAGCGGGATGCCGGTGGGGATGTTGAGGCCCGCGATATCGGCGTCGGAGATGCCGTCGAGGTGCTTGACCAGGGCGCGCAGCGAGTTTCCGTGGGCGGCGATCAGGACCGTGCGGCCGGCCAGGAGGTCCGGGACGATGCCGTCGTACCAGTACGGGAGCATGCGCGCGACGACGTCCTTGAGGCATTCGGTGCGCGGCCGCAGCTCCGGGGGGATGGTCGCGTAGCGCGGGTCGTCGGCCTGCGACCACTCGGAGTCGGCGTCGATGGGCGGCGGCGGGGTGTCGTACGAGCGGCGCCAGAGCATGAACTGCTCCTCGCCGAACTCGGCGAGGGTCTGGGCCTTGTCCTTGCCCTGGAGGGCGCCGTAGTGGCGCTCGTTGAGCCGCCAGGAGCGGTGGACCGGGATCCAGTGGCGGTCGGCGGACTCCAGGGCGAGCTGCGCGGTGCGGATGGCGCGCTTCTGGAGGGACGTGTGGACCACGTCGGGGAGCAGGCCGGCGTCCTTCAGCAGCTCACCGCCGCGGACTGCCTCCTTCTCGCCCTTCTCGTTGAGGTTGACGTCCACCCAGCCGGTGAACAGGTTCTTCGCGTTCCACTCGCTCTCGCCGTGGCGGAGGAGGATCAGCTTGTACGGTGCGTCGGCCATGGCGTCGAGCCTACTTGACGCGTATGAACGCAACGCTTGACGCACCAGGTCAATCCGGTGGCGCGCGGGGGGCCGGGGTCGGTAATTTGCGGTTACCGCTTGCACCACTTACCTATGCCGCGTCTTTGCACAAGGGGTCGCCCGATGTCCGTTGCGCTACCGTCCGTCGCCAGACTGACACAAGCAGCGAAGGAAAGCGTCTCGGGTCTGCCCCGCGCCTTCTGGTGGCTGTGGACGTCCACCCTGGTGAACCGGCTGGGCGGCTTCGTCGCCCCCTTCCTTGCCATGTACCTGACTGTCGACCGCGGCTATTCGGCCACGTACGCCGGTCTGGTCGGCGCGCTGCACGGGCTGGGCGGGGCGGTGTCGGCGCTGGGGGCCGGGGTCATGACGGACCGGCTGGGGCGGCGTCCCACGCTGCTGATCGCGCAGAGCGCGACGGCGGTCAGCGTCGCCGTGCTCGGGTTCGTCGAGCATCCGGTCGCGATCGCCGCGGTCGCCTTCTTCGTCGGCATGGCGACAAACGGATCGCGGCCCGCGGTGCAGGCCATGATCGCCGACATCGTCGCCCCGGAGGACCGGGTCCGCGCCTTCTCGCTCAACTTCTGGGCCATCAACCTCGGCTTCGCCTTCTCCGCTGCCGTGGCGGGGCTGATCGCCGAGCACGGCTATCTGGCGCTGTTCCTGGGCGAGGCAATGATGACGCTGCTGTGCGCCGTCGTCGTCTTCGTCAAGCTGCCCGAGTCCCGCCCGGTGCGGGAGGAGGCGACGGGCGCGGGGGCTGCCGAGCCGGAGACCGGGCTCGGGACGGTGCTGCGCGACCGGTCGTTCATGGCCGTGGTGGCGCTGTCGTTCCTGGTCGCGACGCTCATCCAGCAGGCGTTCGTGGCGCTGCCGGTGGCGATGGGGGAAAGCGGCCTGTCCAGCTCGGACTTCGGGCTGGCGATCGCGGTGAACGGGGTGCTGATCGTGGCCGTGCAGATCCCCGTCACCCGGTTCATCGAGCGGCACCACGAGCCGACCCGGCTGCTGGTCGCCGCCGCGCTGCTGATCGGCTACGGCTTCGGGCTCACGGCCTTCGCCGGATCGGTCGCGATCTACGCCCTGACCATATGCGTCTGGACCATGGGCGAGATCATCAACACCCCGATCCAGATGGGGCTCGTGGCCCGGCTCTCCCCGACCCACGGGCGCGGCCGCTACCAGGGGGTCTACGTGCTCTCCTGGTCGCTCGCGGCGCTCGTCGCCCCGCTGACGGCCGGGGCGGTGATCGACCACTACGGGGCGGATGTGCTGTGGGCGGGCTGCGCGGCGGTGGGGACCCTGGCCGCGGTCGGGTACGCCTCGCTGATGCGGGCCGTCGGGCCTGGGGCGGAGCGAGTGGACGGCGTGGGGGAACCTGCCGGGGACGGCTCCAGGACCGATCGCACCGTCTCAGCGGGCTGAGCCCCCGCCGTTCACGGCGTGTGCCTGGGCACCAGGGACTCGATGTCGAAACTCGGCCGCAGCAACGTCCCCGGCGTCCAGATCGGGGCCGTGGGCAGAGGCAAGGACGGGGCCGTGGCCGGGGCGTATGTGCTCGTCGGGTTCACCCGCTGCCACCCCGTCCCGGGCGTCCCGGGGTACGTCCGCTCCCCGCGGTTGGCCCACAGCAGCCAGGTCACGGCCGTCATCCCCAGCAGCACGGTGAGCGCCAGCACCCGGATGCCGGAGATACGTCGCCGTGCGGGTGGGTCCATGTCGGGTGTGATGTTGATCTTGGAGGGCTGGGGCGCCTTGTCAGGGCCCTTCGCCCCGTCCGGGTCCTCTCCCCCGGCAGCGGCGCCCGCTCGTCCACCTCCAGCGCGGCCACGTACAGGCCGAGCCGCTGGGTCTCGCCGGGCAGACGTACGGCGGTGTCGGCCCAGTCCCGGATCGTCTCGGGCGCGATGCCCTCGGGCGGTACGAGGGTGCCCGGGCCGGTCCAGTTCATCGTCCAGTGCGCGCTCCCCCGCGCGACCAACTGCGCCCCGATCAGCACGTACAGGGCCTCCGCGAGCAGGTCCAACGGGCCCCGCCCGGACCCCTCGTTTCTCTCTTCGGGAGGTAGGCGGCTGCCCAGGGCGCGGGCGAGCGGCATCCGCCGTCCGCTGTCGAGCAGACGCAGCACCCGCTGGATCGTCAGCCCCCGGGGCGGCTCCCCGGATATCCCCTCGGCCTTCTCGACCGTACGGACCGCCTCCGCCAGCGGCCCCAGCAGCCGCGTCGCCCGGTGTTCGGCCAGCAGCCCGAGCCAGTCCCGCCACGGCATGGTCGACGTTGTCCCCAGGCCGGGATGCCGGCCGGGGTGACGACCCGAGTACAGCGTGCGGGCCAGCTCCACCGCGTACCCCGACGGCACCTCGATGGGCTCGGCGACACCCCCCTCGCCCGGCCGGTCGGGGAGGCGAGCCAGGCGGCTGAGGCGGGTGGCCAGGTCGGGGTGCGGGTCGTCGCGGTCGGCGGGCCGCTCGGTGGCCCGCGCCCGGAGCGTGGCGAAGCGTTCCCGCAGCTCAGGGGCGCCCACCAGCTGCGCGAAGGCGCGGAACGGATCGTCCGGTACGCGCCCCTCGGTCCGGCGTACGGGGGTGAGGAAGCCCGCGACGAACTCCAGCCATGCCTGTTCCAGCGCGGACGCGGAACGCAGGGCGTCGCCGACCGTCCGCGCCCCGGCCACCCGGGCCGCCTCGCGGTCGGCCTCGAGCTCCTGGCGCCGCCGGACCGGCCGGGTGAGCCAGCGGAAGACGCGTGTGTAGCCGCGGAGCAGCAGCAGGGGCCCGCCCGCGTACATCCGCACCAGGTCGTTGGCCGCCGCCGCGCTCCGGATCGCCTCGCAGGCGGCCGCCAGCCCCGCCGAGCCACGGTGGGCGAGGGCGCCGAAGCGGCTGTGGCGGCGGGAGAAGTGGCCCAGTTCGTGCGCGAGCACCGCGCGCAGTTCGGCGGGCGGCAGGCCCACCACCAGGGGCAGGCCGAGGTAGAGGGTGCGGCGGCCGGGCACCAGGCCGAGGAACGAGGCGTCCTCGGTGACGGAGGCGTTGACCTCGGCGGTCAGCCGGATGGCGTCCGGCGGGGCGGTGCCCACGCCGTCGGCCAGCTCCTCGACGGCCGCCCATAACGCGGGGGCCCTGCGGCGGCTCACCCACACCGTGCCCTCCGCCGGCCCGGCGGGCCGCGCGGTGCGCACCACCGCCCACACCATGCCCGCCAGGATCGGCGCGAAAGCGGCGCAGGCCAGGATGACGCTGGTGGGCGGCGCCGTGCTCTCCGGCGCCCCGGCGGCCCACAGCCCCAGCACCAGGAAGGCCAGCCACACCAGGACCAGCAGCCCGACCAGGGCGTAGAAGACGACCAGCAGCACCAGGGCCAGCACGGCCCGGGCGGCGGAGACGGCAGCGGCGATCATCTCCGCCCCCGGTCGCCGGGGGCCCGGTCGCCGGGGGCACCATGGTCGCCACGGTCGTGAGCGGCGCGCAGCCCCTCCCGCAGCCACTCGGCGGCGCCGCGCAGCGCCGTGGACAGCGGGTCGGTCCGTACGCCGGGGACCAGGGAGTCTCCCGGCCGACCGAGCTCCGGCGAGGCGTCGAGCAACAGGCTGAGCCGGGCGCGGGCCCTGTGCAGATTGCTGCCGACGCTCCCGGTGCTGATGCCGAGCTCGGCGCCGATCTCCGCGTAGCTCATCCCCTCCAGGGAGTGCATCACGACCACCTGGCGCTGGCGCGGCGGCAGCATGCCGAGCGCGCGCAGCACGGCCAGGGCCTCCGCTGTCTCCTCGACGGTGGCGGTGGTGGCGGCCGGTACGGTGAGCTCGACCGGCTTCCACCGGAACCACCAACGCCGGCCGTCGCGCGACAGCTTGCGGCGCATGGTGGTCACGACCCACCCCTCCGGCGAGGCGCACGCCCGCACCGTCGGCCAGCGGCGCATCGCCTCGATGAACGCCTCCTGGACGGCGTCCTCGGCGTTCTGGCGATTGCCGCTGAGCATCACCGCGCGGGCAGCGAGCCAGGGGTAGGTCCGGGCGTAGAAATCCCCGAAGTCCTCCAGCTCCTCGAACTCGAACTCCCCGCCGCCCGTGGCCTCCTCGACCGCGTCACTCATGCCCGGCCCCCCATCTCTTCTCTTCCTTGATGCTTCCCGGTCGGTGACCGGTTCACATGGAAGAGGCTTCAGGGGGCGAGATTCTTCACCGAGAATCGCGGTGAATCCCGGTGAAGTTCAGCAGTCCAAGTCGCGCTGCGCCTCGTACAGGTTGCGGGGGCGCAGCGCCTCCGGGTGGCCGTAGGACTCGATACGGGAGTGGAGCGGACCGGCGAAGTCCGGGACGTCGGTCTGGTCGAACTCACGCACCTCGCTGATACCGGCCGTCGCGCTGTACGGGGCGATCTCGTCGATCTTGATCAGGCCCGCGCGCTGGTTGGTGACGGTGACGTTCCAGTGGGTGAACCGCGCGCCGTACAGCGGCCCCGCGCTCGCATCGCCGCCGTGCCGCCCGTCGTTGTCGACGGTGATGTCGGTGCGGACGTTGGCGAAGGGCATCCCGCGGTGGGTGTCGAAGGTGCCCATCTCCATGCGCCCGCGCGACCAGACGTTGTAGCTGGACAGGCCCTCGACGTTGATCCCGTGCAGTTGCGTCCCCGCGGGGGCCGGGACCGTGCGCTCGCTGAGCACGAAGTCCTCGATGAGGTTGTCGTGGGAGCCCTCGCGGCAGCAGAACGGGTGGTGGCTGCCGCGGCCGGAGACCCGTATCCGGCTGAGCGTGCAGGCCTTCGCCGCGACCAGCAGGAAGCCGTTGTCGGGGTTGTTGACCGTCACGTCGTCGACCCAGCAGTCCCAAGCGCACTGCAGCGCCACGCCGTTGTAGCCCTTGTCGAGCAGGTGCTGCGACTGCGGCGTCTCGACGATGTCGAGGGTGATGCCCTCGACGCCCGCGCCGACGACGCCCTTGACCAGGGTCGTCAGCCGCGGCTGCCAGACGGGCCGGGCGTCGAGCGGGAGGGGGCGGTCGAGGGTGATCCGGCGGCGGCGGGCGTCGACGGCGGTGATCCGGCAGGGCCACTCGTACGGGACGTACGAGGTCAGCTTGGTCTTGTCGGCCCAGACGTAGTCGGCGGCGCCTTCGACGTCCCCGGCCATATGGCGCAGCAGGGTGTGGTCCGCGTCGTCGCTGAGCCGCAGCAGTACGCGGTCGCCGCGGCGCAGCCGGGAGGTGTCCGCGACGGTGACGGTCCAGTCGCCGCGCCGGGCGGAGCCGGTGACGTCGGTGAGGGTGTGCCACTCGTCGCGCTTGTTGCCGGTCCAGCCCTCGAAGGGCCAGTCCTGCGCCTTGATCGCGTCGGTGAGGGTGCGCCAGCGGTTGGTCGGGCAGATCCAGATCAGGCCGCCCGACCAGGACCAGGAGGACTTGTTGCCGCCGTACCGGCTGCCGTACGGGCCGATCAGCTCGGTCAGGTGCCGGGTGGCGTGCAGGGTGGTGCGGCCGCTGCCGGCGCCGCGCAGGACGACGTTGTCATGGCCGAGGCGGATGACGTCGTCCACCCGGTACGTACCGGGCGGCACCAGGACCGTGCCGCCGCCCCGTCGGCCGGCGTCCGCGATGGCGCGGTTGATCGCGGGGGCGGCGTCGGCCGAGCCGTCCGGTTCGGCGCCGTACGCGCGGACGTCGGCGACGACGGGGTGGCGTGGGAAGTCCGCGCTCCCGCCCCGGTAGCCGGCCCGGCCGACGTAGGGGATCTGGGGGTGGGTGTACGGGGCGGCGCGGAACTCCCGCCACAGGGTGGACGTGGGTGGTGCGACCGTGCTGTGGCCGGCTGCTTGCTGTGCCGCCGCCGAGGTGGCGCCGAGCAGCGATGCGCCCGTCATGGCCGTCGCGGCGCCGAGCGCGCCACCGAGCAGTCTTCTCCGGCCGATCTCCCTGTCCCTGCTGTCCATGAGCCCGCCTTCCATGCATGTGAACGGCGTTCAGATGTACGACGGCGTGAGGATGCCACGGGGCAGGGCCGGGCGGAAGGGGTCGTGCAAGGGCGGGGTGAGGGGGCGGGTTGCCCAGGCGCTCAGACCTCGCCGGTCAGATGGGCGAACGCCGCCAGGTTCCGCGTGGACTCGCCACGCGCCGTACGCCATGCGTACTCCTTGCGGATCGCGCTGGCGAACCCCATCTCCAGCAGCGTGTTGAAGCTGCCGTCGGCGTTCTCCAGCACCGTGCCGAGCACCCGGTCCAGCTCCTCCGGTGTGACCGCCGACAGCGGCAGCCGGCCCACCAGATAGATGTCGCCGAGCTGGTCGATCGCGTAACTCACCCCGTACAGGCGGGTGTTGCGCTCCAGCAGCCAGCGGTGCACGGCCTCGTGGTTCTCGTCGGGGCGGCGGACGACGAAGGCGTTGACCGACAGCGAGTGCCGGCCCAGGCGCAGCGAACAGGTCGTGGACAGCTTGCGGGTGCCGGGCAGCGCGACGACGTACGTGCCGTCGGACGGGCTCTCCCACTCCAGCTCGGCGTCGCGCAGCGTCTGCTCGATCACGGCCCTGGCGGCCGTCGTCGCGGCGGTCTCGTTCCTGACCTTGTTGCTGACCTCGGCGTCACCCATGAACCGATCGTAGGCGACGGTACCCGCGCATCGCCTCCGCGTAGACGTCCGCCGTCGCCGCGGCGGCCTTGTCCCACCCGAAGCGCTCGGCGTGGTGGGCGGCCCCTATGCCCAAACGTTTCAGCAGCCCGGGGTCGACGGACAGGCGGTGCAGTTCCCGGGCGTAGTCGGCCGGGTTGTGGCCGGGCACCAGGATGCCGCTGCGCCCGTCCCGTACGGCCACGGGCAGACCGCCCACCTCGGCGGCGATCACCGGTGTGCCGCAGGCCTGGGCCTCGATCGCCACCAGTCCGAACGACTCGTTGTACGAGGGCATGACCAGCACGGACGCCGCCCGGTACCAGTCCGCGAGCTCGTCCTGGGTGCACGGCGGCCGGAAGCGGACCACATCGCTGACGCCGAGCCGGGCCGCGAGCTTGTGCAGCCGCTCCGGCTTCGCAAGACCGCTGCCGCTCGGCCCGCCGACCACCGGGACGACGATCCGCTCGCGCAGCCGCGGGTCCTCGTCCAGCAGATGGGCGACCGCGCGCAGCAGGATGTCGGGCGCCTTCAGCGGCTGGATGCGCCCCGCGAACAGCGGTATCAGCGCGTCGGGCGGCAGGCCCAGGCGCGCGCGGGCGGCGGCGCGGCCGTCGGCGGGCCGGAAGCGTTCGAGGTTCACCCCGGGGTGGACGACGGCGACCAGCTCAGGGTCCGCGCCGTAGTGGCGGACCAGCTCGTCCGCCTCCTCCTCGGTGTTGGCTATGAGCCGGTCGGCGGCCCCGACGATCTGCTCCTCACCGATGACGCGGGCCGCGGGCTCGGCGGTGTCGCCCTCCGCGAGGGCGGCGTTCTTGACCTTGGCCATGGTGTGCATGGCGTGCACCAGCGGCACCCCCCAGCGCTGGGCGGCCAGCCAGCCGACGTGGCCGGAGAGCCAGTAGTGGGAGTGGACGAGGTCGTAGTACCCCGGGCGTTGCCCGGCCCAGGCCCCCATGACCCCGTGGGTGAACGCGCACAGCTGGGCCGGGAGGTCTTCCTTGGCCAGCCCCTCGTACGGACCGGCGTCCACATGCCGTACGAGCACACCGGGCGCGAGCTCGACGGTGGGCGGGAGGGCGCCGGTGGTGGCGCGGGTGAAGATCTCCACCTCGATGTCGATGGCGGCCAGCCGCTTGGCGAGCTCCACGATGTAGACATTCATGCCGCCCGCGTCACCGGTGCCGGGCTGGTGCAGCGGCGAGGTGTGCACGCTGAGCATCGCGATCCGGCGCGGGCGGCGCCCGACGCGTCTGAGGCGCGGATGGTGCGGCCCGCCGAACGCTCCATGTCCATGGCCGTGTCCGTGGGAACGGCCTCTCAGGCCGCCGAGGCGGGGAATGTGCTGGCTCACCGCGCGATACCTCCTTGCCAGGGGCGGACTCGGGCGGAGGCGGACTCCGGATTTCCCCTCCGACCTCTCAACACCGGAACCTGTCGTTCCCATTTCCGCTTTGCCGAAGTGTGTTTCCTCTTTGCCAAAGCGTGATGTTCCGGGGCGGGCCGTCCGGCGCTTCTGGGTGCGGACACTCCGGCACTTCTGGGTGCGGGCCGTCCGGCGCTTAGGCTCGGCGCATGTCTGTCAGTGTCCCTCCGCAGCGCTCCTCGCCGCCGGGCCGGCCCATCGGATCGGCGACCCGGGGGACCACCAACCCCAACCGGCTGCGCCGCATGGACCGGTGGATCGCCGCCGCCCATGCCCCCGCGCTGCGCCGCGCCGAGGCGCCCATCGCCGTGGACCTGGGCTACGGGGCCGCGCCGTGGACCGCCGTGGAGCTGCTGGACAGGCTGCGTACGGTACGGCCGGACGCCCGGGTCGTGGGCGTCGAGATCGACCCGGACCGGGTCGCCGCCGCGCGGCCGTACCGGCGGGAGGGGCTGGACTTCGCGCACGGCGGATTCGAGGTGCCGCTGCCGGACGGCGCGCGGCCCGCGCTGATCCGGGCGGCCAATGTGCTGCGGCAGTACGACGAGGACGAGGTCGCCGACGTGTGGCGGCGGCTGTGCGCGCGGCTGGCGCCGGGCGGGCTGCTGGTGGAGGGTACCTGCGACGAGATCGGGCGGCGGCATGTGTGGGTCGCGCTCACCGCGCACGGCCCGCGCACCGTGACCTTCGCGGCCCGGCTCGGCTCCCTGGACCGCCCCTCCGACCTGGCCGAACGGCTACCGAAGGCGCTCATCCACCGCAATGTGCCGGGCGAGCCGGTGCACACCTTCCTGCGCGACTTCGACCGCGCCTGGGCGGCGGCCGCCCCGTACGCGGCGCTGGGCGCGCGCCAGCGCTGGATACGGAGCGCCGAGGCGCTGCGCGCCGCGGGCTGGCCGCTCGTGGACGGCCCGCGGCGCTGGCGTCAGGGCGAGGTCACCGTCAGCTGGGAGGCGCTGGCGCCGCGCCGGTGACCCCGTCCGTACCGTCCGACCTGTCTGCCTTGCCTGCCCCGGGCGCCACGTCCACACCCCCGCCCAGATACTCCTCGCTGATCTCCTTCGGCCCGAACGGCCACACCTTCTCGAACCGCGACCAGAGCACGAACGCCACGCACCCCGCCCCGACCCACGCCAGCGACCACTCGATGGGGTGGCGCCCGGGCGAGTTCTTGTCCGCGTATCCGTAGATCACCAGCCACCCGACCAGCGCGACCACGCTCGGCAGCGGATACAGCCACATCCGGTACGGGCGCCGCAGCGCCGGCTGCCGGCGGCGCAGCACCGTCACGGCGAGGACCTGCGCCAGCGCCTGCACGATGACCATCACGGTGGTGAGCAGCTGGATCAGCGTGGCCAGGTCGGTGTGGCGGCCGATCAGGAAGCCGACGGCCGTGACCACGCCCATCGTGGCCAGGCCCAGCACGGGGAAGCGGTGGCGCGGGTGGAGCGTGCCGTACGGGCGGAAGAAGACGCGTTCGCGGGCGGCGTCGTAGGGGACGCGGGAGCCGCCGAGCAGCCCCGCGAAGACGGACGCGAAGGCTGTGACCAGGATGAGGACCGTGACGACATCGGCCGCCCCCTTCCCCCAGGTCTCCTCCATGACCGCGGACGCGACGGATTGGGACGCCACCGATTCGGAGTCGAGCATCTGATGCCAGTCGATGACGCCGAGGGTGCCGATCTGGAGCAGCAGGTAGATGCCCATGATGCCGAGGATCGAGACGACGATCGCGCGCGGCAGGGTGCGGCCGGGGTCCTTGATCTCGGCGCCCATGTACGCGGCGGTGTTGTAGCCGAGGTAGTCGTAGATGCCGATGGTCAGCCCCGCCGCGAAGCCGGTCCAGAAGTGGCCGGACCCCAGGTCGAAGGCGTGCGCGGGGTAGGTGAACGCCTTGTCCGGGTCGAAGTCGCTGAGCGCCGCGGCGATCACCAGCACCACGGAGGTGATCATCACGCCCCACATCACGGCGCTGAGCTTGGCGATGTGCTCCACGCCCCGCCACAGCAGCAGCACGACCAGGGCGATGACGCCGAGCCCGACGAGGTCGCCCTGCGTCTGTGTCATGCCGTGCCACAGATACCCGAGGTACTGCACAAGCCCGACCACGCCCGTGGACATGATCAGCGGGATGAACAGCATCGCCGTCCAGACGAACAGAAAGGGCATCAGCTTGCCGCTGCGGTACTGGAACGCCTGGCGCAGATAGACGTAACTGCCCCCGGCCCCGGGCAGCGAGGCGCCGAGTTCGGCCCAGATCAGCCCGTCCGCCAGCGCCAGCACCGCGCCCGCGAGAAAGCCGATGACGGCCTGGGGCCCGCCGAAGGCCGCGACCATGAGAGGGATGGTCACGAACGGCCCGATGCCGCACATCTGGCTCATGTTGATGGCGGTGGCCTGGAACAGCCCGATCCGGCGGACGAATCCGCCCCCGCCGCCCCCGCTGCCGTTCCCCCCGCCCTCGCCGTTGCCCCCGCCGCCTGCGCCGTCCCCACCGTCCGCGCCGCTTCCCCCGCCCGGCGGGGTCTTGCTGAGCGCCGGTCCTCCGGCCATCTGGACCTCCCTGGCTCGCCGTGCGAGTGTGATTAAGTTAAGGAGCCTTACTTGATGAGTCAAGACTCGGAACCCTGGAACCGGCAGCGGCTGCGCAGCAACAACGAACGCCTGCTGCTGGCCCGGCTGCGCGCCGAGGGCTCCGCCTCCCGGGCCCAACTCGCCCGCGAGACGGGCCTGTCCAAGCCCACCGTCTCCAGCGCCCTGGCCGCCCTCGAAGAGGCCGGTCTCGTACGCGAGGCGGGCCGGCAGGCGCCGCCGGAGCGGGGCAGGGTCGCCGTGCTGTACGAACCGGACCCGACCGCCGGCTACGTCCTCGGCCTGGACATCGGGCGCGCCTGGCTGCGCGTGGCCGCCGCCGACCTGGACGGCACCGTCGTCGCGCGCGCGGAGGTGCGCAACCGCGGCCGCAGCGCCGCCGCCATGGCGGACCTCACCGTCGCCGCGGCCCGCCGGGTCATCGCCGACGCCGGGGTGGACCCGGCCCTGGTCGCGCACACCGTCGTCGGCGTGCCCGGGGTGTACGACCCCGAGCGGCGGCGGGTGCGCTACGCCGACAACCTGCCCGGCTGGGGGCGCGCGGGCCTGCTGGACCGGATGCGCGAGGAGTTGGGCACCCCCCTGGGCACGTCCCTGTCGGTGCACAACGACGCGAACCTGGCGGCGCTCGGCGAGTACGCCTTCGGCGCCGGGCGGGGCAGCAGGCTCTTCGTATACGTCCTGGTCGGCACCGGGCTCGGCATGGGCGTGGTGGCCGACGGGCGGCTGTTCACCGGAGCGCACGGGGCGGCCGGGGAGATCGGCTTCCTGCCGCTGCTGCCCCAGCTGGGCGGCGCCGAGCGGCAGGGTCTTGAGGGCGCCGTCGCGGCCGAGGCGGTCGTACGGGCCGCCCGGGAGCTCGGCATGTCCGGGACCAGGTCCGAACCGCTGACCGCCAAGGCCGTCTTCGACGCGGCGCGGGACGGGGTCGCGCCCGCGCTGGAGGCCGTACGGCAGGAGGCCGAGCGGCTGGCCCATGTGGTCGCGGCCGTCGCGGCCGTGCTCGACCCGGACCTGGTGGTGCTCGGCGGCGGCGTCGGCCACAGCGCGGACCTGCTGCTGCGGACGGTCGAGCTGACCCTGCAGCGGATCGGGCCGCTGCGGCCGAAGGTGGCGGCGAGCGCGCTCGGCGAGGACGCGGTGCTGCTCGGCGCGGTGGCGACGGGTCTTGAGGCGGCCCGGGAGCGGGTGTTCACCCGTACCCGGGAGGGCGGCGCGTAACGCGAAGCGCGACCCGGCTGCGCAACCACTGCCCGACTACGCAACCACTGCTGTGGCCCGCGCCAGCGTCCGCAGCGCCCCGGCGGTCGGGGAGCCCTTCTCCACCGCGTACGTGCACAGCACCTGGCCGGGGTCCGAGGGGAGCACGAATGCCTCGTACGCCAGCGTCAGATCCCCCACCACCGGGTGCCGGATCCACTTCGTACCGCTGGTGCGCTCGCGCACCAGCTGCGCCTCCCACCGCCGCCGGAACTCCTCACTCCGCTGCAGCAGTTCCTCGACGACCTGGCACACCCGGGGGTGGTCGGGGTGGCGTCCGGTCTCCGCCCGCAGGCTCGCCACCGTCTCGTCGGCGACCTTGTCCCAGTCCGGGTGCAGGGCCCTGGCGTCCGGGTGGAGGAAGACCAACATGGCGGCGTTGCGCTCCCGCTCCGGGATCGCGGGGAGGTCGAAGCAGACCCGGCCGCCCAGCAGATTCCAGGCGAGGATGTCCGCGCCGGGCCCGAAGACGAAGGCGGGCACGGACTCGTCCATGGCGTCCAGCAACAGCCGGACCTCGGGCCGCACGCGCGGCCGGGGACCGGAATCCGGCTGCTGCCCAGGTCCGTGTCCGTGTCCGTGCCGGGGCAGCGTGATGTTGCGCAGATACGTGTGCTCGGACGGCGTCAGCCGCAGCGCCCGCGCGAGGGCGTCCACCACCGAGTCCGAGACGGCGGGGGCGCGGCCCTGCTCGATACGGGTGTAGTAGTCGACGCTGATCCCCGCCAGCTGCGCGACCTCCTCGCGGCGCAGCCCCCGCACCCGGCGCCGTACGAGCCCTTCGGGCAACCCCAGCTCAGCGGGGCCGAGCGCCGCGCGCCGCGCCCTCAGGAACGCCTTGATCTCCGGCTCCGCATCGCCCATCGCTCCATTATCCGCGGGGGTACCCGGAAGGGGCCCGTCCGGGTGGTTCTGCCAGACCCAGGTTGAACCGGGCCTGGTCCCCCCATCGCCCGGATCCGAGGCTGTAGCCACAGACCGCAGCAGACCGCATCCGCGGCCGCATCCACGTAAGGCGGACCCCATGAAGCGCAGAATCCTCGGCGGCACCGGCATCTCGGTCAGCGAATACGCCCTGGGCACGATGATG
Source organism: Streptomyces sp. NPDC059679 (assembly GCF_042734105.1). Taxonomy (NCBI): domain Bacteria; kingdom Bacillati; phylum Actinomycetota; class Actinomycetes; order Kitasatosporales; family Streptomycetaceae; genus Streptomyces; species Streptomyces sp. NPDC059679. The sequence goes on along the minus strand of NZ_JBHWES010000016.1, from coordinate 23,572 downwards.
TTCGGAAGCTGGGCCAACCAGGACCACGACGACTCGGTACGGATCATCCACCGCGCCCTGGACGCGGGCATCAATTTCGTCGACACCGCCGACGTCTACTCCAGCGGCGAGTCGGAGGACATCGTCGGCAAGGCGCTCAGGGGGCGCCGTGACGATGTCGTCCTCGCGACCAAGGCCAACGGCTCGATGGGCCCGGACGCCAACCACGGCGGCAACTCCCGGCGCTGGATCACCCGCGAGATCGAGAACAGCCTGCGCCGCCTCGGCACCGACTACATCGACCTGTACCAGATCCACCGCCCCGACCCGGCGACCGATATCGACGAGACTCTTTCGGTCCTGTCGGACCTCGTCCGGGCGGGGAAGGTACGGGCCGTGGGCTCGTCCACCTTCCCGGCGGAGCAGATCGTGGAGGCCCAGTGGACCTCCGAACGGCGCGGACACGTCCGCTTCCGCAGCGAGCAGCCGCCGTACTCGATGCTGGCGCGCTCGGTGGAGGCGGCCGTGCTGCCGACCGCCCAGAAGTACGGGATGGGCGTGCTGACCTGGGGCCCGCTCTCCGCGGGCTGGCTGTCCGGCCGCTACACCAAGGCGTCCGACGTCGATCTGACCGGCGGCCGTACGGCCATGGAGCAGCACAAGTTCGACCCCTCACTGCCGGGGAACGCGCGCAAGCTGGAGGCCGTCGGCCGACTGGCCGAGCTGGCCTCGGACGCCAAGCTCTCGCTGCCGCATCTGGCGCTCGCGTTCGTACGGTCGCACCCGGCCGTCACCTCGGTGATCATCGGCCCGCGCACCATGGAGCAGCTGGAGGACCTGCTCGCGGGGGTGGACGTGGAGCTGAGCGAGGACGTCCTGGACCGCATCGACGAGATCGTCCCGCCGGGTACGGACCTCAACCGGGACGACAGCTACTACACGCCGCCCGCCCTGGCCGACAAGGCACAGCGTCGCCGGCGGCCGGGCGCCGCCTGAGTACTGGTGCCGCATCAGGCAACGTTCGCCCTGATGAGGAACCGAGCCAACACAGCCACGCCGATGGGTAACGCAACAAGGTAGCCGACGAGGATACCGACGCCCGGATCAGCCAGCGCAGGAAAGGCCCAGTTCACTGCTGCAGCCACGAGCAGTCTCACCGTTGCCAGCGCAAGGAGAGCGGCGACAACAGCAAGCCGACGCGGCGGGCCCGCCCCGCGGTACAACTCAGCCGCAGGCCCGATCGCGATCAGGCCCGTCACGAGGCCGACGAGACTGGTGTCGGGCAGCCACCCGAACGGCCACCCCACCAGAGCGACCAACCCGGAGAAAGCGAGGCCGACCAGTTCCAGCGCGACGGTGGACACTACCGGGTCCCACGAGGGGCGTCGGATCGAGCCGCTCCCACTGTCCTTTTCATCGGCCACGTCGTCAGAGTAGCCATCGACAGGGCGAACGTTGCCTGATGCGGCACTAGTTGCTCCAGAGCTGGGCCTTCTTGGAGGCGTTGCACGCGGCCATCTTGACGGTGGAGCCGTCCGCCTCCAGGCACTGCCCGTTGTCGGTGTTCCGCAGCAACGAGCCGCCGGGGCCGGAGGCTCCGATCTTCCAGTGCTGGGCGGTACCGCCACCGCACACCTGCACATAGGGGCCGTCGAGGCAGGAGCCGTTCTTCTTGTTGACGACGTTGTACGTTCCCCCGCCGGTCGAGGCGAACTTCCACACGACCACGTTCTCGGAACCGCAGGCCTGGATCGCCATGTACCAGCCGGCACCCGGATCGCCGAGGCAACCCTCGGCTCCGACGTTCCGCAGGTGGGCGCCGGAGCTCGGCCGGAGGGAACCGCTGGGCGGAGGCTGGTCGTCCGGCTTGTTCGTGGCGGATGGTGCGCCACCGCCCGAGTCGCCGCCGGAGCCGCCCCCGGAGCCCGTGCCTTTGCCGGAGCCGGAGCCGACGGACGTCGTGCCTCGGGGGCGCTTCGCCGGGCTGGAGCTCTCCTTGCCGGGCTTGTCGCCCCCGTCCTTCCCCCCTGCCTTCTTGCCGTCCCTGCCGTCCTTGCCGTCCCGGGCCTTGGAGCTGTCGCCGGACGGGGCCGGGGTCGCCGAGCCCGTGGCGGTGGCCGAAGGGGCCGGGCTCGGGTCGTCCGCTCCCTGGGAGCTTGCGACGTACGGGGAGAGGACGGCGTAGAGGGCGGCCCCGGTCGTCACGACGGGGACGACGACGAACAACACCAGCCTGCGCACGCCCCGTTCGCGGGGCTTGTGGGGCTCGGGAGTGGCGCCAGGGGCGGCGGGGGCGGCCGGTGGGGTGGCGGGCCCGGGTTGCTCCGCCTCCCCGGCGTTCGGGACCCCCGCCGGGACCTCCGCCGGGACCTCCGCGGGGATCTCCGCCGGGGCGGTCGCCGCGAAGGCGGCCCGCTCGGCGATGCGCCGCGCCACGGCCGCGGGCCATGGCGCGGGCTGCTCTCCCCCTCGCTCCCGCGCGAGCGCGGACAGCTCCGCCGCCGTGGGCCGCTCGGCAGGGTCCTTCGCGAGGCAGCTCGCCACCACGTCGGCCAGCTCGACGTCGACCTCGCGCAGCCGGTCGAGCTCGGGCTCCTCGTGCACCACCCGGTAGAGCACGCGGATGTTGGCGTCGCCCTCGGTGGCCGTACCGAAAGGAGGGCGGCCCGTGGCGGCGTACGAGAGGACGCAGCCGAGCGAGAAGATGTCGGCCCCGACCGTCAACTCACTGGAGCTGGTGGCGCGTTCGGGCGCCATGTACTCGGGGGTGCCGATGATGTCGCCGGTCCGGGTCACCTTGGTCTGGTCGGCGGCGCGGGCGATGCCGAAGTCGATCAGAGTGACGCCGTCGGCGGTGAGCATGATGTTGGACGGCTTGAGGTCGCGGTGCAGCATGTCCCGCTTGTGGACGGCTTCCAGCTCGCGGGCGAGCCCGGCCAGCAGCGCCCACAGCGAGGCAGGGGGCAGGGGCCCGCCGTGGGCGGTGGCGGCATCGGAGAGGGTGAGCCCGGGGACGTACTCGGTGGCGAACCACGGGGGCTTCGCCGTGCGGTCACTGGCGAGCACGGGTGCGCCGACGCCGCTCGGCAGACGGCCCATATTGTCCAGCTCCTGCCCGAAGTGACGCAGGAAGACGGGGTCTTCGGCGTATCCGGGCAGTACCTGCTTCACGGCGGCGTACCGGCCGGGCGCGACGCCGAGAAACACCCGCCCCATGCCACCGACCCCGAGCCGGCCGATCAGCGGGAACGCCCCGATACGCCTCGGGTCATCGGCGCCGAGGGGTTCGGCGCCGCTGCCCGCGAGGTCGATGCGGCCCGGATCGGCTGCTCCCTCGTCTCCGCTGCCCCCGCTGTCTCCGCTGCCCCCGCTGTCTCCGCGCAGCCCGTGCTCTCCGTCAGTGGCCATGCCAGTCCCCGTGTTCCCCGTTAATGGTCGCGACAACGGAGGTTACCCAGCGCGGCCCTCGATGCCGACAGCCGCGAGCGCCAGGCGGATCAGTTCCCTGTCCCGCTCATAGGTCAGGCGTTCGCAAGCCTCGTCCGGCGGCAGCCATACGAGCCGGTCGACCTCGTTGTTGGGCACGAAGTCCTCGTCGGTTCCATGGGCCCCGTCGGCCCCGGCCGGTTCCGCCGCCCAGTAACGGACCTCCTTGGGGCGGCCCTTGGCCAGATAGCGCACGGTGGGCAGCGCGGCCCCCGGCACACAGACCACCCCGGTCTCCTCCAGCACCTCGCGCACCGCGCCCTGCAGCGGCTCCTCGCCCCGCTTGAGCTTGCCTTTGGGATGCGACCAGTCGTCGTAACGCGGTCTGTGCACGAGCGCGATCTCCGGTCCGCCGTCGCGCGGGGAGCGCCGCCACAGGACGCACCCCGCCGCGCGGATCACCGACTTCTCATCCATGCACCGGCTCCCCTCTTGCTCCGGTCCGTAAGGAGTCCGTCAGGAGGCCGAGGCCGCGATCCGCTGCCAGATCCGCCCGAAGGCGAAGCGGGCGGCCTCGACCTCGTGTCGTTGGTCGGCGTGCAGCACGCCGAGGGCATAGGCGGTGGCGGGGGCGATCCGCGGGGTCCGGGCCGCGGCGGCCGAGGCAGCCGCCGCCTCGGCCGCGTCCCGGTGCCGTTCGAGCGCCTGCCCGGCGGCCAGCAGCCGTACGGACAGGGCGGGGTCGGCCTCCGCCGGCCCGGTGCCGTCCGGCCGCTGCCCCGCGTCGAGCACCTCCAGGGCGTAACGCCGCAGTCGCAGCAGCCGCCGCACCTGGTCCCAGGGCGCGTCCTGCCGCTCGCTGGCGGGCGGGGCGTCGGCCGCGGAGGTCGCGGCGAGGCCGTGGATCAGCGCCTCCGCGTTGTACGGATGCCCGGCCCGGCCCAGCGGCAGCGCCTCGACCGACTCGACCAGCCGCCGGTGGGCCAGTTCCGCGAGCGGGGGCAGCGCCAGATCGGCGGGGCGGGCCGCGGCGGCCTCGTCGAGGGGGACCTCGGAGGCCAGCAGCGCGACCGCGTCGGCGACCGCGTGGAACCGGGAGGACCCGAGCACCTGAAGGGCCGCGGTGTGCGCGCGGGTCCGCGCGAGGGTGAGCTGGCGCTCCAGGAGGGCCCCGGCCCGCGCGGCCCCGACCGTCAGCGCCCCGCCCCGGGCCTCGTCCGCGCCGCCGCCCGACCGCGGCCCGGCGCCGCCGCCCGGCTGCTGCTTCGCCCTGTCGCCCCGCTGCCCGGCCGCCGCATCCCCGTCGGCGGTGTCCTTCACGCCGTCACGGACAGCATCACGTTCGGCGTCATCATGTCCGGCGCTCGCCGCACCCCCGCTCCCCGCACCCCCGCTCGCGGTACCGCTCCCGCGCGGGCCTGGCGGGTCCTGCGGGGCGTCGGCCGTCAGGGAGACGCTGCGGCGTGCGGCCCGGGACGGGCGCTGCGCCGCGGTGTCCCCCGCCGCCACATCGCCCCGCGTATCCGGCCGCGCCTCCGCCCGTGAGTCCACGCGCGCATCCGCCCGCGCTTCCCGCCGTACGTCCGCCGCCGCATCCACGCGGGCATCCGCCCGGACGTCCCCCCGAACGTCCCCGCCCGCACCGGAACCCGCACCGGAACCCGCACCAGAGCCCACGCCAGTGGCCGCGTCCGTCGCCCGGTCCGCCGGGGCGCCCGCGCCCGAGAGCCGGTGCAGGGCGCCGCGCAGCCGGGTCAGGCGCGCCGCGTAGGCGTGCTCCAGCGCGAGCGTGCCGGACAGCCACACCAGTTCGGTGCGCAGCTGATCCGCCCACGCGGTGTCGGTGATCGGCCGGTAGACCCACAGCGTGCCGCTGATCCGCCGCGCGCAGCGGCGCAGCAGCCGGGCGGCCTCGGCCGCCTCCTCGGCGTCCGCTCCGCTCTCGCGCTGCTGCCGCAGGCTCCGCAGAAAGTCCCCGGCCTGTGTGTTCAAGTACCACGACAGCACATCGCCCGCCGTGGCCGTCGCGAGCGCCGGTCCGGCCGCCGCCGCTTCGGCCCCCATCACACCGTCCGTCATCGTGTCGTACCCCCCAGGGCCGAGGGCAGCGGCGGGTGGAGCGCCGTGTGACCGGCCGGCCCCCGTAACCCCGACCGGCGACGACAGATCATGTCGCTGTACCACGCCGTCGCCTCCGGGCGTCTATGAGCGTTTCCTGTATGTTCCGCAACGGTTGTCCGTCCGCATCCGTTGCGTGCCGCGTCCACTCGCCGTCCGGGCCCAGGTGCCAGGAGGAGGTGGAGTCGGACATGCCGGACTCCAGCAGACGGTTGAGAGAGGCGCGGTGGCCCGGGTCGGTGACCCGCACCAGGGCCTCGATCCGGCGGTCGAGATTGCGGTGCATCATGTCGGCGCTGCCGAGCCACACCTCGGGCTCTCCCCCGTTCCCGAACGCGAAGACCCGCGAGTGTTCCAGGAACCGGCCGAGGATCGAGCGGACCCGGATGTTCTCCGAGAGCCCCGGCACCCCCGGCCGCAGCGCGCAGATGCCCCGCACCCAGACGTCGACCGGCACACCCGCCCGCGAGGCCCGGTACAGCGCGTCGACGATGGCCTCGTCGACCATCGAGTTGACCTTGATCCGTACGGAGGCGGGCCGCCCCGCCTTGTGGTGGGTGATCTCGCGGTTGATCCGGCTGACCAGCCCGTCGCGCAGCGACCTGGGGGCGACCAGCAGCCGCTGGTAGTTCTCCCGCCGGGAGTAGCCGCTCAACCGGTTGAACAGGTCGGACAGATCGGTGCCGACCTTCGGGTCGGCGGTCAGCAGCCCCAGGTCCTCGTACAGCCGGGCCGTCTTCGGGTGGTAGTTGCCGGTGCCGACGTGGCAGTAGCGGCGCAGCGTGTCGCCCTCCTGGCGGACCACCAGCGACAGCTTGCAGTGGGTCTTGAGGCCGACCAGGCCGTAGACCACGTGGCAGCCGGCTTCCTCCAGCTTGCGCGCCCACTTGATGTTGGCCTGTTCGTCGAAGCGGGCCTTGATCTCGACGAGGACCAGCACCTGCTTACCGGCCTCGGCGGCGTCGATCAACGCGTCGACGATCGGCGACTTGCCGGAGGTCCGGTAGAGCGTCTGCTTGATCGCGAGTACGTCGGGGTCGGCCGCCGCCTGCTCCAGGAATGCCTGGACGGAGGTCGAGAAGGAGTCGTACGGGTGGTGCAGCAGTATGTCCCGCTCGCGCATCGCGGCGAAGATGTCCGGCGCGGAGGCGGACTCGACCTCGGCGAGGTCCCGGTGCGTCCCGGCCACGAACTTCGGGTACTTCAGCTCCGGCCGGTCCAGCGCCGCTATGCCGAAGAGCCCGGTGAGGTCCAGCGGCCCCGGCAGCGGATAGACCTCGGCCTCGGAGACCTTCAGCTCGCGCACCAGCAGGTCGAGCACGTACGGGTCGATGGACTCCTCGACCTCCAGCCGCACCGGGGGCCCGAAGCGGCGCCGCAGCAGCTCCTTCTCCAGGGCCTGGAGCAGGTTCTCCGCGTCGTCCTCCTCGACCTCCAGGTCCTCGTTGCGGGTCACCCGGAACATGTGGTGCGCCAGCACCTCCATGCCGGGGAACAGCTCCTCCAGGTGCGCCGCGATCACGTCCTCCAGCGGTACGTACCGCTGCGGCGACGCCTCCAGGAACCGGGAGAGCAGCGGCGGGACCTTCACACGCGCGAAGTGATCATGGCCGCTGACCGGGTTGCGCACCACGACCGCGAGGTTGAGGGAGAGCCCGGAGATATACGGGAAGGGGTGTGCCGGGTCCACCGCCAGGGGCGTCAGGACCGGGAAGATCTGCTGGCGGAAGAGCGTGAAGAGGCGGGACTGCTCGTCCTCCGTGAGATCCGGCCAGCGGATCAGATGGATGCCCTCTTCAGCCAGTGCGGGCGAGACGTCCTGCTGGAAGCAGGCCGCGTGCCGGGCCATGAGCTCCCGCGACCGGTTCCAGATCAGCTCCAGCACCTCACGGGGCTGCAGCCCGGAGGCGGAGCGGGTGGCGACTCCGGTCGCGATGCGCCGCTTGAGGCCGGCGACCCGCACCATGAAGAACTCGTCCAGGTTGCTCGCGAAGATCGCGAGGAAGTTCGCCCGCTCCAGCAGCGGCGTGTTCGGGTCCTCGGCCAGCTCGAGCACCCGCTCGTTGAACGCCAGCCAGCTGCGCTCACGGTCGAGGAACCGCCCCTGGGGCAGCGCCTCCCCCTCCGCGTCCAGGGTGTCGACCTCGTACGTGTCCAGGTCGCCGTCGAGGTCGGGGTCGAGATTCCGGACAGGCGGCGCGGCGACAGCATGCGGCCGGTGGGCCGCGATGGAGCCGACCGAGGGCTGAGGCTGAGGCTGCTGCGGGTGGGGCTGCGCGTGGGCGGGGGCCTGACCGCTGGAGTGGTTCATGTCCTCATTGTTCCGCGCCGAAGGCGGGAACGGCTTACCGGAAGCCTGTGCTGAAGCGGCACGGAACCTCCGGTTCGAGGTGGGCGGCACGGCGGGCTGCATTCAGCGATGTTTGCAACCGAGTTTGAATCGCCGGTAACGGAGACATGGCGCGTAGGAAATCGCGATCCATCCCGCAGGCGACCTGGAGCCCCGCCCCGGCCGCCGTTCCGCCGCCCACCGTCCCACAGGCGGGCCCCAGACCCCCAGGCGCCCAGGCCCCTCCCCCGGGCTCAGGTCTCCGTGCGGTACATGAGATCGGTCTCGTACGTCGTAAAGCCCTGCCGACCGTAAACGGCGACGGCGGGGTAGTTGTCGGCGTCGACGTACAGCATCGCCGTCGGCAGCCCCCGCCCCGCGAGGTGCCGCAGCCCGATCGCGGTCAGCGACCGGCCGAGCCCGCCGCCCTGCGCCTCGGGCCGCACCCCCACCACATACACCTCGCCCAGCCGCTCCTGCGCATGCACCTTGGTCCAGTGGAACCCGACGATCTCCCCGCCCCGCTCGGCCAGGAAGAAGCCCTCGGGGTCGAACCACGGCTCCCCCATCCGGTCCTCCAGATCGCGCAGGGTCAGCGAGCCCTGCTCGGGGTGGTGCGCGAAGGCCGCCGCGTTCGCCGCCAGCCAGGCGGCCTCGTCCTCGCCCGGCCGGAAGGTCCGTACGGTCACGCCCTCCGGCAGCACCGGCTCGGGGATATCCAGCGTCGCCGGCGGCCCCAGCGGCCGGCGCATCTGCCGCAGCTCCCGGAACAGCGTCAGCCCCAGCACCTGCGCGAGATGGCGCGCCGAGGAGTGCCCACCGTGCGCCCACACCCGCAGCCGCTTCCCGGACTCGCGCAGCAGCGTCACGCCCAGCGCCCGGCCGTGCCCCTGCCCCCGGTGCGCCGGATGCACGACCAGCTCGGCGGCCGGGGCCTCCACCGGGTCGGTGTCCTCCAACTGCGCGTACCCCACGAGCTTCCCGCTCGGCTCCTCGCTCAGCAGCAGATGGCGCACCCCTTCCCGCCGCCCGCGCAATTGCAGCCGCCCCTGCTCGGACACGGCCTGCTGACCATCGGTGCGCGCGGCCTCCGCCACGAGCCGCAGCACGTCCTGCGCCATGGCGGGCGTCACCTCGTCGAGGACATCGATCCGGCGGGCGCCGGCCGCCTCGTTCAGCACGTCATTCATGCTCCCGAGCCTACGGCCAGGCCCTGGCCGGGCAGCCGGCCGCGCATCCCCTGATCCGTGGGTCACTCGCCCGACGGATCCCCCACTCCCACGCCGAACCGTCCCCCACACCCCACGTCCCTGCCATACCGCCGAACGGATGACGCCTCGGCGACGCGTCTCGTTCGCTCGCCGCACCGGTCGCCGCACCGGACGCCCGCTCTCCTCCGGTCGCCCGCGCGCAATGAGCTCGTAACCTCCATCCCCCTGCCCCGCTACGCGCGTTGACCGTAAGCTGCCGCGCACAACCACCACGGTTCACAGAACGGTTCACAGAGGGGAACCACATGCCAGCGACACCTGGGCGGCACCGCGCGGCCCGCCGGTTGACCGCCGCCGCGGCCGTGCTGGCCGCGGCGGCCGGAGTCCTGTCCGCCGCGGGCCCGGCAGGCGCGAACGCCGACTCCACCGACTCCGCCAAGCCGCGCCCGGCCCGCACCGTCGATGTGCAGCTGCTGTCGTTCAACGACCTCCATGGCAACCTGGAGCCCCCGCAGGGCTCCTCCGGCACCGTCACCGAGACCCAGCCGGACGGCACCACCAAGGCCGTCCCTGCGGGCGGCGCCGAATACCTCGCCAACGCCCTGCGCACCGCCCGCAAGGGCCACCCGTACTCCATCACCGCCGCCGGCGGCGACATGATCGGCGCGAGCCCGCTGCTGTCCGGCCTCTTCCACGACGAGCCGACCGTCGAAGCGCTCAACAAGCTCGACCTGGACGTCACGGCCGTCGGCAACCACGAGTTCGACGAGGGCCGCGCCGAGCTGGAGCGCATCCAGAACGGCGGCTGCCACCCCAAGGACGGCTGTTACGAGGACGGCAAGACCTTCCCCGGCGCCGACTTCCCCTACCTCGCCGCGAACGTCACCGACGAGAAGACCGGCAAGCCGATCCTCAAGCCCTACACCGTCTGGCAGCGCAACGGCGTCAAGATCGGTTTCATCGGCGTCACGCTCGAAGGCACCCCGGACATCGTCACCGCCGAGGGCGTCAAGGGCCTGAAGTTCCACGACGAGGTCGAGACGATCAACAAGTACGCCAAGGAACTCAACCGCAAGGGCGTCAAGTCGATCGTCGCACTCATCCACGAGGGCGGACTGCCCGCCTCCTCCTCGTACAACTACGACTGCGACAGCTCCGGCCCGGGCGCCGGCATCTCCGGCCCGATCGTCGACATCGCCAAGAAGGTCACCCCGCAGGTCGACGCTCTGGTCACCGGCCACACCCACCAGGCCTACGCGTGCACCGTCCCGGACCCCTCCGGCACCCCGCGCACCGTGACCTCCGCCGCCTCCTTCGGCCGCCTCTACACCGACACCACCCTCACCTACGACCGCCGCACCGGCGACGTCGTCCGTACGAAGGTGAAGTCGGCCAACCACGTCGTCGACCGGCAGCAGCCCAAGGCCGCCGATATGACCGCCCTCATCGGCCGCTGGAACAAGCTGGCCGCACCGGTCGCCAACCGGCCCATCGGCTACGTCTCCGCCGAGATCCCCGGCCGCGGCTCCACTGGTTACGAGTCACCGCTCGGCGATGTCATCACCGACGCCCAGCTCGAAGCGCTCTCCCCCGCCGACAAGGGCGGCGCCCAGCTCGCCCTCATGAACCCCGGCGGCATCCGCTCCGACCTCGCCTACGCGGCGTCCGGCAGCGAGGGCGATGGTGTCGTGACGTACGGCGAGGCATTCACCGTGCAGCCCTTCACCAACATGCTGAACGTCATCGACCTCACCGGCGCCCAGCTCATCACCGCCCTGAAGCAGCAGGTCAGCGGCTCGAACGAGGCATCCCCGAAGATCCTCCAGGTCTCCAAGGGCCTCACCTACACCCTCGACCTCACCAAGACCGGCGCCGACCGCGTCGTCGCCGACTCGGTGAAGCTGAACGGCGAGGCCATCGACCCGGCCAAGACCTACCGCGTCGCGATGAACGAATTCCTCGCGGGCGGCGGCGACGGCTTCCCCGCCTTCAAGGACGGCAAGAACAAGCTGGTCGGCCAGTCCGACCTGGACGCCTTCACGGCCTACCTGGGCGCCCACTCCTCGGCCACCTCGCCCCTGGCTCCGCCGGCGGCGGACCGTATCAAGATCGTGAAATGAGCCGTCTGCGCTGAGCGCCACGGACGCGGCCCGGCCCCAGCGGATTTCCGTTGGAGCCGGGCCGCGGTGCTTCAGGCGGCGTTCACCTTCCGGATTCCGCGTCGCCCCAACCATTCCACCTTCTCGTTGGTCTCCCCCAGCGAGACGACGAACCACCGGAAGAGGGAACGGGTATGCGTAGACGCTTGCTGTCCGTAAGTGCCGTGACGGCGGTGGTCACCGCCGTGGTCACGGGGGTGGCGCTGGCAGGGACCTCGCACGTCGCCGCGAACACGGGCGCCCCGGGCGGCGGCAGCGACGCCATGAGCCCGGCGGCGGCCACCGCGGGTTCGGGCAAGGCCGCCGACGTGGACGGCGACGGCTACGACGACCTCGCCGTCGGGGCCCCCGACGCCGCCACCAAGGGCTACGCCAAGGCCGGTTACGTGGCCCTGACGTACGGCACCAAGAACGGCATCCAGGTCAGCCGTCACAAGGGGCTCACCCAGTCGTCCACCGGCGTCCCGGGCACACCGGAGGCCGGTGACCGGTTCGGATCCGCGCTCGCGCTGGGCGACATGGACGGCGACGGCTACGCGGACCTGGTCGTCGGCGCGAGCGGCGAGGCCATCGGCGACGTCAAGGGCGCCGGTTCGGTGACCGTCGTCTTCGGCTCCGCGACCGGCCTGTCCACCAGGGCCATCGCGTTCCACGCACCGACCGTCACGGCGCGGCAGGGCTTCGGCGGCCGACTGGCCCTGGGCGACTACAACCACGACGGGCTGAAGGACCTCGCCGTCGTCGACGGCACAAAGGTCGACGTCGTGCTCGGGGCGAAGAACCTGCGCTCGACGCCCACCCCGAAGATCACCCGGATCGCCCCGCCCGGCGGCGGCGCCGGAACGCGTGGCATCTCGAGCGGCGACATCAACGGCGACGGCTACGACGACCTCGTCACCGTGGCCTACTTCGACGACCCCGCCGACGAAGGCACCCTCGGCGTGCTGCCGGGCTCCCGGACGGGCCTGAAGAGCACGCCGCTCGGAGGAAACATTGGGTTGCCCTTCGCCGACTACAGGGCCGTGGTCGGTGACATCAACGGCGACGGCAAGGACGACGTCGTCATCGACACCGGCTTCTCCGACGGCCCCGACGACTACCTGCTGCGCACCTTCCCCGGCACCGCGAGCGGCCTCGACGCGGCGGGCGCCGTGGTGTGGAACGGCGGCCCCCACCAGGGCACCGCGGCCCGGCTCGCTGACGTCAACGGCGACGGCCACGCCGACCTGCTCATCGGCGACCCCAGCGCGGACGACAGCGACGGCTTCTCCAACGCCGGGGCGCTCACGGTCGTGCCCGGCAGCGCGAACTGGCTGACCGCCTCGAAGGCCCAGACGCTGTCGCTCGACACCAAGGGCGTCGTCGGCGTCGCCGAGACGGGCGACCTGTTCGGCTCGGCGATGGCCCCCGGCGACTACAACGGTGACGGAACGGCCGACCTCGCGGTGGGTGCCCGCGGCAAGTGGCGCGGGACGGGAGCCGTCAGCATGCTGTACGGCGGTGGCGACGGTCTGACCGGCACCGGTTCGATCCTCTTCGGCCCGGACTCATTCGGGTACGAGGCGGTCAAGGCGTCGTTTGGCGCGGCCCTTTCCGGGTGACGTTACGGGTTCCTTACGGGTGACGTTACGGGCATCGAGTGGCCGCGAGGTGGTCCAGGCGGCCGGCCTTGGTGCCGCGTATGAAGGCGCGGAGAGCGGCGGGTGTCGTGGTCAGGATGGCCTCGGGCTCGTCGCTCTCGCGTATTGCGACGTTGCCGTCGGCGGCGGCGACGTTCACGCAGTTGCCAGCGTCCGCGCTGTAGGAGGACTTACGCCACTGATACGTGGACACGTTTCTCACCTTTCACATGCTGCGCATGATGTCGTGGATGAAGTCCCGCGACTCGGCCGACGTGAGCGCCGTCGCCTCCATCCGTTCCAAGACAGCCCGGTACTTTGCCAACTCAGCCTCAGCGTCCATGAACTGGGTTCCCTGAGCCGAGTCGAGCTGCACTGTGTCAAGCTGCGGCACAGCTCCAAGGACATAATCGAATGACTGTCCTGTTCCAGGGAAGGTACCGCCGCCAAACGGAATCACCCGGATGGTGACGTTGTCCATCTCGCCCATCGTGATGAGGTGTTCGAGCTGCGCTCGGACTGTGCTCACTCCGCCAAACTCCATCCGCAGAGCGGCCTCGTGGATAACGGCGGTGTACGACGCGGGATCGTCGCCGTAGAGGATGGCCTGCCGCTTCATTCGGTGGGACAGCCGGTGTTCCACCTCGTATGCCCTCAGCGGCGGAGCCGCCTCCCGAATCACCGCGCGGGCGTGGTCCACGGTCTGGAGCAAGCCTGGGATGTGGATGACCAGCGCCACTCGCAGCCCCCGAGCCTGATGCTCCAGCTCGGCCATGTCCGCGAAGCTCGCCGGGAGATACTCCCGGTACTCGTCCCACCAGCCCCGGGTTCGTCCACCGGTCATGTCTGCCAGAGCATCCACCAGTTCATCATCAGCACAGGCGTAGCTACGGGCCATCGCCCGTACTCGGCCGCCGCTCACCGCGTACCGGCCAGCCTCGATCATGCTCACCCGAGCCTGCGGCACACCGATGAGGGCCGCTGCCGCAGTTGAGGACAGGCCAGCACGCTCACGAAGCTTGCGCAGCTCAACCCCAAGTCGTCGCGGTTTGAGCGTCGGGTTATTGGTCGTCGCCATTAGTCCCCCTCGTAACCCACACGGGTTCAATCAAGAGCTGTCTCGCCGAACTCCGGCTAGATCTACCACCAACTGCTCTACCGTGTGAGCCAAGCCGCTCAACTCCACCCGAACCAGCGGGAGACTCGCATGGCAACCGTATCGCCACAGAACCCCGACCCCGGGCCATCGGACGACGCCGATCAGCCCTGGACGTACACCCTCCGTCTCCCCAACGACCCGAGGGCCGCCCGGATCGCGCGGGTCACTCTCCGGGCGGTCCTGTCCGGCCACGGCATGGCCGAGCTGACCGAGACCGCCGAACTGCTCACCAGCGAGATGGTGAGCAACGCACTCCGCCACTCCGACGGCCCCGCCCAACTCCGTCTCCGCCACCTCTGCGAGAACCGCCTCCGGGTCAGCATCTGGGACACCAATCCGCTCATCCCCGCGCCCTTCGACAACCCGCCCGGCCGTCTCGACCCTTCACCGCCCTCACCGAAGCCGCCGCCAAGGTGGACGACACGCACGGCCGTGGCCTGCTCATCGTCCGGCTCTGCGCGGACAACTGGGGCGGCTACCCACTCGCCGACGACCTCTTCGGCATCAGCGGAAAGCTCCTGTGGTTCGAACTCACCCCGCATCGCGACGCGTTCGACATCGCGGCTTGAGGCGGGCGCACCTGTAGTGTCCCGCCATGCCGAGTCGCGGCCAGCCACCGGACGCACGAGTTGTCGAGATGATCGAGGGTGCCGTTCGAGACCCACGTCCAAGGGTCCGCTCAGCGGCAATGACCGCCGTCCAGTACCTCAAGTGGCAGGAACTTCGGTCCAGCGCGGAGGAGGTCTTGCGCCTCGACAGCACAGACGCACGCCAGCGCGAGGTCTGGGCTGACGACCTGGGCGACCTGCTGGAGTCGGCCTGTTTGCAACGTGCTGAAGCCGAGCAAGTCCTCGGATGGCTTGTCCAGATGGCGGTGACCGCCGGGGACCACGCGGTGCGGGAGTCCGCCCTGCACGCCGTGGCTGAGGCGGGAGTCCCGTACGAGCTCCCCTACTCGGTCGTCGAACCGCTGGCGGACAATATCGCCGCCTTCGAACCTCTGCTGCTGGAGTACGTGCTGTTCAGCCTGTCGGCGACTCATGACGAGCGTGCGCGAGGCCCCATCGAGCCCTTCCTTGCCCACCCTGACCCCGATGTGCGCCGGGAGGCGAGATTCGCGATGGCGGAACTGGGCAACGCAAGGGGCTGATCGCCCTACCTGACTGCCGTCGGAACGCACCGGCGATAGCGGACCAAAGCGCTCGCGACGCCGACGAAGGCGAGGAAGTGGTCGGCCGTGCGTTCGTATCGGCGGTGCGGTCGTCGGCAGCCGGCGAGCCAGGACATCGTGCGCTCCACGGTCCAGCGGTGGCGGCCCAGTCGGCGCGGGGTTCGATGCCCTTGCAGGCGGATGTGGTGGGTAATGCCGCGGCCGCGTAACCAGCCGTCCAGCCCACCGCCCGCGAGGATGCGGCGCATCGCCGATGGCCACGGCCTCTGACGGGCCGAAGGAAGCGGAGGCAACTGCTGCCCTCTTAAGGGCGCGGGTCATGAAGCGCGCCAAAGTCCGCTGCCCTGGTGTGACGCACCGAGGTAGCGGACTTTCGTGGCACGGCTCTCAAGCTGGTCAGCCGACGGGGTTGACGAAGGTGGCGGGGTGGGAGGCGCTGCGCTGGTCGACGAGGCTCTCGTTCTCCCAGGGCCACTCGATCTTGAGGGACTTGGTCTCGTTGGGCGGGGTGATCTCGACCCAGGCCGGCTGGTAGAAGCCCTCTTCCTCCTTGGTGAAGGCGAGGTTGAGAGTGAACTCGGTTTGCTGGCCGGCCTCCACGTTCACGGAGGTCCACTTCTGCGAGGAGCGGGTCAGGGACCAGCGCTCGCCGCCGTTGATCGAGGTCAGGTCCACACCGGGGAAGCCGCCGATCCTGCACGAGCTGGTGCCCTTGTTCATCAGGACGATGGTGGCGGTCGTCGCGCCGTTCTCGCCCGTCTCCGGCTCCGGGAGCGCGTCCCCACCCGTGGCGAACGCGGCCTCCAGGTTCTCGGTGCGGCAGCGCTCGGCGCCCGCGTGCGCACTGCCGCCGCCCTCCTTGCCCTTCTCGTCCGAACCCTGCGCACCGTTCGAGGAACCCGATGAGCCGCTGGACCCGGCCGAGGCCTTGTCCTGGCCCGCGGCCTTGTCGTCGTTGTTGCAGGCCGTCAGGGACAGGGCAGCGGCTGCGGTCAGGACCGCGGCGGCGACCCGGAAGGAGCGACGGCGGGCGGTGCGGGCAGTGGTGTTGGAGCGCATTTCGGGTCCCCCTGGGAGGTCGGTGTCGTGGTCTGCTCGGTACGACAACAACTCTGACCGGCGCCACTACCGCACCACTGCCGCCCCACTAACGTCCGGCTAACACGACAGTGACCAGGGAAAGACGCCAAGGGGGACTGAGGAACCAGGTCACACCCGCCGAGGCCGTTTCCACGCTCAGCTGCGCTGCGCGTGGGCTGCGGCGTGAGCTTCGCTTCGCTGCGCTGCGGGTTGGCTGCGCTGCGCTTCGCCGACGCCTGTGCGCCGTCTCGCGGCATTCGGCTCACGCGGGTGCGGGTTTCGTCTCGGACCCTCCGGGTCCAAAGCGCCGGCGAGAAGGAGGAAGGGGGACGGCCGACCCGGTGCCCCGATTCCTGGGCCCGGCGGGCGGCTGAGCTCAAAGAGGCTCCGCTGCGCTCCGCCGCAGCTGCTGCCGCGCGACGGCCGGGCGGTCAGCCCAACGGTGCGCTGGACCGGGGGCGCGCGAGCGCGACGAACGGGCCGGCGAACGCTGGACGGCATGGTCCGGACGCCGCGTGCGCGCATCATCTCGCGCCTTCGGCGCACAGCGGCCAACGGCGAGAAGGGGAGGGGGCGCCGGGGCATCGTCGCCGTCCGGCCCAAGGGGCCGTCACCGGCTGGCGGGCGGGGGACGGCGGATGGCCGCCCGAGGCGGTGGGCGCCGGTCCGGTTCGGGCCCTCCACCCACCCCCTCTCAAAAAAGTACTTGCTCTGCATCAAGTACTGCATCAAGCGATTATTTAAGAGGGGTGGGGCAGAGCCCAACCGGACCGGCGCCCACCGCTCCGAGCGACCACCCGCCGCCCCGCCGACCGATGGCGACCGGTGACGACCCATTGGGCTCGACGGCGACGAAACCTGTGGCGCCCCCTCCCCTTCCCGCTGCTGGCCGCTTTGCGCCGAAGGCGCGAGACGATGCCCGCACTCGGCGGACGGAGCATGCCGTCCAGCGGCGCGGCGGGCGGAAACGGATCCGTCCCGGTGCGGTACGTCTTGGCGGCCTCGGGGCCGTGGAACTCCTCGGCCACAGCGGACCGTTCGCGCACTTCCGGCAGCACCCAGGCGACGGTGCCGCCGGCCGCTCGAAGGGTGTCGGCGAGGCGGGTGATGTTGGGGACGATGCCGCGGCAGTACGGATTCCGCGACACGAAGAACGGCACCATGTCGACGACGACAAGCGCGGTACGGGCCGGGTCCAGGTGGGTGAAGGCGAAGCGACGGCCACGGCGCTGCTCGTGCCGGGCGTACTCGCGGCTCTCGATCCGCCACGCGTGCTGTCGCGCTTCGCTAGCCCCGCCAGTTGCCGATGCCATCCCACGCGGCCTCCAGCTCGCGCGCGCGAACCCCACCGAGCTCGGCGGCGACCACCCTATGCACATCGCGCATCTTCTGCATGCCGTTCATCCGGTCGAGTTCGGCACCGATCTCCCGGGTCCGCGGGTCTCTCCCTTTCATGCTCAGGAAGCCCCGGGTCCTGGCGATCACGGCGAGTTCGTCCAGGAGTTGGTCGGTGCGGGTGTCCTCGTCGACCGGGGGAGCAGCGGTGGAGCGGAGGGGCAGATACGTGGGTCCGGGCCGCGATCGGCGACCGCGTAGGGCGGCGAAGAAGCCGCCCAGCACGATGAGAACAACAACCACGCCGATCAGTGCCGCCGACTCCATGCCGTCTCCTTTCTCAGGGCCGATGGCGCCGGACGCTAGTGGAGGCGGTCGGGGACCGGTCCCCGACGGGCCGTGAGCGTCCTTCCGTGGGCGTCGCCCTCCACCGCGTCGGCGTAGGCGCGGGCGACATCCGCCGCCGGGGTGCCGATGGAGGGGTCCATGTCCAGGGCGAGAAGGGTTTCGCGGACCCAGCCGGGGCTGACCGCGTTCAGGCGGATGCCGCGCGGCATCTCCGTGGCGGCGGCGTACACGAACGCCTCCAGGCCCGTGTTGACCAGGTGGCCGAGCGAGCTGCCGGGGATGGGTTCGGTGAAGCGTCCGCTGGTGAGGGTGATGGAGCCGCCGTCGCGGAGGTGGGCGAGTGCTCGCCTCACGAGGTTCACCTGGCCGATCAGCTTGCCGTCGAGCCCGCTCCAGAACCGTTCGTCCGACGGAGCGTCCAGCGGGGTGAGGGCCCCGCTCGCGGCACAGCACACCACCGCGTCGAGGTGGTCGTCCCCGAGGCCCGCGAACAGGGCGTCGATCGACGCGGTGTCCGCCATGTCCACCCGTACCGGGCCTCGGCGCGAGGCGCACAGCACCTCATGGCGCTCCGCCAACGCGTCGGCGACCGCGCTGCCGATGGTTCCCGTCGCGCCGATCACAAGAATCTTCACTGGTTGTCCCGTCCGTTCCGCTGACGCTGGTCCCACTCAGGCTGCGGCGGGCGGCGGGCCGTACCCAGCCCCCTGCCGGGGATACACCCGTGGTGACTACACCTGGCAGGTGCAGGCACGGCGGGCGCGCGTCCACGAGACTGGGACGCATGGACACGCGTGAGGAGCTGGGGGAGTTCCTGCGGTCGCGGCGGGCGCGGCTGCGGCCCGAGGACGCGGGGCTTCCGTCGTACGGGGGACGGCGCCGGGTGCCGGGGCTGCGGCGGGAGGAGCTGGCGCAGCTCGCGGGGGTGAGCGCGGGCTACTACACACGGCTCGAACAGGGGCAGAGCCCCAACGCCTCGGACGCCGTGCTGGACGCCGTCGCCCGTGTGCTGCGGCTGGACGAGGCCGAGCGCGCCCATCTGTACTCGCTGGCCCGGCCGAAGCCGAGGGCCCGCCGCCGGGCGGCCAGGCCGGAGCAGGTGCGGCCGGGGGTGCGCGTGATGATCGAGTCGTTCGGGGATGTGCCCGCGCTGGTCATGGGGCGCTTCTGCGATGTGCTCGCATGGAACCGGATGGCGCATGCCCTGATGGCCGGACACCTCGACTTCGACGCGCCGAACCGCCCGGCCGAGCGCCCCAACATCGCCCGCCTGCTGTTCCTCGACCCTCATACGCGCGAGCTGTACGCCGACTGGCTCCGTAAGGCCCGATCCACCGTCGCCGATCTGCGGTTGATCGCCGGGCGTTACCCGGGCGACCCCGCGCTGACCGGACTGATCGGCGAACTGACGGTGGGGAGCGCGGAGTTCGCCAAACTGTGGGCCGCGCATACGGTGGGCGACTGCGGCACCGCCGCTCGCACCTACCGCCATCCCGTGGTGGGCACCATGACGCTGATGTGCGAGTTGCTGGCGCTCCCTGAGGACGAGGGGCAGCGGGTGGCCGTGATGAACGCCGAGCCGGGCTCGCCCTCCGAGGAGGCCCTGCGGCTCCTCGCCGATCTGACCGCCGTGTCCCCGGACACGTTCTAGACAGGCCCGTGCAACAACCGCCTGCCAGAATCGGGCGGTGTCGGTGTACGCAGAACACACCGCGGACGATGGAGGAGCCCCGTGCCGCTGACCTCGGAGCCGTTGCGGAAGCTGGGCTTCTTGACCATCGGGCTGTTCGACGAGGCCGACCCCCGCCGGGGCCATGAGTCGACCCTCCAGATCATCGAACTGGGCGAGCGGCTGGGTTTCGACAGCGCCTGGGTGCGCCACCGCCATCTGCAGTACGGCATCTCCTCCCCCGTCGCCGTCCTGGCCGCGGCCTCGCAGCGCACCAGCCGTATCGAGCTGGGCACGGCGGTCACCCCCCTGGGCTGGGAGAACCCGCTGCGCCTCGCCGAGGACCTGGCGACGGTCGACATCCTGTCCGGCGGTCGCCTCAACCCGGGGGTCAGCGTCGGCCCGCCGATGCACTACGAGCGGGTCAAAGACGCGCTCTACCCCGACACCGCCGACGCCGAGGACTTCAGCTTCGAGCGCGTACGGCGGCTGCTGGACCTCGTACGGGGCGAACCGGCCACCGACTTCAGCGGCACCGAGGGCTTCGAGCCCTTCTCGGACCGCGTCCAGCCCCACTCCCCCGGCCTGGGCCGCCGTCTGTGGTACGGCGGCGGCAGTCTGCGGTCGGCTCAGTGGGCCGGTGAGCACGGGATGAACTTCCTGACCAGCAGCGTCGTCAAGGCGGAGGGGTCGGGGGAGCCCGAGGACTTCGCCGAGATCCAGCTCTCGCACATCCGGACCTTCCGCGCCCACCACCCCGACGGCGACCGCGCCCGCGTCTCCCAGGGGCTGGTCGTCATCCCGACCGACAGTGCCAGGCCGGAGCAGCGGGCCAAGTACGAGGCGTACGCCCGCGAGCGCACGCCTCGTACGGCGACCCCGCAGGGGCCGGCCCGCCTGATGTTCGCGCCGGACCTCGTTGGAACGTCCAGCGAGATCGCCGAACGGCTCTACGCCCACGCCGCCTTCCGGGAGATCGACGAGGTCGCGTTCGCGCTGCCGTTCACCTTTGAGTACGAGGACTACGTCCAGATCCTCACCGACATCGCCACCAGGCTGGGCCCGGCACTGGGCCGGCGAGCGGCCGCCTAGACCTTCGATGGCGTCATGTGGCGTCGGATGGCGCGGCTTGGCGCCATCCGGCGCCATCCGGCACCATTCCAGGCTCCTAAATGGTCGCGAGCACGCTTGGCGCCACGATGACCCAGGTCGATCCATGCACGTTTTCGCAGGTCAGAGCGGTCATCGTTGAGTTCATCCGCGCGGGGCGCCGTCGAGGCTTGCACATAGCGCCAAAGTGATGCCATGATGACGTCATGGACCTCACCCCGTATGTCGACAACCTCCGCCGCGAACTCGCGGTGGCCGCCGAAGCCGGCGGGGACGATGCCCGCGAGCTGGCCGAACGGCTCACCGCTCCCCTGGAGTCGGCGACCCGGCTGACCATGCTCAACGTGCTCTCCGCCGCGATGGACGAGATCACCCGCGAACTCGCCCCCGGCTCCGTCGACCTACGGCTGCGCGGACTCGACCCCGACTTCGTGGTGACGCCGCCGCCCGCCGACAGCGGCGCCCCCGCACAGCCGACCGCGCCCGTCGAACCCCTCAGGCCCCCGGCCCCCGCCGAGGGCGACGAGGGCGGCACCGCCCGCGTCAACCTGCGCCTGCCCGCCCACCTCAAGACCCGCGCCGAGGAAGCCGCCACCCGCGAGGGCCTGTCGGTCAACGCCTGGCTCGTACGCGCCGTCTCGGCCGCGGTCGAGGGCGGCACCGCACCGCGTACGGCACAGAAGACCCAGAGCCTCGGACAGAGCTTCACCGGCTGGGTGCGCTAACCACACCCGCGCCACTTCACTCACGCCACTTCGCCCACACCGCGTCCCACCTGCGAGGACGCCCCCAGGACCCAAGAGGACGGTACAGCCATGCCTTCTTTCGACACTCCCGACGCGATCTTTGTCACCGCCCACGTGGAGGCCGGTTCCATCCAGTTCATCGCCGCCGACCGCCCCGAGACCGTCGTCGAGGTCCGGCCCCGCGACCCCAAGCAGGACCGGGACGTACGGGCCGCCGAACAGGCCCAGGTCACCTACGCCAGCGGCACCCTGACCCTCCGGACCCCCAAGGCACGCAACACGCTCCGCCGCCCCGGCATCGTCGATGTCACCGTCGAACTGCCCACCGGCTCCCGGATCGACATGACCGGCGCCTGGACCCAGGTGTTCGGCGACGGCCAACTCGGCGAGGTCCGGGTCAAGACCTCGGCCGGCGACGTCCGCCTCGGAGCCACCGGCCCGCTCCAGCTGACCGCCTCCCACGGCTCGATCACCGTCGACCGCATCGAGGGCACCGCCGAGATCACCACCAGCTCCGGCAGCCTGCGCGTCGGCAGCATCGACGGCTCCGCCGTATTGAAGAACTCCCACGGCACCACCACCATCGGCGCCGCCACCGGCGACCTGCGCGTCAGCGGCTCCCACGGCGACATCAGCATCGACCGCGCCGAAAGCTCGGTGACCGCCACCACCGCCCACGGCACCCTGCGCGTCGCCGAAGTCGCCCGCGGCACCATCCAGCTCGAAACCTCCCACGGCTCCATCGAGGTCGGCATCCGCCAGGGCACCGCCGCCTGGCTCGACGCCAACTCCGGCTCCGGCCAGGTCCGCAACACGCTCGCCGCGTCCGAGAGCCCGGACAAGGCCCAGGACACCGTCGAGGTCCGCGCCCGCACCCGCCACGGCAACATCGACATCCGCCGCGCCCAAGCCTGACCCCCCAGCAGAACCACACGCACACCCCCACCCCCACCTACTTCATCCTTCTCACAGGAGGGCCCTATGCCGTCTTCTGTCATGCCCACGTCCAATCGCGGCGACAGTACGCAGCCGCCGGCCGCCATCTCCACCGTCGGCCTGCGCAAGTCCTACGGCGACAAGACCGTCCTCGACGGCATCGATCTGCACATCCCCGCCGGCTCGGTGTTCGCGCTGCTCGGCCCGAACGGCGCCGGCAAGACCACCGCCGTGAAGATCCTCTCCACTCTCATCACCGCCGACGGCGGACAGGCCCGGGTCGCCGGCCACGACATCGCCACCTCACCGGACGGGGTACGTGCCGCGATCGGGGTGACCGGGCAGTTCTCCGCCGTGGACGGGCTGATCACCGGCGAGGAGAACATGCTCCTCATGGCCGACCTGCACCACCTCTCCAAACGCGAAGGGCGGCAGGTCACGGCCGAGCTGCTGGAGCGCTTCGACCTCACCGAGGCCGCGAAGAAGCCCGCCTCCACCTACTCCGGCGGCATGAAACGCCGCCTCGACATCGCCATGACCCTGGTCGGCAACCCGCGCATCATCTTCCTCGACGAACCCACCACCGGCCTCGACCCACGCTCACGGCACAACATGTGGCAGATCATCCGCGAACTCGTCACCGGCGGCGTCACCGTCTTCCTCACCACCCAATACCTCGACGAAGCCGACGAACTCGCCGACCGCATCGCCCTGCTCAACAACGGCAAAATCGCCGCCGAAGGCACCGCCGACGAACTGAAGCGGCTGATCCCCGGCGGACACATACGACTCCGCTTCACCGACCCCGCCGCCTACCGCAACGCCGCCACCACACTGCGCGAGGCCACCCGCGACGACGAAGCCCTGTCCCTGCAGATCCCCAGCGACGGCAGCCAGCGCGAACTGCGCTCCATCCTCGACCGGCTCGACACCGCCGGCATCGAAGCCGACGAACTCACCGTCCACACCCCCGACCTCGACGACGTCTTCTTCGCCCTCACCGACAGCGCCGACGTCCCCAACCAGCCCAAGGAGAACGCCCGATGAGCTCCCTCGCCCTCACCGTCCGCGACTCCACCATCATGCTGCGCCGCAACCTCCTGCACGCCCGGCGCTACCCGTCGCTGACGCTGAACCTGCTGCTGACGCCGATCATGCTGCTGTTGCTGTTCGTCTA
>NZ_JBHWES010000015.1:0-177772 GCF_042734105.1 Streptomyces sp. NPDC059679 | reverse complement strand
CGCTGCGCGGGCTGGACTGAGGAGCCGCGCAGCGACGGAGGAGCGAGCAGTGACGAGGGAAGCCCGCGCGTGGAAGCGCGCCAAGACTGAGCGGGAGGAGGGGCGCGTGTCTTGGCGCGCTGCGCGGGCTGGACTGAGGAGCCGCGCAGCGACGGAGGAGCGAGCAGTGACGAGGGAAGCCCGCGCGTGGAAGCGCGCCAAGACTGAGCGGGGAGAGGGCGCGTGAGTACCGTCCGGGCTGTGCACGCCGCCGGGTACACCGTGGTCAGGGCCGGGCGGGGCAGCTTCCTCGTACACCGCAGGGCCGTTGTGGCGGCCGTCGTCCTGGCCGCCGCGCTGGCCGTGGCCGTCGTGGCGTCGCTGTGCGTCGGCGAGTCGTTCGTCTCGCCGACGGAGGTCGTACGGGTGCTGCTGGGTCAGCCCAGCCCCGACGAGCTGGTGGTGGGCACGCTCCGGCTGCCGCGCCTGGTGACCGGGCTGCTGGTGGGCGTGGCCTTCGGGCTGTCCGGCGCGCTGATCCAGACCATGGCCCGCAATCCGCTCGCCAGCCCCGATGTCATCGGGGTGACGCATGGCGCGGGTGCGGCCACGGTCGCCGCCATGACCTTCGGCATCACCTCGTACACCGCCCTGCCGTATGTGTCGGTCGGCGGCGGTCTCGCGGCCGCGGCGCTGGTGTACGTGTTCGCCTGGCGCAAGGGGCTCAGCGCCTCGCGCTTCGTCCTCATCGGCATCGGGATCTCGGTGGCCCTGGGCTCGCTGTCCCGGCTGTTTCTGACCAAGGGCGACTATCTGGTGGCCCAGCAGGCCAAGGTCTGGCTCACCGGGTCGCTCAACGGCCGCGGTTACGACCAGGCCGCGCCGCTCGCGACGGCGCTGCTGCTCCTGCTGGTGCCGCTGCTGTGGGCGGCCCGGGCGCGGCGCGGGGTGTCGCTGGACGACGATACGGCCACCGCGCTCGGCGTCCGGCTGGACCGGGTCCGGCTGGGGCTGAGCGGCCTCGGGGTGGTTCTCGCGTCCGTCGCCACCGGCGCCGCCGGTCCGGTGGACTTCGTGGCGCTGCTCGCCCCGCAGATCGCGCGCCGGGTCGCGCGCACCGAGCAGCCGCCGCTGCTGTGTTCGGCGCTGACCGGGGCGCTGGTCGTGGTCACGGCGGATCTGCTGGCCCGCAGGCTCTTCTCGCCGACCGAGTTGCCGGTCGGCGTGTTCACCGCCCTGGTGGGCGCCCCGTATCTGATGTGGCTGCTCATCCGCACCCGTAGCCGTTCCGGAGGCACCGCGTGACCGACAACCGCGTGACCGACAACCGTCTGACCGCGCGGGAGCTGACCCTCGCGTACGAGGACCGCACGGTCGTCGACGGCCTCGATCTGGAGATCCCGCACGGCAAGGTCACGGTGATCGTCGGCCCCAACGCCTGCGGCAAGTCCACCCTGCTGCGCGCGCTCGGCCGGCTCCTCAAGCCGCGGCGCGGCGCGGTGCTGCTGGACGGCGCCGAGCTGTCCCGTCTGCCGACCAAGCGGATCGCCCAGGCCATCGGGCTGCTGCCGCAGACCCCGGTGCCGCCGGAGGGCATTACGGTGGCGGATCTGGTCTCGCGCGGGCGGCAGCCGCATCAGAAGTGGTGGCAGCAGTGGTCGGAGGACGATGAGCGGGCCGTCGGCGAGGCCATGGACCGCACCGGGACCACCGAGCTGGCGACACGGCCGGTCGACGAGCTCTCCGGCGGCCAGCGGCAGCGCGTGTGGATCGCCATGGCGCTCGCCCAGGACACCGATGTGCTGCTGCTCGACGAGCCGACGACCTATCTCGACATCGCCCACCAGGTGGAGGTGCTCGACCTGGTCCGGCAGCTCAACCACGACCGAGGCCGCACCGTGGTCGCGGTGCTGCACGATCTGAACCAGGCGGCGCGCTACGCCGACCACCTGATCGCCATGCGGGGCGGGCGGATCGTGGCGGAGGGCGCGCCGGGGGACATCGTCACCGCGGAGCTGGTGCGGGAGGTCTTCGGGCTGGCCTCGGTCGTCGTACCGGATCCGGTGACGGGCGATCCGCTGGTGGTCCCGGGCGCTCCCTGGGCGGCGGCTGGAGATGGCGCTGCCGGGGGTGGTGCTACCGCCGCACCCGTACGCAACATAAGGTAAGCCTCGCCTAAGAACTGCCTGTGACAGGAGCCCTGCCATGTCCCCTCGACGCCGCGGTACCGCCGCCGTCGCCCTCGCTGTCGCCGCCGCGCTGTCCCTCGCGGCCTGCGGCGGCTCCTCCGACGGCGAGAAGGATGGGAGCGGCGGGCAGGGCGACAAGAAGTCCGTGTCCAAGGACGGCAAGGACTTCGCGAGCGCGGCCAAGAAGACCGCCGCGATGGGTACGGACGCCAAGGCCGGCCAGTGGCCGCGCACCATCACCCACGCCATGGGCAAGACCGAGCTGAAGGCCCAGCCCAAGCGGGTCGTCGTACTGGACGTCGGCGAGCTCGACAACGTGGTGTCGCTCGGCATCAAGCCGGTCGGCCTGGCGCCGACCGAGGGCTCCCCGGAACTCCCGTCGTACCTGAAGAAGGAGGCGGGCGACCCGAAGAACGTCGGCACCATCAACAACCTCAACCTCGAGGCGATCGCCGGGCTCAAGCCCGATCTGATCCTCGGCAGCCAGCTGCGCGCCGCGGACAAGTACGACGAGCTGTCGAAGATAGCGCCGACCGTCTTCTCCATCCGCCCCGGCTTCACCTGGAAGCAGAACTACCTCCTCAACGCCGCCGCGCTGGACAAGACGGCCGAGGCCAAGGCGGAACTCGCCGACTACGACAAGAAGGTCAAGGCGCTGGACACCAAGCTGGGTGCCAAGAAGCCGACCGTCTCCATGGTCCGGTTCATGCCCGACGGCGTGATCCGCCTCTACGCCAACGCCTCGTTCATCGGCACGATTCTGAAGGACGCGCACATTCCGCGGCCGAAGAACCAGGACGTGGAAGACCTCGCCACCGAGATCAGCGCCGAGAACATCGACAAGGCCGACGCCGACTACATCTTCACCGGCGTCTACGGCGACCCGAAGGCCACGGACCGCTCCAAGGCGCAGGGCAACCCGCTGTGGAAGAACCTCAAGGCGGTCAAGGCCGGTCACGCCACCGACGTCCCGGACGAGACCTGGTACCTGGGCCTCGGCGTGATGGCCGCGAACAAGGTCGTGGCGGACCTGGAGCAGCGCCTGACCGCATAGCGATAGCGCGGGGCGGGGCGGGGCCTCAGCTCCGCCCCGCCCCGGCGGCCTGGCCCATCCGGCTGTGGCGGCGCCCGTAGAGGAAGTAGACGACGAAGCCGATCGCCATCCACACCCCGAACCGCACCCAGGTCTCGGCGGGCAGGTTCAGCATCAGCCACAGCGAGGCGGCGACCGAGGCGATCGGCAGCACCGGCACCCAGGGGGCGCGGAAGGCGCGGGGCAGGTCGGGGCGGGTGCGGCGGAGCACGATGACGCCCAGGGCGACCACGACGAAGGCGAAGAGCGTGCCGATGTTCACCAGCGCCGCCAGTTCGGAGATGCTGGTGAACCCGGCGACGACGGCGATGACGGCACCGAGCACGACCGTCGAGCGGTACGGCGTGGCGTACTTCGGGTGCACCTTCGAGAAGACCCTGGGCAGCAGCCCGTCGCGGCTCATGGCGAAGAAGACGCGGGTCTGCCCGAGCAGCAGGATCAGACAGACGGTGGTGAGTCCGATCGCCGCGCCGAAGCTGATGAGGCCCGCGTAGAAGGGGTGTCCGGTCGCTTTGAAGGCGTCGGCGAGCGGGGCGTCCACCGACAGCTCGGTGTACTTCTGCATGCCGGTGACCACGACGGACACCGCGACGTAGAGCACGGTGCAGATGAAGAGCGAGCCGAGGATGCCGCGCGGCATGTCCCGTTGCGGGTTTCTGGTCTCCTCGGCCGTGGTGGCCACGATGTCGAAGCCGATGAAGGCGAAGAAGACCACGGCGGCGGCGGTGAAGATGCCCTGGACGCCGAAGGAGGTCGGCTGATAGCCGGACATCACCTCGATCAGCGGGGCCTTGAGCCCGGCGCTGGTGACCGTCCCCCGGGCCGGCGGGATGAAGGGGTGGTAGTTCTCGGCGTCGATGAAGAACGATCCGGCGATGATGACCAGCAGCACCACGGTCACCTTGATGGCGACCACCACCGCCGTGACATGCGCGGACAGCTTCATGCCCAGGACCAGAATCCCCGTCAGCAGCAGCACCAGCAGGAAGGCGAGGATGTCGAAGCCGAAGCCGTGGGCCACATCGGGGCCCGACAGCGCATCCGGCAGATGCCATCCCGCGTTGTCCAGCAGCGAGCGCACATAGCCGGACCAGCCGACCGCCACCACGGCGGTGGCCAAGGCGAATTCCAGGACCAGGTCCCAGCCGATGATCCAGGCGGGCAGTTCGCCGAGCGAGGCGTACGAGAAGGTGTACGCGGATCCGGCCACCGGCACCGTGGAGGCGAACTCGGCGTAGCACAGCGCGGCCAGCGCACAGGCGATCCCTGCGGCCACGAAGGCGAGCGCGGTCGCTGGCCCCGCCTGCTGTTTGGCCACGGCTCCGGTCAGTACGAAGATACCGGTGCCGATGATCACGCCGACGCCGAAGACGGTCAGGTCGAGGGCGGAGAGCGTCCTGGTCAGGGCGTGCTCGGGCTCCTCGGTGTCCTGGATGGACTGTTCCACGGACTTCGTTCGGAAGAGTCCTTTGGGGCCCCTGCCTCCGGCCCTGTTCCCGGTGCCTCCGCTGTCTGGTTCTTGTCCGTTCACCGCGCCACCTCCACGCCTGCCCGTGCGCGCCATCGTTGTGGTTACCGGGCATGCGGGATGTATGCACACTCTCCGGCATTCCCGATTCACCCGATGGGGCGCGGCGGCGGGAAAAGCACTGGGCCGGTCGGAGCACCACGCGTGTCGCGCGGCGGCCCCGACCGGCCCGGCCGGAGGAGGTGATGGTGCGGGGGGGGATCAGTCCCGTACGGGCTCGGCCGCGGTGGACTGCGCCGCCGCCCCCGTCCCGGCGGGCTCGGCCGCGGCCGCCGACCCTGCCGCCTCAGCGGACTCGCCTTCGTATCGTCCGCCGATCCTGGAGACCAGGCCGGTGACCTGGCGGGCGATGTCCGGGGCGGTCAGCCCGATCTCCGCCATGACCTCCTTGCGGGAGGCGTGTTCGAGGAAGCGGGGCGGGATGCCGAAGTCGCGCAGCGGCATGTCCACTCCGGAGTCGCGCAGCGCCTGCGCGATGGCGGAGCCCACGCCGCCGACCCGGATGTTGTCCTCGACGGTGACCACGACGCGGTGCCGCTCGGCGAGCGCGGGCAGCTCCTCGTCCACGGGCTTGACCCAGCGCGGGTCCACCACCGTGGTGGAAATGCCCTGTTTGTCGAGAAGGTCGGCGACCTCCAGACACATCGGGGCCAGCGCGCCGACCGAGACCAGCAGCACATCCGGCCGGTCCGCGTCCGCCGGGGCGGGCTCGCGCAGCACGTCCATGCCGCCGATCCGGCCCACCGCCCGGACCGCCGGGCCGACCGCGCCCTTCGAGTAGCGCACCACCGTCGGGGCCCCGTCCACCTCCACGGCCTCGCGCAGCTGGGCGCGGACCTGGTCGGCGTCGCGCGGGGCGGCGATCCGCAGCCCCGGGACGACCTGGAGGAGGGACATGTCCCACATGCCGTTGTGCGAGGCGCCGTCCGTACCGGTGATCCCGGCCCGGTCGAGGACGAAGGTCACCCCGCACTTGTGCAGCGCCACATCCATCAGGACCTGGTCGAACGCGCGGTTGAGGAAGGTGGCGTAGACGGCGAAGACCGGGTGCAGCCCGCCGGTCGCCAGGCCCGCCGCCGAGACGGCCGCGTGCTGCTCGGCGATACCGACGTCGTAGACCCGGTCCGGGAACGCCTTGGCGAACTTGTCCAGGCCGACCGGCTGGAGCATGGCCGCCGTGATCGCGACGATGTCCTCGCGCTCATGGCCGAGCTTGACCATCTCCTCGGCGAAGACCGAGGTCCAGTCGGCGCCGGAGGCGGAGATCGGCAGGCCGGTGTCCGGGTGGATCTTGCCGACGGCGTGGAAGCGGTCCGCCTCGTCCTGGAGGGCGGGCTGGTAGCCGCGGCCCTTCTCGGTCAGGCAGTGGACGATGACCGGGCCGCCGAAGCGCTTGGCGCGCTGCAGCGCGGACTCCAGGGCCTCGATGTCATGGCCGTCGATCGGGCCCACGTACTTCAGGCCCAGGTCCTCGAACATGCCCTGCGGCGCGATGAAGTCCTTCAGCCCCTTCTTGGCCCCGTGCAGCGTCTCGTACAGCGGACGGCCGACGACCGGGGTGCGCTCCAGGAGGTCCTTGCCGCGGGCCAGGAAGCGCTCATAGCCGTCGGTGGTGCGCAGGGTGGCCAGGTGGTTGGCGAGGCCGCCGATGGTCGGCGCGTACGAGCGCTCGTTGTCGTTGACGACGATGACCAGCGGGCGGTTCTTGGCCGCGGCGATGTTGTTGAGCGCTTCCCAGGCCATGCCGCCGGTCAGCGCGCCGTCACCGATGACCGCGACCACATGGTCCTGCTTGCCCAGCAGCTCATTGGCCTTGGCCAGGCCCTCGGCCCAGCCCAGCACGGTGGAGGCGTGGCTGTTCTCGATGACGTCGTGCTCGGACTCGGCGCGCGAGGGGTAGCCGGACAGCCCGCCCTTGCTCTTGAGCTTGGCGAAGTCCTGGCGGCCGGTGAGGAGTTTATGGACGTAGCTCTGGTGGCCGGTGTCCAGGAGCACCTTGTCCCTGGGCGAGTCGAAGACCCGGTGCAGGGCGATGGTGAGCTCCACCACGCCGAGGTTGGGGCCCAGATGGCCACCGGTCTTGGAGACGGCGTCGACGAGGAAGGTGCGGATCTCCGCGGCCAGCTGGTCCAGCTGCTCCAGAGTGAGCCGGTCCAGATCACGCGGTCCCCTGATGTGGGTCAGCAGCACCCGTGCCTCCTTGCTGTCGAGTTTGCCGTCGTGCGTCTTTGCACTTGTGCCTGTCGAGCCTTGCCGGTCCGCCTGAGTCTAATGTTCCGACCGGCGGGCGAAGGCCCGGTCCATGCGATACGCGTCACGCGTTCGGCGGCAGAACACGCGTGCCCGGCACCGCCTGCGCGAGGCGGTGCCGGGCACGTGAGAAACGGCACAGGGCGAGTGCGCCCTCAAAAGAGGGGGCTCAGCCGCGTCCCGCCGAGCGCTGGGTCCTCCGCGAGACCGAGTCGATCACGACCGCGGCCAGCAGCACCGCACCGGTGATCATGTACTGCACGGAGTTGGCGACACCCAGCAGGGCCATACCGGACGCGATGGAGCCGATGACCAGCATGCCGAGCAGCGCCGACCAGACCGACCGCGGCCGCCGAAGAGGCTGGTGCCGCCGATGACCGCGGCGGCGATCGCCTCCATGAGCAGGTTGCCGGTGCCGGCCTGCTGGCTCGCGGAGCCGATCCGGGAGGCGATCATGATTCCGCCGAACGCCGCCATCAGCCCGGACAGGGCGTACACCGAGATCCGCACCAGATCCACGTTGATGCCCGCGCGGCGGGACGCCTCGACGTTGCCGCCCAGCGCGATCACCTTGCGCCCGTACGAGGTGCGGCGCACCACGAAGTCGAGGGCGAGCAGCACCACCACGAAGATGACGAGCGCCAGCGGCAGGCCCTTGTACTCGTTGAGCCGCCAGGCCGCGGCGTAGGCGATGACGGCCAGCACCGCGGTGCGCACCAGGATCTCGCTCAGCGGCCGGGAGGGTACGCCGGCCGCCTTGCGGCGCCGCGCGCCCAGGAACTGGGCCAGGAAGAACGCGGCCACGGCGACCGTGGCCGCCCCGTACGCGGCGATCAGCTGGGAGAAGTAGTGGCCGGACAGGGTCTGCACAAAGCCGTCGTCGTCGAGGTCGAGCGTGCCGGTGGTGCCCAGCACCTGGAGCATCAGCCCGTTCCAGGCCAGCAGACCGGCGAGGGTGACCACGAAGGCCGGGACGCCGATCTTGGCGAAGAAGAACCCGTGCAGCGCGCCGAGTGCGGCTCCGAGGGCCAGCGCGATGACCACGGCGAGCACTTCGGGGACCCCGTGCCTGATGTTGAGCACCGCCATGGTGCTCGCGGCCAGCCCGCTGAGCGAGCCGACGGACAGGTCGATCTCACCGAGCAGCAGCACGAAGACGATGCCGACCGAGATCATTCCGGTGCCGACGATCAGGATCGACAGGTCGGAGAGGTTCTTGGGTGAGAGGAAGGCGTCGTCCTTGATCTGGTAGACCGCCCAGATGACGGCGATGCCCACGATGACCGGGAGCGCGCCCAGGTCACCGCTGCGCAGCTTGCGGCCGAACTCCTGGACGTAGCCCTTGAAACCCTCCTGGCGCACCAGCAGCCGGGGGTCGACCGCGGTGACCGCGTCCTTGGCGACCGGGACCACGTCCTCGGTGTCGCCGCCATTGGTCTCGTCGATCTTGGTGGTCACTTGGCAACCTCCGCGTTACGCGCCTTGCGGCGGGTCACGGCGTTGTCCGTGGCGCCGGTGATGGCGGAGATGATCTCTTCTTGAGAGGTGGTCTTCACATCGAAGGTGCCGTTGTTACGGCCGAGCCGCAGCACCGCGACCCGGTCCGCCACGGCCTTGACGTCGGCCATGTTGTGGCTGATGAGGATCACCGCGAGGCCGCGCTCGCGCAGCCGCTCGACCAGGTCGAGGACCTGCGCGGTCTGCTCGACGCCCAGGGCCGCGGTCGGCTCGTCGAGGATGACCAGCTTGGGCTCGCCGAGCATCGAGCGGGCGATGGCGACGGTCTGCCGCTGGCCGCCGGAGAGCGAGGCGATCGGGATCCGCACGCTGGGGATCCGGATGGACAGGGTCTGCAGCAACTCGCGGGAGCGGCGCTCCATCTCGACCTCGTCGAGCACCCCGGCGCGCAGGATCTCGCGGCCGAGGAAGAGATTGCCGACCACGTCGATGTTGTCGCACAGGGCGAGGTCCTGGTACACGGTCGCGATGCCCAGTTCCTGGGCGTCGTGCGGGCGGCTGACCTGGACCGGCCTGCCCTCCCACTCGACGACGCCCTCGTCGGCGGGGCCGACTCCGGCGATCGCCTTGACGAGGGTCGACTTGCCGGCGCCGTTGTCGCCGACCAGGGCGACCACTTCACCGGCGCGGACCTCCAGGTCTATGTCCGTCAGCGCCTGGACGGCGCCGAACCGCTTGGAGATCCCGCGCAACGCCAACACGGGTTCATTCGGCACGATGGCCATCTCCGATCTGAGCAGGGGCGGACCCCTGCGGTGTTACGGAGAGGAGAGAGCTCTCTCTCCTCTCGCCTTCTTGTGGGGGCTGTGGTGGTGCCGACAACAGGGACGGGCCGCCCGTGGTTCACGGGCGGCCGGTGGCGCACTACTTGATGCCGAGCTGGTCGCACGCGGCCTTGTACTTGGCCGTGCAGACGTCGGAGGCCTTGTACAGGCCGTCCTTGATCACGGTGTCCTTGATGTTGTCCTTGGTCATCGACACCGGCGGGATCAGCGTCGCCGGGATGCCCTTCTTGGTCGGGCTGTCGGCCGTGGCCTCGGCGGGGACCTTCTCACCGCGGCCGAGCGCGAGGGCCATCTTCGCGGCGGCCGCCGCCTCCTGGCCGTAGGGCTTGTACACGCTCATGTACTGCGTGCCCGCCAGGACCCGCTGGACGCCCGCGAGTTCCGCGTCCTGCCCGGTGACCGGGGGAAGCGGGTCGACGCCACCGGCCTTGAGCGCGGCGATCGCGCCGCCGGCCATGGTGTCGTTGGCCGAGTAGACACCGATGATCTTGTCCTTGCCGAGCGAGTTGATCGCACCGGTCATCTGCTTGTTGGCCTCATCCGCCAGCCAGCGGTCGATGTCGTACTTCTTGCCGATGTCGACCTTGCCCTCCAGAACCGACAGCGCGCCCTTCTTGAACAGCGCCGCGTTCGGGTCGGCCTCCCAGCCGTTGAGCATGACGACCTTGCCGGACTTGGCCTTGCTGCCGAGCGCCTTGAGCAGCGCCTCGCCCTGCACCTTGCCCACCGTCTCGTTGTCGAACGAGGTGTACGCGGAGACCGGGCCCTCGGCGAGCCGGTCGTAGGCGACGACCGGAATTCCGGCCTCGTCGGCCTTCTTGACCGAGCTGGAGATGGCCTTGGAGTCCACCGAGTCGAGGATGATCACGTCCACCTTCTTGGTGATCATCGAGTCGACCTGCTGCTGCTGGACCGAGGTGTCCGACTTGGCGTTGGCGTACACCACCTTGCAGTCCGCACAGCCCGCCTTGATCTCCTTCTCGATCAAGGGATGGTCCATCGCCTCGTATCTGGCGGTCTGGTCTTCCGGCAGGAGCAGGCCGATGGTGAGGGGGCCGGTCTTCTTCTTGTTGTCGCCCTTGTCCTTGTTGTCGCCGGCTTCCTTGGCGGAGCCACAGGCGGCGAGCGAGACGGCCATCGTGACGGCGGCCGTGGCGACGACGACGCGACGCATCGTTGCGTTCATGCTGGGGGTGACCTCCCTGACGAGGCCGCGTCATTGCGGCCGAGGTGGCTGGAAGTCAACTCGGCCGCCCGCATGACGTCAAGAAGTAAATCCTTAACGAGATGGCAACGGTGCCATTCGTTATCTGAGTGAACGCAGCGTGATCCGGTCCAGACCAGGCAGAAAAGCCGGGGATCCGGGCACTGAATGTGCCCGGAGCCCCGGCTCGTTGCGGCGGTGAAGCGGGTCAGGTGGTCAGGCCGGCGGCCCCGCTCAGGTGAGGGCGGGGGTGCCCGCCGACAGGGCGCCGTCGAGCAGCGTCGAGTCGCCCATCTCGCTCAGCACCAGCGCCAACGCGCCCAGCACCTCGGCCCGGCCGCCCAGCGCCCCCGGCATCACCGACAGCCGGCGGGCCGCGCTCGGGATGGCGTACCGCGCGACCGACTCCCGGATCGGGCCGAGCACCAGCTCCCCCGCCTCGGCGAGATGGCCGCCCAGCACCACCCGGCTCGGGTTGATCAGATTGCACAGATTCGCCACGCCACTGCCGATGTGCCGCCCCACGTCCGCGATCACCCGGCGGCAGCCGGGGTCGCCGTCCCGGGCCAGCTGCACCATGCGCTCCACGGTCAGGTCGGCGCCATGGCTGGAGTACAGCAGCGGCAGCACGTACCGGGCCGCGGTGAACGTCTCCAGGCAGCCGCGGTTGCCGCAGCGGCACACCGGGCCCGACTCGTCCAGCGTGATGTGGCCGATTTCGCCGGCCGTACCGCCGGGCCCGCGGTAGATGTGTCCGCTGATCACCAGGCCCGCGCCGACACCGTCGGCGACCTTGATGTACGCGAGGTCGGCCACCCCTCGCCCGGCCCCCCACACCAGCTCGCCGAGTGCGCCCAGGTTGGCATCGTTGTCCACATGCACCGGCACGCCGAGGCGCTGGGCCAGGTCGTCGCGCGGATTGGTGCCCGCCCAGCCGGGCAGGATCGCGGTCGAGCCGAGCGTGCCGGTCTCGACGTCGATCGGGGCCGGTACGCCGAGGCCGACCCCGACCACCTTGTCCTGGCTGATGCCGGTCGCCGCGATCAGCCTGCTGACCAGGTGTTCCGCCCGGTCCAGGCCCTGCGAGGCCGAGGCGTCCACGTCCAGCGGCTCGGACTCCTCGGCCAGCACCTGATGGGCCAGATTGCCGATCGCCACACGCAGATGCGTATGCCCGAAGTCCACGCCGACTACGATGCCCGCGTCCCCGCTGAGCGAGACGCTGCGCGCCCGGCGGCCGCCCGCCGAGGTCGGGGTGACCTCGACCGTGCCGCCGTCCTTGAGCTCACGGACGATATTGGAGACGGTGGCCGCGGACAGCCCGGTGGTCCGGGCGATCTCCGCCTGGGTGAGCGAACCCGCCATGCGCACCGCGCGGACCACCCGCTCGAGGTTGGCCCGGTGCAGCGACGACTGCGATCCCGGAGTCTCCACGCCCATCCACTCCTGCCTCCGCGGGCGACACGACCGCCGCTCCGCCGGCCGGGCCGCAGCAGTGAGGCCCGGCTTGTCTCCAACATGTGAACTCTAAGCTGAGCCGCCTCGGTTGTCCCCCGTCAAGTCCTTGACAGACCATGACGGAGCCAAGAGGACTCCTTGATCGATTGGTGTGTACCAGGCCGGACGGTTGCGCTCCGCCGCGTCGGTGTGACTTGAGGCTTCCCGTGCCCTGCATACACAATCTCGATATCGCGCCAGCGTACGACGGTCGGCGCCAGGCGGTAGGGGGTGTCCAGCACCTGAGCGATCAGGCGATCACGCCCCGACGAACACCGCGACATGCAGCCGGCCCAGCCCCCGGTCGCGGTCCGCGATCACCAGCCGCTCAGCGCCCTCCCCCGCCGCGTCCGCCGCCGCATCGCGCAGCGCCCGCCACACCCCGGCACAGCCGTGGGCCGCCTCGGCGGTCCGTACCGTGGCCCCCGCCGCCTCCAGGGGCCCCGCCGGCTCGCGCAGCCCGTCGCCCAGGACGTACCAGGTACGCGCGGCCGGCCCGAGCAGCGGCAGGCAGTCCGCCGCGTCCCCGGCCCGCTCCTCCACCACCGCCTCCAGGGCCCAGCCGCCCGTCCCGCCGAGGGCCAGCACCGCCCCGGCCGCCGGGTCGAGCACGAACAGCGCGGCGTCGCTCAGGCCCCCGCTCCGGTGGATACGGTCGAGCACCTTCAGACCGCTGAAGGGGGCGCCGATCCCCTGGTCGGCGATCGAGAAGGCGCGCGGCTCGCCGGGGCATGCCTCGGCGAGGAACCCCGCCGCGAGCCCGGCGGGGGCCGCGTCATACGCCTCGTGGGCCACCACCAGATAGTCCAGCGGACGAGACAGCGTCGGCCCCGATGCCCCCGGGGCCTGCTGCCCACCGCCACCGGGCGTTCCCGCCAGCAGCTCACCGCCCATCGCGACGAAGGAGCGCTCGCCGGGCGGCCCCGGGAAGTCCAGCCCCCAGGTCGCGCCCAGGCGCAGCCCCGCCACCCCCGTATCCGTCATCCCTCACCGCTCGGCCGGGAGGCCGCGCATCAGGAAGTCGACGAGCGAGCCGACAGTCTCGAAGACGTCCGGTTCGATGGCGTCCGTGTCGACGACGACCCCCGCGTTGTCCTCCAGGTCGATCATGAGCTCGACGATGCTGGTGGAGTCGAGCCCCAGGTCCTCGAAGAGCCTCTTCCCCTCGTCCACCGGGGTGTCGGAGTACGGCACCATCGCGGCCACCGCCTTGCCGATCGTCTCGACCATCTGTGCGCGGTCCATCCGGGCCTCCCGTCACTTACTGAACGAACTGGTGGTGTCGCTGCTTGCGCAGCAGGTCGTCGGCGGTGTCCCGGTCGCGGACCAGCAGCGGGCGGCCCTCGTGGACCAGCACCTCGGCCGGGAATCCATGGCTGAGGAAGAGTCCGGGCGACGCCGTCGGGCCGTACGCGCCCGACCGCAGCACGGCCAGCACATCGCCCGGCGCGAGGTCGGGCAGGGGCACACCGCGGGCGAGGGTGTCCTCGGGGGTGCACAGCGGGCCGGTGATGTGCCAGCGGCGCTCGGGTCCCGCGCCGGCGCCCGCGACCGCCGCGACGGGGAAGTTGCGGCGGGCGTACGAGCCGACGCCGACCGCCGCCATGTGGTGGTGCGTACCGCCGTCGGTGACGGCGAACCACGTGTCGCGGGATTCCTTCACGTACTGAACTCGCACCAGGTAGGCCCCGGCGCGGGCGGTGAGGAAGCGCCCGGACTCCAGCAGCAGCCGGGTGCGCGGATGGCGGCGCGCGAAGTCGCCCACGACGGGCGTGAGTCCCGCGCGCAGCGCGTCGAGGTCGAGGTCCTGTTCGTTCTCGAAGTACGCGACTCCGAGCCCGCCGCCGACGTCCACCGCCTCCAGCTCGATGCCCGTGGCCGCCGCGATCCGTTCGGCCAGCGCCAGCACCTGGGCGGTGTTCTCCACGATCGCCGCCGCGTCGAGGATCCGGGTGCCCAGATAGACGTGTACGCCCAGGGGTACGGCGTGCGTGAGCGCGCTCAACCGGTCCTTGCGGACGAGCACTTGCTCCTCGTCGATGCCGAACTGCCGGGGCTTGCCGCCCATGGCCAGCCGCGAACCGGCGCCGCCGAAGGAGGGGTTGATCCGAAGCAGCACCCGCTGCCGCAGCCCCGCCTGACGCGCCGTCGCCTCGATGAGCTCCAGCTCTTCCCAGGACTCGCAGACGATGGCGTACACCCGGCCCTGGACGCAGGCGCGGATGTCCTCGGCGTTCTTTCCGGGGCCGAGGAAGATGATGTTCTCGGGGCGGGCCCCCGCCGTGCGGGCGGTGCGCAGCTCGACGAGGGAGGAGACCTCGGCGTGGGCGCCGTGCGCGAACAGCAGTGAGCAGACGCTGCTGTTGGGGTTGGCCTTGAGGGAGTAGAAGATCTCCATGGGGCGCGGCAGCGCCTCCGTGAGCGACCGGACCGCGCCCGCCAGCAGCTCGCCGTCGTAGACGTACAGCGGAGTGCCGTAGTGGTCCGCCAGATCCGCGGCCCTGATCCCCTGGACGGCCTCAAAGCTCTCCATCGCGCCCTCCCTCGCTCCCTCGCCCGCCTTGCTCGCCTTCTCGTTGCAGGACCACCGCGCCGAAGGTGGCGCCGAGGCCGACGGTGGCCAGGACGTACCGGTCGCCCGGCGCGAGCCGCCCGGAGGCGCGCAGCGAGGCGAGGTTGAGATACGGGTCGGCGCAGTTGGCGTGGCCCAGGCGCGGCAGATCGTCGAGGTAGATCTGGGAGAAGGGGATGCCCAGCTCCTTGGCCACGCCTTTCCAGGACAGGCGGTTGACGTTGTGCGGGACGATCCACCGTACGCCGTCGAGCCCGGTCCCCGCCTCCCCCAGCGCCTCCTGGATCACGGCGGCGAGGGCGGGCGCGTAGAACCGGGTGTACTCCCGCTCCCGGTCGGGGTCCTGGCCGCCGAGGCTGCGGTAGAACCGCCCGTACGTACGGAAGGCGGAGCCGAGCAGCGGATCGCCCGGCACCCGCGGGCCCACCACACACGCGGCGGCGGCGTCGGCGACGACCGCGATCCCCGGGATGACCCCCCGCTCCGGGCGGGCCACCCGGTCGCCGGTGAGCAGCAGCGCGCTGCCGCCCGTCTCGGGTGTGAGCAGCTGTCCGGCCAGGAAGAGCGCGAACAGCCCGGCGGCGCAGTTCATCTGGCCGACCGCGAAAGCGGGGGCGTGGTCGAGGCCGAGGGCGGTGCGGACGCCGTCGAGCAGCTGGGCCCCCGCCGGGCCGGTCTCCGTCGGGCCCCCTGCCGGGCCCGCCTCCTCGCCGATGCGCGCGAACAGCACCTGGCGTATCTCGCGCGGGTCCGTGCCGCGCAGCGCCTCGCGGCCCGCCGCCGTGAGCATGTCGGCGAGCGAGTGGCCGGTGCTTCGGGGGATATCGCGGAAGCCGAGGTAGTCGCGGTAGAAGCGGGCCTTGGCGTCCGGGAGCCCGGCGTCCGCGGTGACGTCCGCGACCGTGAGCGCGGTGCGCGGGACGAAGGTGCCGACGGGCCCCAGGCGCATCGGCGTCACCCGCCCTCGCCCGCGGGCACGCCGTCGCCGACCACGGGCACGCCGTCGCCGCCCGCGGGCACCGGATCGCTGCCCGCGGGCACGGCGCCCGACCGGGCGAAGTCCTGGGCCAGTCTGAGCCGTTGGATATCGCTGGTGCCCTCCATGAGCTCCAGCGCGGCGGCGTCGCGGACCCACTTCTCCAGCAGCGGATGGTCCAGCAGCGCGCCACGCCCGAGGAGCGCGGGCAGCCGGCGGGTGACGTCCCCGACCAGGCGGACCGCCTCCAGCTTGCACAGGGCGGAGGCGTCGCCGCGTCCCTGATCCGCCTCGACGAGGAGCGCGGTGCGGTGGACGAGCCGGGCGGCGGCCGCGATGCGCAGCGCGGCCGTCTCCAGCACCCGCCGCTCGGCGGCCGGGGCCGGCGTCCGGCGCTCGGCGCGCACGTAGTCGTACACCGCCGCGGCGAGCCCGACGGCGGTCGCGGAGATCTGTACGCGCGCACCGTAGAAGGCCGTGACCGCGCCCCACATCCCCCGGCGGGTGGCGGGCAGATGGGCGCCGAGCAGCCGGTCCCGCGCGATCGGCACCTCGTGGAAGGTCATTTCGCTGATACGCGCGCCCCGCAGTCCGATCATGTCCAGCGCCTCGCCGTGCGCACCGGGCGCCGGGAGCTCCAGGAGCGCGGCGCGCACGCTCAGCGGCGAGTTGCCGGTCTGTGCGAAGACCACGCCGACGCCGCCGCGCGAGCCGTTCCCGACGTACTTCTTGGCGCCGCTCAGCAGCCAGTCACCGCTCCGGTCGGCGGGGTCGGCGGGGGTGAGCGCGGTCTGCATGCGGGTGGCGTCGCTGCCCGCCTGTGGTTCGGTGATGGCGCAGAAGGCCCAGGTCGCGCCGTCGGCGACGCGCTCGTAGAACGCGGCCTGCTGCCGTTCGTCGCCGAGGGTGCGGACGACCACGCCGGCGAGGGCGGGGGCGGGGCCGGCGAACATGGCGCCCGCGTCGCCGCGCGCCAGCTCCATGGAGCAGATCATCTGCGCGAGGAAGTCCCGCGGCAGGCCCTTGACTTCGGCCCGGTACCGCTCGTCCTGGAACCGCTCGGGGATGCTCATGGCGCGGAAGAGGCGGAAGGCGGGGTTGTCGAGGTGGTCGTCCATACGGGCCGGGTCGGCGTCGATGGCGAGCGCGGCCTCCCGCAGCGCGGGGGCGACCTCGCGCGCACGGGCGCGCATACGCCTGTGCGCGGCGTCCAGGACCGGGTCCTCGGCGTCCAGGGCCAGGGCCGTCACGACCACTCCCGTTCGGGGTCCTGCGGCGGCGCCACCCACAGGCTGCCGACGTACGCCGCGACGTACAGGGAGCGCACGGGGTGGTCGGCCAGATAGCCCGCGCCGCCGAAGAGGTTCGTCAGGGCGGCGTCGGCCGCGTCGAGGCGCCGGTGGAGCTCGGGTGCGGCGTACGGATCGGCCCCGGACGTGGTCAGCAGGAGCTCGCAGGCGCGGACGGCGGCGACACAGTCGGCGATCTTCGCACGTACCAACTGGCGCTCGATCAGCGGTCGTTCGCCGGAGCGCCGCCCCGCCACATGCGCCACGGCCCGCTCCAGCAGCGCCTCGGCCAGCCCGGCGCGCAGCGCGGCGAACAGGGTCCCGGCGAACGCCAGCCGGTCGGGCTGGTCGGGCTCCGGCCCTGCGTCGTCGTCGAGACCTTCTCGGGGAACGACCTGAAGGACCTCAAGACCCTCGCGCCCGGCCAACTCATGGCGCGGGCCCGGCCGTACCGTGACCCGCTCGCCGGGCACCACGCGCCCCGCCATCAGCCAGCCGCGTATTTCCGGGGAACTGGCCGCCGACCCGTCGGGCAGAACACAAAAGCCCTTGTCGGAGCAGGGCGCGAGGAAATCCAGGTGTCGCACGGCGGCGGCCAAAGCCGCCGAGAGGCCGCTCTCGCGGGCGGTGCGCAAGACGTCCAATGCGGCGGAGAGGGGGTCCGCTCCGGGGTCCACTCCGGGGTCCGTGGAGGACAATTCCGCAGCTTTTGCCGCCATATCCCCCAACCCCATATACCCCGGCCCCCGGTGATGGTCAATCGTGCGGCAAGACCCTAGGAGCCGCCAAGATCCACGTCAAGACCTTGACACCTGATGGCGTATCCACTTCGATCCGGACCATGCGAAAGTCCTCCGCCGAGCAGAGCGTTCTAGCGGCGCTGCGACAAGTTTTGGGACGCGGCGAGCTGCCCGGCGTCGACACCGGCACCAGACTCTTCGAGGACCTCGGTCTCGATTCCACCTCGGTTATCGAACTGCTCATGCTCATCGAGACACAGACGGGCGCCGAATTCGATACGGAAAGCCTGGAACTGGAGCATTTCGCCACCGTGGGAACACTTACGGAGTTTGTGAGCTCGCATGGCTAGCGCTCACCTGGCCGACGGGGACGGGCCGGGCGGCCGGCAGGGTATGCACGGCCATTTCCTGGCCTCGGTACGGGCCCATCCGGACCGGATCGCGCTACGGGTGTCCGCGCGGACCTGGACCTACGACGAGATGCACCGGACCGCGCTGTCCTGGGCCTCGGCCCTGGTGGACGCCGCCAAGGGCAGGCCGACCACGGTCGGCGTCCTCGCGGCGCGCGGCGAGGTGGCGTACATCGGCATCCTGGCCGCGATGTACGCGGGCGCCGCCGCGATGCCGCTGAATGTGGAATTCCCCGCGGCGCGCACCGACGCCATGCTGCGGGCCGCCGACACGGCCCTGGTCCTTGTGGACGACCAGGGTGCGCGGATCCTCGATCAGCTGACCGATCACCCGCCGGTCGTGCATGCGGGAAGCATCAATACCGGCGGTGTGAATACCGGAGATCGTGCCAAGAGCGGCGAAAGCGCCCCCGCCGGAAATGGCCCGGCGGAAAATCCGGGTGCGACCGCGCCGTTCGAGCCGTTCGAGCCGTGGTGCGTCGAACCGGACGACCGCGCGTACATCATGTTCACCTCGGGCTCCACCGGCCGCCCGAAAGGCGTGCCCATCTCGCACGCGAATGGCGAGCACTTTCTGCGGTGTGTGCGAGACCTCTACGATTTCGGGCCGCAGGACGTCTTCTCACAGACGGTCGACATCACCTTCGACCCCCTGATCTTCGATCTGTTCTGCGCCTGGAGCGCGGGCGCGTGCGTCGCCCATGTCCCCGGCCTCGGCTATGCCGATCTCCCCGCGCTGGTGAACGCGCTCGGTATTACGGTCTGGTTCTCCGCCCCCAGCACGATCTCCGTCGTCCGCAGGACCCGGCGGCTCACCGACGCGGCCATGCCCGGCCTGCGCTGGAGCTTCTTCGCGGGCGAGGCGCTGATGGAACACGACGCGGCCGACTGGCAGCGGGCCGCCCCCGGATCCACCGTGGTGAACCTGTACGGGCCCACGGAAGTCACCATGAACGTCACCGTCCACAAGTGGCACGCGACCGACGTCCCACACCCCGAGGCACACGGCGGCGTGCCCATGGGCCGGCTCCACCCCGGGATGCGCGCCACGCTCCTCGACGCGGAGGGGAACCGCCATCCGGAACGGGGCGAACTGTGTGTCACCGGGCCGCAGATGTTCGCGGGCTATCTCGATCCGGCGGACGACGCCGGGCGCTTCCTCGACCTCGACGGCGAACGCTGGTACCGCACCGGCGACCTGGTCACCACGGCCCCCGGCGGCACCCTGCTGTACTCGGGCCGGCTCGACCACCAGGTGCAGATCCGGGGCGTACGGGTGGAGATCCCGGAGGTGGAGTGGGCGCTGCGGCGCTGCTCGGGGGTGGACGAGGCGGTGGTGGTGGCGGTGCCCGCAGGCAACAGCCATGCCCTGCACGCCTATTACACCGGGGCCGCCACCGAGCGGGGGCCGGTCGTCGAGGAACTCGGCAAGCTGCTCCCCCGGGCCGCGATTCCGCGCGTTCTGAAGCAGGTGGCGCGGTTCCCGCTGAACGCCAACGGCAAGATCGACCGCAAGGCGCTGGCCGCGGAGGCCGCGCGGGAGGCAGGGCGGGATGCCCGCCGGTGACCCCGAGTTCGGGCAGCCGGCCGTACCGCACGACGTACTCGCCTCCCGGCAGCCGGCCGTACTGCACGATCTGCTCGACGCGGCGGCCCGTCGCCACCCCACCCGCCCGGCTCTCACCCACGCCAAGCTGACCTGGGACTACGCCCGGCTGCGCACGGCCTCGCTGCGGGCCGCCGGGTGGCTGCGCGAGCGGGGCGTCGGGCGCGGCGACCGGGTGCTGCTGGCCCTGCCGTCCGGCCTCGCCGTGGCGGCCCTGGTGTACGGCTGTTCGCGGGTGGGGGCCGCGTTCTGCGTACTGCACGAGCAGGTACGCGGCCCCGCCCTCGCCCATGTCCGCGAGGACAGTGAGGCGGCCCTCCTGGTCACCGCGGACGACGGCCCACCGCTCCTGGATGAGGACGGCGAGGACGGCGAGGACCCGCGGGACGCCATCGGCCCGCTGTCCGTCGACCCCGTCTGCCTCATCTACACCTCAGGCTCCACCGGTCCGCCCAAGGCCGTCGTGTCCACCCACGCCCAACTGCTGTTCGCGGCCCGGGCCATCCACGGCGAGCTGGCGTACCGCACCGAGGACGTCGTCTACTGCGCGCTGCCGCTCTCCTTCGACTACGGCCTCTACCAGCTGTTCCTCAGCACCCTGGCCGGCGCCCACCTCTGGCTCGGCGGCACCTCGGACGTGGGACTGGTCCTGCTGAAGAACCTCCGCCGCTCCGGGGCCACCGTGCTGCCCGTCGTCCCGTCGCTCGCGCAGAGCCTGGCCCGTATGCTGCCGCGCTACGGCGCCGACGGCATACGGCTGCGGCTGCTCACCAACACCGGCTCCGCGATGCCCCCGCAGGTGCTGGCCGGGCTGCGCGCCGCGCTGCCCGGGCTGCGGGTCCAGCTGATGTTCGGCCTGACGGAGTGCAAGCGCGTGGCCATCATGCCGCCGGACGAGGATCTGCGCAGACCGGGCGCGTGCGGGCGGGCGCTGCCCGGTACGGAGGTCCTGGTGGTGGACGAGCGGGGGCGGCGGGTGGCGCCGGGCATCGTGGGCGAGATCGTGGTGCGCGGCCCGCATGTGATGGCGGGTTACTGGCGGCGGCCGGAGCAGACCGCACAGCGGTTCCCGCGCGCCGAGGGGCTCTTCCCCGAGCTGCGCACCGGGGACTTCGGCCGGCTGGACGAGGACGGCTATCTGTATTTCTCCGGGCGCCGCGACGATCTGTACAA
Organism: Streptomyces sp. NPDC059679; assembly: GCF_042734105.1. Classification (NCBI taxonomy): domain Bacteria; kingdom Bacillati; phylum Actinomycetota; class Actinomycetes; order Kitasatosporales; family Streptomycetaceae; genus Streptomyces; species Streptomyces sp. NPDC059679. The sequence continues at coordinate 156,963 of NZ_JBHWES010000015.1, read as the reverse complement.
GCAGCGCGGGTTCCGGGTGAGCGCCGAGGAGGTGGAGACCGCCGCCCGCCGGGTGCCCGGGGTGCGCGGCGCGGCCGTCCTGCCGCCGTCGGGGGAGGGCGAGGAGGCGGTGCTGTGCGTGGCGGGCTCCTCGCTGCGCCCCGGCGAGGTGCTGGCCGCGCTCAAGGCGGAGATCGAGGCGTACAAGGTCCCGGCCCGCTGTCTGGTGGTCCCGGAGCTGCCGCTGACGGGCAACGGCAAGACGGACCGCAAGGCGCTCAGGTCGATCGCCGCAGGATCCTGACGGAGGTCTTCACGGGCCGGCCGTCGCTCGCCGTCGCCAGGAAGCACAGATCCGCGTAGGGGCCGCAGATCTTCCACACCGTCCCCGCGACCGACCGGTGGGGCGGCCATCGCTCGCCGTCGAGCAGCCCGTATCCGGCCATGCTGATGAGGTAGTACGGATCGGCGGGCAGCCAGCGATCGCCGCGGCGCACCTCGAGCCAGGCGTGCGGCAGCGGGAACGCACCGGCCAGCAGCAGCCCGCCGGCCGGCCGCACGGCCGCCCCGGCGTCCTCCGCGACGCGCGCCAGATAGGTGGTGCCGGCGCGGCAGTCGGCCAGCCGGGTCTCCCGTACGAAGCCGACGTCGTCACGGAGTTCGTCGGGCACGAGGTAGTACTCAAGCCGTGCGGCCTCCGGCAGCACCGGCCCCAGTTCCCGGGCGCAGTCGGCCGCGCCCTTGTCCGCGCCCTCGCCCACTCCCTTGTCCACGTCCGGCGCGTTCTCGCCGGCGGACACATGGAGGTCCGCCTCGAACACATCGGGCCCCATCCGCCGCAGCGTGCCGTCCACCACCCCGGAGGCGAGCTGCGACGAGGGCTCCAGGACCGCGCCGCCCACCCGCCCCTGGAACCGCGTCCGGTAGGTGGTCGTGGCGACCGCCTCCGCGTTGAAGGGCTGGGCCGACAGCCGCACCTGAAGCCAGGCGGGGGACGGGATACGCAGGCCGAGGCCGAGGTTCTTCAGATCGAAGTCGTCGAAGCGGCGGTCCGCCCCGCTCCCCTCGTACGCGAGGCCGAGGTCCAGCGCCTCGTCCAGCAGCTCCCCGTTGATCCGGTGCACCCGGGCCGCGGTCTCGGCGCCCACCTCGAACCGCCGGAAGCGGTCCGGGACCCGCACGGCCCGCTCCAACACCTCCTTGACCGCCTGCTCTCGGCTCATCGCTCACCTCGCTCGCCGCGCTCGCCTCGCAGGATGTCGCGCAGCGAGGACGCGTCGCGGCGCATCAGCGGATCGGCTATCTCCACGGCCTCGTAGTTCCCGTCCTTCTCGACCACGTGCACGATCACCCGGGCGTGGTCGTCGGTGACAGCCACTTCGGAGTCGAAGGCGAGGACCCAGCCCAGATCCGGATCGCGGTACGCCCGTGTCAGGGGCCGTTCATGCCCGGCGGCGAAGGCCCGTACGGGCTCGGGCAGCGGGCCGCTCACCGGCGTGAGCGCACCGAGCGCGGCGAGGCCCGTCCGCTGCAGCAGGGCCACCTTCACCGCCTGCCGGTGGACGGGGTGCTCGGCTTCCTCAAGGAATCGATTCAGCACTTCGGTCTCCGCCTCGTTCCGGGCGAAGCCCCCCGCATAGCTGGAGGCCCGCACCCGGTAGACGTACGACGGCTCGTCCGGCTTGCTCACCCGCGCCCCCGCCGCCACCAGCCGCAGCCACAGGTCCCACTCCTCGCCGTACGCCACATGGCGGTAGCCGCCGATCCGCTCGTACAGCTCGCGCGCGAACAACGACCCCACGACGACATAGTTCTGCGCCAGCAGCTGGATCAGCTGGTCGCCCGGGACCGGAAGCCCGCCCTTGGTGTACGTGGCGGGGCGGAAGGGGCCCTGGCCGGTCCAGGTCAGCGGGCGCGGGCTGATCAGGCCGGGCGCGGCCGCGTACGTCTCGCTCATCGCGGCCACGTGGTGCGGCAGTACGACGTCGTCGCCGTCCAACTGGAGCACCAGATCCGTCTCCAGCGCCTCGATCGCGGCCCGCCGCGCCCCCCACACCCCCAGGCGGCGCGGGCCGTGGTTGCGCAGCAGTGTCAGCGGCAGAATGGCGCGCCAGCGCTCGACGAGCCGTACGGTGTCGTCCCCCGAGTTGTCGTCGACCACCACCACCTGGTCGGCGAGCGTGGTCTGCATGGCCAGGGAGCCGAGCGCCTGGTCGATGAACGCCGCGGAGTTCATCGCGGCGATCACCACCCCGACGGTGTTACGAGACATGAGCCGACAGCCGCTCGTCGACGTCCCGGTCCCGCGCCGCTCCCTGGTGCTCGTTCACCACCAGCTCCTCCACGCCGTACAGCAGCCCGCGGAGGTCGGGTGCGGGCAGATACCGGGTGTCGGCGGCCAGGCCGATCACCCGCTCGCCGCGGTCCGTGGTGCGCACACTGCAGTAGAGCTTGACCGAGGGCAGCCGGAAGGGCTCGGCCCAGCGGAAGGAGGTCTCCGCCGCGGCGGAGCCGCGCGCCGGGCGGCCGCCGTCCGCCGCGGGGGGCGCGAGGGCGCCGAGGTCGTTGTGCAGCACCGACAGGTCCAGCTGCTCACCGCGCTCCCGGCCGACCTCCGCGACCAGCCGCTCCAGACGGGCGGGGTCGTACTGGGCACGGGCGTATCCGCGCAGCTTGGCGAGGTGGGCGGCGCGGACGCAGTCGTCGAACGAGGGCCCTGAGACATCGAAGCAGAGCAGCACATCCGAGGCGAGCGGGGTCACCATCGCCTGCCGCTCGGCGCCGATCCGGTTCGCGAAGATCGTCTTGAGTACGCAGTGGGAGAGGCCGGCCCGGCGCGCCAGCAGCGTGCCGACGGCCGCGAGATACACGGTCTCTTCGCCTGCCCGGCAACGCCCCGCCACCTCCCGCGCCGCCGCCTCCAGCCGCCCCGACCGGAACTCGCCGTGGGCCCACCCCTGCGGCCCCGCGGCGCCGACGGGCGCGGGCGTGGGTGGCGTCGAGGGACGGTTGGGAAACATCGTCCGGGGCGCGCGCCGCAGCAGCGACCGCTGGTACGCGTCGGCGCGCCGGTCCGCGGTCTGCCCGATCTCGGACCGCTCGGTCCGGGCGAGGTCGGCGGGCTGCGGTACGGGCGGGGTGGGTGCGGGCGGGGTAGGTGCGGCTGCGGCGCGTACGGCCTCGGCGGACGCGGCGTGGGCAGGCGCAGCCATGGCAGCCTCGGCCTCGGCGCGTACGGCGGCGCCGTCCGCCAACAGGCCCTTCAGCCGGCGCACGACCAGGCCCATCGCCCAGCCGTCCACCGCGACATGGGACACGTACAGCGCGAGCCGACGCGGTTCGCCGCCGGGCCCGGTCAGCACCGCCACGCGGATGCCCCACTCCCGCGACAGGTCGAAGTCCGTCACGGCCAGGGCGTCGAGCGCCGCGGCCGGATCGTCACCGTGGACGACCCGGACCGTCAGCCGCCCCTCCCCCTGCACCTCCTGGTGCGGGGCGGAGTCGGCGGTCCCGTCCCGGTACACGGTGCGCAGGCTCTCGTGGGCGGTGACCAACTCCCGTACGGCGTCGATCACCTCGCGCAGCGAGCGGCCCTCGGGCACCGGCAGCGACATGCGCTGGTTGTAGTCGTAGTGGGCCCGCTGGGCACGGCTCTGGAGCGCGCGGTAGATGACCTGCTGGCCCCAGGTGAGCGGGGCGCGTACGGCGCGCAGCCCGCCGAACTCGACGACCTCCTCGCGAGGGAACTCCGCGCCGGTCAACGCTGCCTCAGCACGAAGTCCGCCATCCGGCCGACGGTCGAGAGGTTGTCCGGTGACATCTCACCGTCGGGGACGTCGATTCCGTAGTTCCCCTGGAGCCAGACCAGCAGCTCCAGCATGGCCATCGAGTCGAAGTCGGGGATCTCCAGCAGATTGGTGCCGGGGCCGGGCGGGGCCTCGGCCAGCGCGGGCACCACCACGGTGATCTGCCGGGCGATCTCCTCGACCAGGCTCTCGCGGTCCATCACGCGCTTCCTTCCTTGTCGTGCTCCGGCCCGGCCTCGGGCCCAGGTGCGGCGGGACGCGGGGCGAGGATCTTGCCGGTCGTCGAGCGGGGCAGTTCGGCGGTCACCTGGATACGCCGCGGAATCTTGTGCTCCATCAGCCGCTCCTGGCACCACCGGATCAGCTCGTCGGCCGTCACCGGCCCGGGGGCGGCGACCCGGGCCACCGGCACCTGGCCGCGGCCGCCGTCCGCCTCCGCGAAGACCTGCGCGTCGGTGACGGCGGGGTGCTCGGCGAGCACCCGCTCCACCTCCACCGGATTGACCTTCTTCCCGCCGACGTTGATCATCCGGGCGAGCCGGCCGATCAGCTTGATGGAGCCGTCGGGGCCCAGGGTCGCCAGGTCCCCGGTGCGCAGTAGGTCCCCGTTCAGGGACAGCGGGCGCACCCCGTCGACATGGGCGTAGCCGTCGGCCAACGTCTCCGTGGCCAGCTGGAGTTCACCCGCGCCGTCCTCCTCGTCCGCCTCCCGGAGGGTCGCCACGATCCCCGGCAGCGGCTGCCCGACGTCCCCCGGCCGGTCGCCCTCCGGGTCGACGGGCTTCACGGTGATCGCCCCGGCCTCCGAGCAGCCGTACATGTTGAGCAGCGCGAAGCCGTGCTCCTTCATCACCGCCGCCGCGGCGCCGCTGGGAATCGGGGCGCCGGCGGACAGCGCGCGCTCCAGGCCGTCGAAGCGGGAGGTGGTGTCGGCCGCCATGAGCCGGTAGTGGAAGGGCAGGGCGATCAGCACCCGCGCCCCGCTGTCCCGCACCGCGGCCGCGATCTGGGAGGGCACCACGCGCGATCCGCACAGCGTCACCGGCGCGCCGCTGAGCAGCGGAGCGAGCAGGCCGAGCGTATGTCCGTACAGATGGAAGACCGGCGCCGCGCACACCACGGGGGTCGAGGGGCCGTAGCCCATGGCCTCGGCGCACCGCAGCGAGTCCACGATCTGGGCGCGCATCGACCGCACGGCGCCCGAGGGCTCGCCTGTCGAGCCGGAGGTGAGGAAGATGCCCGAGCGGGGGGAGGGGAAGGCGGCGCCCCCGCCGTCGCCCCCGGAGGCGGAGATGGCCAGCGAGAGCCCGTGACGTTCCCATACGGATCCGGAGTCGTCGTCGGGTCGGGAGTCGGCCAGCAGCAGATGGGGCCCGAAGGCGGCGGTGACACGGGCGTACTCGGCCTCCGGCTGGCCGGAGTCCAGATGCATCAGCGGCACCTGGAGCAGATCGCAGGCGAGGGTCGCGACGAGGGTCTGTACGGGCCTGCCGGTACGCGCCGCCGCCAGCCGCAGCGGCCCCCGCGCCCCCCGCGGCCGCAGGCGCTCGGCCAGGTCTTCGGCCGCCCCGAGCAGCCCGTCCCAGCTCCAGGTGTGACCGGCCTGCTCCCTGACGGCGACGCGGCCCGGATCGGCGATCCGGCTCGCGATCTCCTCGCACAGCCCCATGGACACCGCGGCTCCTCCCCGTTGTAAGCCTCGTCGCCTGAATGCCCCGTCGCCCGAGAATTCCGCCACAGGACGCGCAATGGCGCCATTGAGGAATTGCCGCCCGGAAACGGCGACTTGCCGCCCGGGTCAGCGCCGGGAAACTACGGGCACCATACAGGCGCGTACCGCGCGGGTGAGAGGGATTGGCAGCAACATCATCGGCAAATCAGCGACACCGCGACAGACCAAGGCCCCGCCCTCCCCGTGCTGGGGAAGAGCGGGGCCTGGAACGCCTGGAACGCCGGGTTACTTGAGCGCCCCCGCTGTCAGACCCGCCTGGACCTGACGCTGGAAGACGATGTACACGCCGAGCACCGGCAGCATCGCCAGCACCAGTCCAGCGAAGAGCGCGGACCAGTCCCCCTTGTACTGCTGGCTGGCCGCCAGCTGCACCAGACCCTGGGTCAGCACCCGCTTTTTCTCGTCCGTGACGAGCACGGTCGGCAGCATGTACTGGTTCCACTGCCCCAGGAAGTTGAAGATGCCGACGCTGATCAGGCCCGGCTTCGCCATCGGCAGCATCACCTGGAAGAAGGTCCGGGTCTGCGAGGCCCCGTCGATCAGCGCCGCCTCGGCCACCGACGAGGGCAGCGTCTTGAAGAACGAGGTGAGGAAGAAGACGGTGAACGGCAACGAATAGGCGATATAGACCAGAATCAGCCCGTGGAACGTGTTGAGCAGGTCCATGTTCCTCATCACGAAGAACAGCGGCACCAGCGCCAGAATGACCGGGAAGCTCATTCCGCCCACGAACATGAAGTAGATGATCCGCTTGCCCGGGAATTCGAAGCGGGCCAGGACATATGCCGCCATCGACCCCAGCAGCATCGTCCCGATCAGCGAGCACCCCACCACCAGGACGGTGTTGAGGAAGAAGTCGCCGATGTTCGACTTGCTCCAGGCCCGCGACCAGTTGTCGAAGTGCAGGCTGGACGGCAGACCCCAGGGAGAGGTGAAGATCTCCTTGTCGGTCTTGAGCGAGCTCATCACCGCCCACAGCAGCGGCAGGGTGACCAGCAGTCCCCAGAGCACCAGCATGCCGTGCGAGAAGACGTTGAGGACCTTCCCCTCGGCACCGATACGGCCCTTGGGGGTGAAGTCCGGCACCTTGCGCGTTCCCGTGCCCGGCGCCTTGCCCGCCGCCCCGGACGTCGCGCCGGGCGCCTCGTCCGCCTTGGTGGCGCCCGGGAGCTCCGAGGGCTGTGCTTGCGCGGTCACTGTGCTACCCCCAGGTCAGCGGAGATACGGCGGTTCCGGTGTGCGAAAGAGAGCCTGGCCATCAGTACTCCAGCCGCTCGCGCCGACCGAGCCTGCCCACGATGACCGCGAAGATCAGGGTCACGATCAGCATCGCGACGCCGATCGCCGTCGCACGCCCGGCCTGCCCGTCGCGGAACGTCTTCGTGTAGACCATGTAGCCCAGCACCTGGGTGGAGTCCGCGGGTCCCCCCGGCCCCACGGTCATGATCTGCACGACGGCGAACGCGTCGAGGGCGAGTATGCCCATGTAGATCCAGCCGGTCTGAACCGTGTCCCACAGCAGCGGCAGGGTGATCCTGAAGAAGGTCGTGATGCGGTTGGCGCCGTCCAGCAGCGCCGCCTCGTAGAAGTCCTTGGGAATGGCGCTCATTCCGGCGGAGAACAGGACGACGTAGAAGCCGACGTTGCACCAGACCATGACCACCATGAGGCACCACAGCGCGAGCTTCGGATCGGCCAGCCACTCCTGCTGCAGCGAATCCAGCCCGATGCCCCCCAGAAACGCGTTGAGCGCGCCGTTCCGCGGGTTGTACGTGAACTGGAACAGGAGGGCGACAATCGCGATCGAGAGCACCTGCGGGAAGAAGTACACCACCTTGTAGATGCTCGACCCACGCACCCCGGAGACGGCCGCGTTCTTCTTGCTACGGCCGCCGACATTGAGCATGAAGGCGAAGAACAGGCCCAGGCCGAGCGTCACCAGCGGCACGACCAGCAGCAGGAGCACATTGTGCCCCACCGCTGTCCAGAACAGGTCGTCGTGCAGAAGCCAGTCGTAGTTTTTGAACCCGACCATCTTGAAGTCGGAGCTCAGTCCCGTCCAGTCCGTGAAGGAGTAATAAATGGACTGGACGAACGGCGAAATCACGAAGATCGCATAAATGACCACTGGCAGGGCCAGGAATCCCAGGGGGAACCCGTACTGCCGATAGGCACGCTCGATCTTCTGCCGCGTGGACAGCTTGACGCGCGGTTGCCCGACGCCCGGGTGTTTACCGCCCGGGACCTTCGCGACCACCGCCGTAGCCGACTGGTGCTTACCGTGCTGCATCTCTACCGACCTCGGTCTTTCCCTGCGCACAGGGCCGCTGGTGACGCTCGAACCTCATCAGGCGTGCTTGTACTTCTTCACGGCGTCGTCCTTGGCCGTGTCGTCGGCAAACTTCTGGATCTTCTTGATCGCCTCGGCCGGGGTCATCCGGCCCGCCATCATCTCGCCCAGCGCGCCCACGCCGATCTGCTGCTTCTGCAGCGCCACGTACCAGTCCTGCAGACGCGGGTTGACGACGTTCGACCCGGCCTTCTTCAGCGCCTCCTGGGCGGACGCCAGACCCGGCGGCAGGCTCAGGCCGTCGGTGCCGCCGTTGAGCGAGGTGAGCGAGGAGACCTGCTTGACGAAGTTCTTGGTGGACTTCTCGCCGAGCATGATCCGCAGCAGCTCCATGCCGCCCTCGGGGTTCTTCGCCGCCTTGGGCACGATGAAGGGCTCACCGCCCGAGGCCCAGATCGTGCCGAACGGCATCTTGTCGCTGCTGTCCAGGCTGGAGGGCGCGCTGACGGACATCTGGAAGTTGTCCGGCGTGGTCTTCTTCGCCTCGTTCTCCACCCAGGAGCCGTTCGGGATGAACAGCGCCTTGCCCTGGTTCCACGCGGTCTGCGACTCGATGTGGGTCAGGCCGGGGCTGCCCTTGAGGATGTAGCCCTTCTTGTAGAGCTCGTAGTACGCCTCGAAGGCGGCCTTGACGGCCGGGTGCTTCCAGGCGTTCGGCTCCAGGTTGTCGATCGCGATCAGGGTCTCGGGACCGCCGATCTTCGCGATGAAGGGGTAGAGGCTGAACGGCATGTAGTACGGGAACTTACCCGGGTAGGTCCAGCCGGCGACGCCCTTCTTCTTCGCCTTCTCGCAGAGCTTGAGCATGTCGTCCCAAGTCTCCGGGTACTCAGCGTCCAGCTTCTCCAGGTTGGTCTTGGAGTACCAGACGCCGTAGACGGTGTAGGCGTAGTACAGGATCCACACCGGCTTGCCGTCGAACTGGCCCATCTCCACGACACCGGGGCGCAGCGTGTCGCGCACCTTCTTGCTGGGGTCGTCCACGGAGGGCGCGTCCAGCAGCGGCGTCAGGTCGGTCAGCTGGTTCTTGGCGACAAGGGTGCCGAAGTCCATCTGCTCGGCGCCGGAGTTGTCGATCAGGTCCGGCGGGGTGCCACCGTTGAACCGCGGCTGCAGCACCGTCTGGATCTTCTGAGTGGCGGAGTGCTTGACCTTGCCGGCCGTCTTCGGGTACGCCTTCTCGTACTCGGCCTCGGCGTCCTTTGCGTACTTCTGGCCGAAACCACCATCGAAAATGACGACGTCGAGCGCGGCGCTCTCATTGACGGCGAGCGGGTTCTTGTCGCTCTTCTTGCCCTTGTCGACCTTGTTCCCGTCGTCGTCACCACCGCTCGCGCAGGCGGTCAGGGTGCTGATGGACGGCACGGCAACCAGTCCGAGCGCCGCGGACCGCTTGATCAGGTCGCGACGGCCGAAATCTGGGGTGGATCCCATGCTCAAGTCCTCGCCTTCGTCAGGACTCAGGCGGTGTAGCGGTTTCCCGTACATACTCGCCTCCGGCGAGGGGCCCGACACCGCGGGTCAGTTGAAGCGTGAAACGGAGTATTGCTGAGTGTGCGCCGGGGAGCACGGAGGCCCGCTTAGGCGGGCGCGACGTAAGGCCGCACAGCGGCCTCCCCCCGGGGCGACAGGTATAGTCCACTGGGCCTCAAGTGGGCAAGATCGAATGGTCATTGGGCCCCAGTCTTTCCCGAGTTGAGACCTGTCCGACATACCGTAGGGGACACAGCCCGTACGGCACGCCGCCGTGCGCGTGAACCAACAAGAAAGGCGGCCCCTGTGGTCCGGAAGCAATTCCCCTTCGCCACCGCGCTTGTCGTGGTCGCGACACTCGCGTCGATATCGGCGTGCGGCTCCGAAGGGGGCGGGTCCTCCGCCGGCGACGCCAAGGGCGGCGCGGCGCTCGGAAAGGGCATGGCCGAGCTCCCGGTCGAGCCGACCGAGTCCCCCAGCCCCACCGAAGACCCGACGGACGACCCCACGGACACGCCGACGGGCGGCAACGCACTCGTCAGCCCGGACATCAAGATGGGCACCTGCGGATGGGGCTCGGACGGCATCCCGTACGCCAATGTGAAGATAACCAACTCCGATTCGACCACCTCCTACTACACGCTGATGGTCGGCTTCGTCGACGGCAACGACAAGGCGGTGACCACGGGCTTCGAGTCGGACGCCGAAGTGGCCGGAAACGCCTCCAAGACCGTCAAGGTGGTCGGACTCCTGGCGGACTCTTCCAAGAAGGCCAAAAAGTGCCGGGTCTCCCTCGGCACCAAGTCCAAGACCGCGTCCTGAGCCATGAGTCGCGGACGACAGGTCCCGACCGCGGATGCCACGCCCTGAGCCACCGCTGACCGCGCTCTGATAAATCACTGGTGACCGTGCCCGACGCCGCGGACGACCCCGCCCCGAGCCGCCGATGATCACCTGGAGGCGGGAGCGGCCCCACCCCCACCGCGGCCGGTCCCGCCCCGCCACCCCACCCGCTCACTCCGGTTCGGATTCCCCCACACATCCGTGACACCGCCTTGACACCGTTGGGGCGCAGCCTCCCTACTTAACTCTGCCCGACGCAACTGACAACGTTGTCTAGCTCGTGGAGAGGCGGAGCATGCGACTGAGACGCCCCAGCCCCAGACCATGGCACGCACCCCGACGACCGGCCGCCCTGGTGGCGGCCGTTGTGCTGACGCTGACGGCCCAGGGCGCGGCGGCAGCCGCGCACGCCGAGCCCGCCGCCGCGTCCGCCAGGTCGTCCGCCAAGTCATCCTTCGCGTCGTCCTTCGAATCGAACGACCCGCAACCGGACTGGCGCAACATGGTGGAGACGGGCCCCGACGGCGAGAAGAAGGCCTCGGGGGTCGACGGCGGCTACAGCAACGGCATCCCCGGCAATGTCACCGACAAGGTGACCGCGGTCCGGGCCAACGGGGAGAACAGCGAGGGCGGCGAGGTGAAGGAGAACCTCGTCGACGGAGAGTCCAGCACCAAGTGGCTGGTCTTCGAGAAGACCGCCTGGCTGGAATTCGACCTCAAGGACCCGGTCAAGGCCGTCCGCTACGCCCTCACGTCCGCCAACGACGTCCCCGGCCGCGACCCCGCCGACTGGACCCTCAAGGGCTCCGCCGACGGCTCCGACTGGAAGACCCTCGACACCCGAGAGAACCAGTCCTTCTCCGCGCGCCTCCAGACCCGCGAGTTCGCCTTCGACAACGAGACGGCCTACCAGCACTACCGGCTGGAGATCACCCGCAACGCCGGCGACGACATCGTGCAACTCGCCGAGCTGCAGCTCGCCACCGCCGACACCGCCCCGCCCGCCCCCGCCGATATGCGCACGCAGGTCGACAGCGGCCCGGCCGGCTCCCCCACCGCCAAGGCCGACGCCGGCTTCACCGGCACCCACGCCCTCCTCTACGCGGGCACCCACAAGCCGGACGGCCGGGCGTACTCGTACAACAAGATCTTCGACGTGAACACGGCCGTCACCCGCGACACCCTGCTCTCGTACCGGATCTTCCCCTCCATGCCGGAGACCGACCTCAACTATCCCGCCACCCACGTCTCCGTCGACCTCGCCTTCACCGACGGCACCTACCTGAGCGATCTGCCCGGCGCCGTCGACCAGCACGGCGCCCGGCTGAGCCCCCAGGGCCAGGCCGCCTCCAAGACGCTGTACGTCAACCAGTGGAACCACAAGGAGTCGCGGATCGGCGCGGTCGCGGCGGGCAAGACGATCGACCGCGTCCTGGTCGCGTACGACTCGCCCAAGGGCCCGGCGAAGTTCCGCGGCTGGGTCGACGACATCTCCATCGCCGCCAAGGCCCCCGAGAAGCGCCTCAAGCACCTCTCCGACTACGCGGTCACCACCCGTGGCACCAACTCCAGCGGCAGCTTCTCCCGCGGCAACAACTTCCCGGCCACCGCCGTCCCGAACGGCTTCAACTTCTGGACCCCGATGACCAACGCGGGCTCACGCAGCTGGCTGTACGAGTACGCCCGCGCCAACAACGACGACAATCTCCCCACCATCCAGGCCTTCAGCGCCAGCCATGAGCCGAGCCCCTGGATGGGCGACCGGCAGACCTTCCAGCTGATGCCGTCCACCGCCACCGGCACCCCCGACGCCGGACGCACCGCCCGCGCACTCCCCTTCCGTCACACCAGTGAGACAGCCAGGCCGCACTACTACGGCGTGACCTTCGAGAACGGCCTCAAGACGGAGATCACCCCCACCGACCACGCCGCGCTGATGCGGTTCACGTACCCCGGCGATGACGCGAGCGTCATCTTCGACAATGTCACCGGGGACGGCGGGCTGACCCTGGACGCCGAGAACGGCGTCGTCACCGGCTACTCCGACGTCAAAAGCGACCGCAACCCAGGGTCGGGCCGCATGTTCGTGTACGGCGTCTTCGACGCGCCCGTGAGCGCGGGCGGCAAGCTGTCCGGCGGGGGCGGCAAGGACGTCACCGGATACTTCCGCTTCAAGCCCGGCGCGGACCGTACGGTCACGCTACGGATCGCCACGTCCCTGATAAGCCTGGACCAGGCGAAGACGAACCTGGACCGCGAAATCCCCGCGTCGGCTTCATTTACGCAGGTCAAGTCCAGCGCGCAAGCGGCCTGGGACAACATCCTGGGAAGGATCGAGGTAGCGGGCGCGACCCGCGATCAGCTCACCACCCTCTACTCGAACCTCTACCGGCTGTACCTGTATCCCAATTCCGGTTTCGAGAACACGGGCACCACGGACAAGCCCAAGTACCAATACGCCAGCGCGTTCTCCGAGCCGGTCGGCGAGAACACCCCGACCCACACCGGCGCCAAGATCGTCGACGGCCAGGTCTACGTCAACAACGGCTTCTGGGACACCTACCGCACCACCTGGCCCGCGTACTCCCTGCTGACCCCGGCCCGGGCCGGAAAGATGGTCGACGGCTTCGTCCAGCAGTACAAGGACGGCGGCTGGATCTCCCGCTGGTCCTCCCCCGGCTACGCCGACCTGATGACCGGCACCAGCTCGGACGTCGCCTTCGCCGACGCCTACCTCAAGGGCGTCCGCTTCGACGCCGAGGCCGCCTACGAGGCCGCCCTGAAGAACGCCACCACCGTCCCGCCCTCGCCGGGGGTCGGCCGCAAGGGCATGGACACGTCCATCTTCCTCGGCTACACCACGACCAAGGCCCACGAGGGCCTGTCCTGGGCGCTGGAGGGCTATGTCAACGACTTCGGCCTCGCGAAGATGGGCAAGGCGCTCTACGAGAAGACCAAGAAGGCCCGCTACAAGGAGGAGTCCGAGTACTTCCTGCGCCGCGCCCAGAACTACGTCAAGCTCTTCGACGACAAGGCGGGCTTCTTCCAGGGCAAGGACGCGGACGGGCGCTGGCGCGTCGACTCCGACAAGTACGACCCCCGGGTCTGGGGCTACGACTACACCGAGACCAACGGCTGGGGCTACGCCTTCACCGCCCCCCAGGACAGCCGGGGCCTCGCCAACCTCTACGGCGGCCGGTCCGGGCTCGCCAAGAAGCTCGACGCCTACTTCACCACCCCGGAAACCGCCTCCCCTGAATTCGCCGGTTCCTACAACGGCGTCATCCACGAGATGACCGAGGCCCGCGACGTCCGCATGGGCATGTACGGCCACAGCAACCAGGTCGCCCACCACGCGGCATACATGTACGACGCGGCCGGCCAACCCTGGAAGACCCAGGAGAAGGTCCGCGAAGTCCTCTCCCGCCTCTACCTCGGCAGCGAAATCGGCCAGGGCTACCACGGCGACGAGGACAACGGCGAGCAGTCCGGGTGGTACATCTTCAGCGCCCTGGGGTTCTACCCGCTGGTCATGGGCGGCTCCGAGTACGCGGTGGGCTCCCCCTTGTTCACCAAGGCCACGGTGCACCTGGAGAACGGCCGCGACCTGGTCGTCCGGGCCCCGAAGAACAGCGCCCGGAATGTCTACATCCAGGGCCTGAAGGTGAACGGCAAGCCCTGGAACTCGACCGCTCTGCCCCATGACGTACTCGCGCGGGGCGGGACGCTGGACTTCGACATGGGCGCCAAGCCGACGAAATGGGGCACCGGGAAGGGCGCAGCGCCTACATCGATTACGACGGACGACAAGGTGCCGACGCCGCGCCACGATGTGACGGTGCCGCCGGGCGGGGGTTCGGCGTTGCTGGACAACACGTCGGGGACGGAGGCGTCGTTCGAGTCGGTGGACCTTCCTTTGGCCGAGCCCTCCCGGGTGGTCCAGTACACGCTGACGTCACCCGGTGATCGGGCGAAGGCCCCATCGGGCTGGGTGCTCCAGGGCTCCCACGACGGCGAGAAGTGGACGGACGTGGACCGGCGCTCGGACGAGTCCTTCGCGTGGGACAAGCAGACGCGGGTCTTCTCGGTGCGGTCGCCGGGGTCGTATGAGCATTACCGGCTGGTGCCGGACGGCAAGTCGACGCTGGCGGAGGTGGAACTGCTGGCGTAGTTGATTTGTGTTCGGCACGGGCCGCGTCGTCCCTGTGGGGGTGGCGCGGCCCGTCGGCGTCTCAGGCCGCCTCGGCCGGCTCGAAGCTGGGCGCGGCGGGCGCGGCGAACCAGAGCAGCCGGGCGGTGGTGTCGCTCTGGCGCCCGAACCACCAGGTGGCGCGCTCTGGTGACTTGAGGCTCAGCCGATGCCGACCGTCCACGGTGACGACGTGAGCGCTTCCGTCGCCGTACGCCAGCCCCCAGGCGGCGATCGCCGCGTCGGGCTCGCCTGGGGCCACGTCGTACTGGACGGTGACTGCGAAGACGCGCGGGGCGTTGTCCAGGGCGAGTTCGCACAGCTCTTTGTCCAGGTCGAACGGGGCGAGTTGGGTGTTCTGCGGGGCTACGGTGTCCATGGATATCTCCTGTCGAGAGGAGGAGTTGGAGTGGCCTGGCTCACAACGTAGCGCGCCACTTCTAACGGTTTACTCGACTTGCATCAAAAGCTTTACAAGTACCCTCTTGTGAGTGACCAAGTGGCCCATGAACGGGCAAGAGAGAAGGACCATGCCGCCCAGCAACCCTCCAACCGTGCGACGACAGCGCCTGGGTGCGGAACTGCGGAAGCTCCGCGAGCGTGCTGGGATGTCAGCGGCAGCAGCGGCGGGCCTCCTGGGCAGCAACCAGACCCAGATCAGCAACATCGAGGCAGGGCGGCATGGGGTGAGTGCCGACCGGGTACGGACGCTGGCCTGCAACTACTCGTGTACAGACGAAGCGCTCATCGAGGCGCTGGTCGGCATGACCGGGGAGCGCGGACGCCAGTGGTGGGAGGAGTACCGAGGAATCCTGCCCGCCGGGCTGCTCGATCTGGCCGAACTCGGCCACCATGCGGTCGCCTTGCGCGTCTCGCCCGCCATCCACATCCCCGGGCTGCTCCAGACACCGGAACATGCCCGAGAGGTCTTCCGCCAGGTCGTCCCAGCCCTCCCACCACACGAGGTGGAGCATCGAGTGTCGCTCCGCATCAAACGACAAGAAGTCCTGCACCGGGACAGCCCAACACCACTCACCGCAGTCATCCACGAAGCCGCCTTGCGCATGAAGTTCGGCGGACCGGAGATCACGCGGATGCAGCTGCAGCATCTTTTGGAGATGAGCGAGCGGGACCACATCACGATCCGCGTCATTCCCTTCGACGCGGGAGTCTTTCCGGGTGCTGGGCAGTCTGTCTTCTTCGCCCTTGGCCCCGTCGCACAACTGGATACGGTCCAGTTGGACCAGTCGCACGGCCCCGTATTCATCGATGCGGAGGCGCAGCTTCAGAAGTACCGAGCACTCTTGGACCGACTGGAGGAAGTGGCCCTCAAGCAAGAAGAGTCACGCGACTTCATCCACAACATCATGCGAAGTCTCAGAGAGGAATAGAAGTTGCAGACCATCGCCTGGCGAACCTCCTCATACTGCGGAGAAGGAGAGAGCTGCCTGAACGTCGCCGCCCCCACCCCCGAGGCCATCAAAATCCGCGAGAGCGACGACCCCGACATCATGCTCACCACCACCCCCGCCACGCTCGGCGTCTTCATACGCACCGCCAAGGCAGGCACCTTCGACCACCTCACCGACTCGTAAATCGCCCGCCTCTAGCGAACGGCGCCTCCCTCACCAAGGCGGAGCCGCTGACCATCGCGGAGTTCGCCGGGCAAGCCCAGCTCGCTGGGCACACACCAGCTGATCGCTCGACCCTTCAGCCGCCGGGCGACTTCCTTTAGTCAAGGGAAGATAGCCTCTATTCACTCATAGCTTCGCCAATGGCTGCCGCCACGGACAGCGGTATTTGCTCATCACACGGATCGTCCATACCAAGAAACGGTAGATCAAGAAGGACCACAACCCCATTGCTGAATTCACGCCGGATCACCCGGAGATTTTGGACGATCGCAGAATATACCGGGGCTCACCTCCACAAAGTCCTCACGGACCGTGATCTCGTTTCCTTTTCGCGCAAACGGCCGATACAGAGGAATGGCCACCCACAAGGGCAACCCGTCCCCCTTTTCATTCGGCAGGATCTGAGCCCGGTCACGAATTGGCCGCCCCGCCATAGCGTTCGAAAGCCCAGGCACCGACCATTACGATGAGGTCGGCCTCCACTGACGCGGCTCTGGATTCGACCACTTCCACGTCGTCTCGCGACCGAAAAACTTTCACCCACGATCCGACACCCTGGTGCCGCTGGACCATCGAGGCGCAACCAAAGTGACAGCTTCGCCTTGAACTCACCGTATTCATCCACAGCGTCTCTATGTGACGCCCCCTTGTCCTCGCATCCGACGTGACCGGCTGAAGACCCCAAGGGTCACGCCTCATGTTCGATGAGGTCCTCGACCGCCTGCCGCAACCATGCGTTGAAGTCCGGGAACCGCGGGCCTCGTTGCTCCCAGCCTGGGGCGGCGCCCATGTGAACGACGGCCACCCCTCCTGTGTCCAGGTCCCAGCACGCGACGTCGTCGTTGTCCTGACGCTTGGCGAACAGGACCAGTCGGCGTGTCGGATAGGCGGAGGCCAGAAGGCTCATGCCAGATCTCAGCAGTTCACCGTCCACGATCCACCAGGGTTCCAGGTCCGTGAGACCGAGTTCGACGACCCGAAGGAACTCTGGAGGATAGGAGAAGCTCTCGGGTAGTTCGTCGTCAGTGAGTAGGTTTGCCATGTCAGTTGCCGTCCCATCCGGTCCAGGGAGAGCCCATCGGATACGTTCTACGGTAGAGGCTCGACTGCTTACCGATCCGTAGCAGAATTCCGTCGCCCCAAGTCTCGGGAACGCCCTTTTTAGTGGTGAGCGTCAAGACTCGTACGGGATCGGCCAATGGTTCATCGAACTCATGCACCCGAGCTTGGACGTCGATGCCCGCGTGGTGGGCAGCGATGACACGCGTGTTGTCCACCGTCGTCAGACCGCCATCGGGCATCCGCACTACGTCGATCGGATCTCCCGCCCAGCCGTTCCTCTTCATGCTGTCGATGATCTCAGCGGCCTCGTTGACTGACGTCTGGCTCAGCCGGATGGACCGTGGGTTGAGTTGATGAACACCTGTCTCCCTGGCCTTACCTTCAGGGCACGGCCCCAGCCCCAGAGGGTCGGTCCAGGTGTGGGGGTTGTGGATGTAGGTCGCAGGGTTGGGGGCGGGCGTGAGGCCGAGGGGGTCGGGGGTGAGGTAGCGGGCGGTGGTGGGGTCGTAGTAGCGGTGGTGGTTGTAGTGGAGGCCGGTTTCCGGGTCGTAGTACTGGCCGGGGAAACGGAGGGGTGTGTACGTGGTGCTGTCAGCGGTCCAGGTTGTGGTGCCCCAGAGCGTGGCACGGGTGTGCCAGGCGATGTCGCCCGTTTCGTCAACGAGTTCTGTGGGCGTACCGACGAGGTCGGTGACGATTGCGAAGAACCGCTGATCGATCTCACGCTGGGTGGTGGCCTCGGTGATGCGCTCGGTCTGGGCGATCGGGTGCAGGCCCTGGTGGTCCCACGTCAGGGTGACCGGGTGGGCGAGGTCGGGTGCGGTGGTGGTCTGTTCGATGAGTGTGGGGCCGTCCCAGGTGAAGTTCACCTGCTCGACGACCGTTTCGCCATCGGCCTCGAGGCGTTGTTTGGCGGTGCGGCGGCCGAAGGGGTCGTACAGGTAGCGCCACACCGTGCCGTCGGGAGTAGTAACGGCAGTGAGGCGATCCTCGGCGCCCCAGGCGTAGTGCCAGGTGTCGGGCTTCTTGGACAGCCGGGTCTTCTGGCGGAGGGTGAGGCGACCCGCACCGTCGTGTTCGTAGCGGATGTTGCCCGCGCGGGTGATACGGGTGCCGCTGTAGGTGCGGGTGCCGGTTGATTCCTGGGCAGTGTGGGTGGCGGGCCAGGATGCCTGGGTCTGGTTGCCTGCCTCGTCGTAGGCGTAGCTCTCGGTCCAGCCCCGCGCGTGGACCGTGGTGACGCGGCCTGCCGCGTCCAGACCGAAGGCGCGGCGGCCGCTGAGGTGGTCGTCGATGGCGGTGACGTAGCCGTCGGTGCTGTAGGTGTAAGCGCGGCGCTGGACTGTTCCGACACTCGGTCCCGTCAGGGCCTGTTCCGTGAGGCGGCCAGCTGGGTCCCAAATCTGGGACAGGGACAGCTCGTCCCCGATGCGGCGGTTGATCTCGCGGCCTGCGGCATCGTGGTCGAAGGCGACAGTGTGGCCGGAAGCGGTGAGGGTGGTGCGGTTGCCTGCCGCGTCGTAGGTGTACACAGTGGTGGCGCCGGTGGGGGTGGTGCGGCGGACGCGGCGGCCTAAGGCGTCGTAGGCGTGGGTGAGGACCCGGCCGTTCACCATTTCGGCCTTGACGCGGCCCATGCGGTCGCGCTGGTAGACCACCTCGGAATCGGGGCTGGTTACCTGGAGGAGGCGGCCCGCCGGATCGTAGGTGTAGTGGGTGACGCGGTCTTCGACGTTCTTACTGGTGACGCGGCCCGATGCGTCATGCTCGAAATAAACCGTCTGGCCAATTGGGTTGGTGTGGGCGGTGAGACGGTCTGCCGCGTCGTGGGTGTAGGTCAGGGTGCGGTTGTCGAAGTCCGTCTCCGCGACCAGGCGGCCCGCCGGGTCGTAGGCGTACGACCAAGTCAGACCCTGCGGGTTGGTGACCTGGGTCAGGCGCAGCGCCGTGTCGTGCGTGAATTCGTAGCGGACACCGTCCGGGCCGGTGCTGGCAGCCAGCAGGTCGAAGTGCGTGTACTCGTACGCAGTCACCCCGCCCACCTCATCGACGCTCCGCGTGCAGTTGCCCTCGCCGTCGTATGTCCAGCTCTCCGTCGCCCCGTCCGGGTTGGTGCGGGCGGCCAGCTTGCCCTCGACCGTCCACCGCAGGTGTGTGGAGTGGCCCAGGGGGTCGGTGAGGACGGTCGGGCGGCCGAAGGCGTCGCGCTGGTAGCGGGTGGTGGCGCCGAAGGGATCGGTGATCTCCACCGGCAGGCCCGCCGCGTCACAACGCACGCCCGTGGTCTGCCCCAACGCATCAGTGATGGCGATCAAATGGCCACGGTCGTCATAGGTGTAGCGGGTGGTGTGGTCGGTCGGGTCGGTGACGCTGGTACGGTGGCCCGCCTCGTCGTAGGTCTGGCTCCACGTGGCACCGTCCGGGCCGGTTACTGACGTTGGCAGGCACAGTGCGTTGTACGTGGCAGAGGTTTCGTGGCCATCCGCAACTGTGATCTTTGTGAGGTTGCCTGCCTCGTCGTATGCGTAAGCCGTGGTGTGACCCAGCGGGTCGGTTCGGGTAAGGATCCGGTCATGTCGGTCATACGTGGTGCGGGTGGTGTGGCCCAGTGGATCGGCCTCGGAGACGATCTGGCAGGCGTCGTTGACCAGGTAACGGGTTGCATGGCCATCAGCCGTCGTGACAGTCGTGACGCGATGGCCGGTGGCCTGGTCGATGCGGTCGTAGTCGATACGGATCGATATGTGGCCCGCTTCGCCACCCTCCGCGATGCAGCGGTGGCGGTTGTCGTAGACGTAGTCGTAGCGGCGGTCGTTGGTGTCGGTCCAAGAGATGACACGCTTCTCGTCGTCGTACTCGAACCTCAGCGGCAGACCGGACGAGTTGATGACCTCGGTGAGGTTGCCCTCGGCGTAACCGTAGCGGAGCAGTTCCTGGTCGGTGCCGTCGGGGGCGGCGCCTGCCAGGTGGAGGGCGGTGATCCGGCCGTCGGCGGTGGTCAGTTTCAGGTGGTAGCCGGCGGAGTGGACGATGGCCAGCGGGGTGCCGTCGGGGTCGTATTCGAAGGTGATGAAGTGGCCCGAGCGGTCGGATATCTGCCCCAGTCGCGCGACCCCGTCTCCGCCGTCCCTCGGCCCGGAGAAGTGGCGGGTGTGGCCGGTGGACGGGTCGGTGAGGGTGTAGTCACCGTGCGCGTCTCGTTCCAGTGGCCAGCGAGGGCCCACCACGGGGAGCGTGGGCAGGTCGGGAGCGGGGTGGGCGTAGGTGAGCAGCAGGCCGTCTTCACTGATGAAGACGACTCCTTCGGCGTCGACCTCCAGGCGCTGGTCGGCCGTGCTCGACCACGACGGGCCGAACCAGCGCCCCGCCGTGTAGCCCGACTCCACCCGGCGACGGAAGAGCAACGGCAGAACGCCGGGCAGGGTCACATCCGTCTGCGGCAGGAACATCTTCCCTGTCGCCAGATCGACCGGATCCGTGCCATCGGTGGTCTTCTTGGCGTCCGGCTGGCCATGGGCGTTCGGCCCGTTCTCGTGCAGGGACTTACGGGCGCCACTCCGGGCACGGCGGCCGTACTTGCCCGCCGTGGCACCCTTCCGGGCCGCGCCGATCCCCTTCGTGCCCACCGCCTCGGGGACGAGCCTGCCCAAGCCTTCCGCTGGGTCCTTGGCGAACCCATCCAGCGCCTGCTTGCCCGTGCCATAGGGATCGCTGGCCAGGTTGACCAGCCCCGCCGCCGTGTTGTTCAAGCCCGTCGCGTACTCGGCCGGGTGCGTGATGTTGTACGGGTCCAGCGGGTTGACGCTGCGCGCGAAGCCGATGACCCCCGCGCCGCCCTTGATCACGCCCGCCGTGAAATGCGTGGCGTCCAGCTTCAGGCCGGTGAAACCGTCATCCGCCTGCTCGAAGTACGACGGCTTGGGCGGCGCCGCATCCCGCGCGGCCTTCACAGCCGTACGGGCCGTATCCGCCGCCTCGTTGCGCTGGCGGCGGGCCTCGTCCAGCTTCTGCTGCGCCAGTTTGGCCTTGCCCGGGCCCGGGTCGTGGAACTTGCCCGGCTTGCAGGCATCCTTGCCGTCCTCGATGGCCGTGTTGTACGCCGCGACCTGCTCGTTGTAGGCCGACACCGCTTCCTTCGACGCCTTCTTCGCGGCCTTGTAGGCGTCGATGGCCTCCTGCGCCTGGGTCTGCGCCCACTCCACCGTGCCCGCGAACGTCTCCATCGCGAGCGCGGCCTTCTCGCATGCGTCGGCGGCCTTGAACCACTTCTTCGGCTCGACCGCCACCTCCTCGCGGAACGCGTCCGCCGCCTTGCCCTTCCAGTGCGCGGAGTCCAGCCGCTTCAGGCCGTCCCCGACATCGTTGAACGCCTTCTTGAAGTCCCGCAGATGACTCGCCGTCGAGCGGATCTTGCTCGCACTGCCGAAGATCAGCTTCTTCGGGTTCTCGGTCTCATCGAGCTGCATCTCGGCGACATCCGCGCCCAGTTGATTCGCCGCCGAGCGGGACTTGTCACGGACCCAGTCCGCCCCGCCTTCCCAACCGACGTAGTCCAGGCCGTCGGCGATCTTGTTGCCGCCCGCCTCGACGACATCTCCGAGCGCCTCGACGCCGTCCTCGACCTTGTCCTCGATGACATCGGGGACGAAATCACCGAACCCCATCAGCCCTCACCGCCACCCTGCTCGCCACCTTGCTCAGCGGGTGGGACGGCGTACTGGGTGATACGGCTGGTGCCGCCTATCTTGTCGCCCGTGGCCTGCCAGGTGCCCTTGATCTCCTCGCTCGCCTTGTCGTAGGACTCCTTGCTGTAGTCCGGGCGCCAGGTCTCCCCCGAGAACAGCTCGCCCCACTCCTTCTGGGTGACTTCCTCCTCGCTCAGATGCGGATTGCCGGCCACCGAGTTCGCCACGACCTTGAACGTGCCGTCGATGTACCGGTCCTCCTCCCACTGCATCCCCGCCGCGAGGCCCACCTTCTTGGCCAGCTTGTTCGCGTCCTGGATCAGGCCGCGCACCCCCCACTCCCAGCGCTCGCAGAAGTCCTCGAAGTCCTTGGCGAGACCGTTGTGCCCCGCCTCCATCGACGTCAGCGACAACTCGTCGAACCCCGAACCGATCACGGCGTCCGTCGCCGAACCGATGTCCTTCAACTCACTGATGGCCGCCCGTAAACCCTTCGTGATGTCCTCTAACGCCTCCTTGTCCAGCTTCAGGTCCGGCTCCTTGCCACCGTCCCCGCCGCCGCCCCCGCCGCTCATCGGGCGCCCTCCCCGGGCAGGGCGACGCACAGGGCAGGTCTCAGCTCCACTACGCGCGTAGTGAGTACGCGGCAACTAGCCCCTCGTATCGCGATCTGCCCCGGCAGGCTCATCACGCCCCCTTGCCCTCCCTGGTCGAACTCCCTTGCTACGCAACGGTATTCGACACGCAACGGAGTGTCACCGCCATTTGTGGGCGTGTCGCGCTTCAGCGCAGGATTGCCGCTGCTGACCGCATCCGGATACCGCTGGGGATCAGAGGGTTCTGTGCGCCTATGCCCGCGTGGCACTATCCGTTGGCGTGGAGTGGTCGAGTCTGGTCGGGACGGGGATTGGGGCCGTACCGGGGGTGGGGGCCACCTTGGTGGGCGAGCATGTGCGGTGGCGGCGCGCCACCAGGGGCAACAGGCTGCAGGACCGCCGCAACCTGTACGCGGACTGCCTCGTCTCGTTTCGGAAGGCGCACGAGGCCATGCGGTTGGCCGCCGACGAAGAGCATCCGAGTCCGCAGGCGAGAGCGGCCAGGATCCGGCAGGTCTACCAGGCGTCGGGATGTGATGAGGCACGGGAACGGCTGATCCTCACGGCAACCGACGAGGTGGTGTCGGCGATCGACGCGTCGTACATCTCGCTTCGCCGGATCCGCGAGGTACTTGCCTCCGGTGCCACTGTGCCTACGCCGGACTATCAGGCAGCCAGGCAAGCACATCGGGAGACGACCGAAGCGGCTCGCAACGTTCTGCGTCGCGAGCTGAGTTCCCTGGACATCTGAGCTCCTGTGTCCGTCGGCCCGCCGGAGTCGCCCGATGGGGCTGCGGGACACTGGGACGACGACACGAGAGAGAGGGTGCCGGGGGATGCGCGTGCTCATCGTCGATGACGACGAGGAGATGGCACAGGTCGTCGCGGTGGGCCTGCGTCGTTCGCGGATGGCCGTCGACGTAGCGTTCGACGGTACGGAGGCGCTGGAACGGCTGGGCGCCGACGGCGACGCGTACGACGTGGTCGTCCTGGACCGGGACCTGCCCGGAACGCACGGCGACGAGGTCTGCGCGACGCTGATCGCCGCCGGGTGCCGCAGCCGCATCCTGATGCTCACCGCCGCGGGAACGGCGGACGACATCGTGGACGGGCTGGGCCTGGGCGCCGACGACTACCTCCCCAAGCCCTTCGATTTCCCCGTACTCGTCGCCCGGATCGCTGCCCTGGCCCGCCGCGCGCATCCGGCCGTACCGCCCGTGGTGCGCCACGGCGACCTCGTGGTCGACAGCGCCCGGCGCACCGCCGTACGGGCAGGCCGAGCGCTGGCCCTCACGCCCAAGGAGTTCGGCGTCCTCGAACTGCTCCTCGCCGCCGGGGGCCGTGCCGTCTCCGCCGAGGAACTGCTCGAACGGGTCTGGGACGAGGCCGCCGACCCTTTTACCAGCGCCGTGAAGATCACGATCAGCCGGCTGCGGGCCAAACTCGGGGCGCCGCCGGTCATCGAGACGGTGGCCAGGAGCGGTTACCGGATCTGAGGGGTTGTGGGGGCGAAGCGGCCGGGCTCTTTCGCGCGTTCGCATTCGGCCGTCGCATTCAGCCGTCGCATTCGGCGGTCTCCCCCACCGTCCTCCCATGCCTGTCCGCGGGTACCTACGCCGCCGGACGTTCCGACCCTTCCGACCGAGCACAGCGCAGGATCCAGCCGAAAGGTCGCCACGTTCACATGCCCGTCCACACCCCCGCCGCCGTCCGCGGCCTCGCGCCCGCCGCTCTGCGTCGGCTCACCGGCCGGATCGTGCGCGCGGGCCTGCCCCGCCGCACCGTACGTTTGCGGCTGACCGCCTTGTACGGAGGGCTGTTCCTGGTGTCCGGCGCAGCGCTGCTCGCGGTCACGTACGGCCTGGTGGCCGGCACCGTCGACCGTCCGCCCACGGTCCTGAAGCGGGAGGTGACAGTGGCCTCCCCCGGCCCGAGCGCACCGGCCGGCCGGGCACCCGGGAACGAGGGGACACGGCCTGGGGGTGAGCCCGGCGATCGGGCCGCCATGGACACCGCCATGGCCGCCCTGCAGAAGGACGTACAGCGGACCGTTGACCACCAGAAGTCCGCCATGCTGCACACCCTGCTGGTCCAGTCGGGGATCGCCCTGGGCCTGATGTCACTGACATCCGTGCTGCTGGGCTGGGTCGTGGCCGGCCGTGTCCTGCGCCCGCTGCGGACCATCACCTCCACCGCACAGGACATCTCGGCGACCAGCTTGCACCGGCGGCTGGCCCTGGCCGGCCCGCGGGACGAACTGCGGGAGCTGGGCGACACGTTCGACGCGCTGCTGGCCCGGCTCGACGGTTCCTTCCAGGCGCAGCGGCAGTTCGTCGCCAACGCTTCCCACGAACTGCGTACGCCGCTGGCCCGCCAGCGCGTGCTGGGCCAGGTCGCCCTGGCCGACCCCGAACCGACCGTCGAGTCCCTGCGTACGGCCCACGAACGGATACTTGCCGCCGGACAGCAGCAGGAACGGCTCATCGAAGCGCTGCTTACCCTGGCCCGCGGCCACGCGGGCCTCGACGAGCGCCACCCCTTCGACCTGGCCCGGCTCGCCCGGGAAGCCGTGGCCGCGCGCGCCACCGCGGCCCACGAACGGCAGGTGACGCTTCACCCCTCGACCGGCGCGGCCGTCTCCTCGGGCCACCGGGCGCTCGCCGAACGGCTGGTGGCCAATCTGCTGGACAACGCGATCCGCTACAACATGCCCGGCGGGCAGGTGGACGTCACCACCGGCACACAGGCCGGCCGGGCCGTCCTCACGGTCGCCAATACCGGCCCGGACGTGCCCGCGGACGCCGTCGAGCGGATCCTCCTGCCCTTCCAGCGCCTCGGCCCGGCTCGCACCGGCAGCGGTGCCCGCGACGCGTCGTCCCAGGGGTTCGGCCTGGGCCTGTCCATCGTCTCGGCCATCGCATCCGCCCACGATGCCACCCTCACCGCCGCCCCGCAGCCCGGCGGCGGCCTGGTCGTCACGGTCGGCTTCCCCACCGCGACGACACAACCGCCGCGACGACGCAACCGCCATGACGACGCAACCGCTGTGAAACCGCCCGCCGCGTAGAACGTCCGTCAGCGCCGCCGCACCGACCGCCGCACTGACCGCGGCGTAGCCCACGGCGTCGCCCACGGCACGACCGACGCGAGTTCAGGAGCACTCCGCATGCGCAACACACCGGCCGACCCGCTGCCGACCGCCACCACACCGACCGCAACCACACCGGCCGACCCCGTACCGGCCGAGCCCCTGCCGGCCGACCCCGTACCGGCCGAACCCGCGGCCACCCGAGCCGCGCCGATTGAGCCCTCGTCGGCGGAACTCCCCGCCGCCCAAGCGCCGTCGGCCGGCCGCAAGCTCGGCCACCGCCGGATCGGGCTGCCGCGGCAGCGGCGCGTACTGGTCACGACCGGGATCGCCGTACTCGCCTGCAGCGTGCTCATCACCGCCCTGACCGCGTCCGCCAGCCCATCGGCAGAGCCGCACCAGGCCGACCGGCCCGCCGCCTGCGCACCGCAGGACCCGACCAGCCCCCAGCCGCCCGCGCAGGACCCGGCCCCGACCTCCGTCAGCACGGTGGAGCAGGCGTACTACTGCATCTTCGACAACTATTACGGCGGCGCCCGGCTCGATGACCGCCCACTGCTCCAGTACGCCGCCCAGGCCGTCGTCCGGGAGCTGCGCAAACGCGGTGTCGACCAGCCGTTCGCCGTCCTGCCGGCGCTGACCGGCGACCGGGACAAGGACTGGCCGCTCTTCGCCAAGCGGCTCCAGGAAGTGCTGGACGCGGTGCCGGAAGACCAGGCGCTGCGCTCCTCGCTCGCCGTCGCCGCGATCCAGGGGATGCTCAGCGCCCTGCACGACAACCACGCCGACTACCAGGGTCCCGGCAGCCCGGGTGCCACTCCGGACGCCCACCCGTGGGGCCTGGGCATCGGCCTGAACAGGATCCTCCCCCCGGCCGCGACCGCCCCGGACTTCACGGGTCCGCTCTTCGTCACCACGGTCGGCACCGGTACCCCCGCCGCCGCGGCCGGGCTCAAGCCCGGAGACGTCATCGAGCGGGTGAACAATGTCCCGGTCTTCACCAACGGCCGGCTCAACCCGGGAGTTGTGGACTCCCTCCACCCGTCGTATCCCCGGCACGTCCCGGTGACCCTCACCGTACGGCGCCCCGCCACCGACCGGACCCTGCACATGCGTGTCACTCCCGGTCCGCTGCCCGCGCAGCCCAAGCCGCGCGTGGACGTCACCCTGGTGGCCGGCAGCATCGCCGACGTCCGCATCGACGCCTTCTATCCGGGCGTCGCCCAGGAAGCCCTCAAGGCCATCGCCGACCTCAAGGCGACCACCAAGCTCACCGGCATCATCTTCGACCTGCGCGGCAACCGCGGCGGCGTCGCCGACGAGGGCAACAAACTGATGGGCGCGTTCGTCCACGACGCATCGGCCGTTTCCTTCTGCGACGCCGACGGCACCTGCGCCCCTCAGCCCGTCGACAACAGCACCCCTCTGCTGCACCTGCCCATGGTCACGCTCACCGACGACGGCTGCGCCTCCGCGTGCGAGGTGTTCGCGACGGGCGTCAAGGACCTCCACCTGGGCGCCCTCGTCGGCACCCGCACCGCGGGAGTGAACTCCGGCCCCGCCCGCCTGTACGCGCTCAACGATCACACCAGCCTGATCCGTCTGCCGTCGCAGCGCGCCATCGGCGCGAACGGCGAGATCATCGACGGTATCGGCGTCCCCCCGGACCACTACGCGCCGCTGACCGAGGCGGACGTGTCCACCGGCAAGGACCCGGCCCTCGACAAGGCGACGGCGATCCTCTCGCCGTAGCACACGCGGCGGCCCTGCCGCCGCTGGGGCCCCGGCAAGGTCCCGGAGCCCCAGCGGCGACAAGGGCTCATAGGATTGTCGCGGAGTGCTAAGGGGACGGCGCCGTCTGCTGACAACGTCTGCTGACAACGCGGGCCGGGAGGGGACCTGGAACGTCTCACCGAGCCACGGTACGGTCACGTTGCGCCACGCACAGGCGGCGGAACGGCAGCGGTTGCAAACTCCGCACAAACCAGACCCCAGGATCTCCCCAGCCCGGCTCTCGGCAAGTTCCCTTCCGTTATTGCGCTCTGTTACCTTCCTTGTTCTGCCATGAAGAACATGGTGTATGGGTGGAGGAAGGCAGTATGGGGGACACAGGACTGTCTGAGCGTTGGCAGGCGTATTACGACGCGGCGGGCGGAACGGATAGCGGCGACAAAGACGTCCAAACCAGGCTGGCGAGTGCGGACGGGAATAAAGGGGGCGGGAAGGGCGGCTCCGACGGCAATCTGAAATCGTCGAAGGGGCCGTGGAATACCGCGTCGAACGCCCTGGACGATCTGCGCCGGAATGCCACGACCGCGCTGGGCGACCTCAAGCACGGCCAGGAGGGCGCGGGGGTCGCCGGCAAGGGCGTCGAGGGGCTGGAGAGCACGTCCATGCAGCAGCGGGTCTTCAACTCCTGGGAGGCCCGGCTGACGGTCGTACGCGATGAATGCGGCGAACTCATGGGGAAGCTGCAGAAGGCGGGCAAGGACCTCGCCAATCAGGACGAGGCGATTGAGACTCTGTTCAAGGCGCAGGATACGAGGCCGATACCCCCGCCGGGCGGCCCGTCAGGGAGCTGGTGATCCGCGCCATGGTGACTTTCGCACAGTTGAAGGCGATCGACCCCGCCCAGTTCGAGCAGGCGGCGGACGGCTGGCACAAGGTGAGCAGCAGCGCCAGTGCGGCCAAGGACCGGCTGGACAATGAGATCAACGCGAAGCTCCGCGGGGGCCTGAAGGGCCAGGGGGTCGGTGCGGCGCTGGGCCGGCTGGAGCGGCTGAGCGAGAACTTCCACTACATGCAGGTGGAGTGCGCGCTGATCCTGACGGCGTTGAACGGGCTGGCCGGGGAGTTGCGGGCGGCGAAGAAGAAGCTGGACAACGCCGTCCAGGACGCGCGGGACGCGGGGATGACCGTCAAGGAAGACGGTTCGGTGGAGTACAAGCCGCCGTTGGTCCTGCTGCCAGGCCAGGAGTACGAGCCGCCCGGGAACGGGACGCCGTTTGTGACGACGACGCCGAAGCAGCAGGCGCAGGGGTTCGCCGACCGGATCGGTGACGCGCTCAAGGACGCGACGGACGCGGACGGCAAGTACGCGAAGACGCTGGGCAAGCTGATCACGGTGGCCGATCTGTCGGTCACCAAAGACGACTGGACCGACGCCGCGAAGGACCGCGGAGACGTCAAGAAAACGGTCGGCGACTATCTGCGGGACTTCCCCAAGGACATGTCGCCGAAGAACAACGCGTTCTGGTGGAAGAGCCTGAGCAAAGAGGAGCAGGCGGAGTACATATCCCTGTATCCGGCGAGCATCGGCAAGCTGGACGGCCTTCCCGCCGAGGACCGCGACGAGGCCAACCGGGTCTGGTTCAACGAGCAGCGGGCGAAGTACCAGACCGAGCTGGCCAATCTGCCACCTGAGCCGAAGCCCAAGTACATCCTGGCCGGACGGTCCATGGTCCTCAATCGGGAGTGGACCAAGTGGGACGAGCATAAGAAGCATTTGGAGTCCTCCCTCAACGGTATGAAACGCATTCAGATGCGTTTCGACGACACAGGGAAGGTCGACGCCTTCGACAACACCCGGCCCTCCGGATACAAACCGACCGGCGACGGGCTGCCGCCCGCGTATCTGCTGGATTTCGACCCCGAGAAGAACGGGCGCGCGATCATCGCGAACGGCGACCCGGACAAGGCCGATCACACCGCCGTGATGGTCGGCGGCACCAACGGCACGCTCGGCGGCATCAACAAACCCGTCATCGCGGGCACCAACCTGTGGCAGGCGGCCAGCGCGATGCCAGGCGACCCCAAGGTGTCGACCATCACCTGGCACGGTTACGACGCTCCGCAGAACTTCTTCCCGGAAGCCATGAAGGACAAATACGCGGACAAAGCGGGGCCGGATCTCAATCAATTCCTGTCGGGGCTGCACACCGCCCACGACCCATCGGCGAACGACCACCTGTCGGTGCAGGGGCAGAGCTACGGCACCGTGGTGGTGGGCTCCGCCGCCCGCCAGGGCACCCTGGAGGCGGACGATGTGATGCTCAGCGGCAGCCCCGGCGTCCAGGTCGGGCGGGCCAAGGATCTGGACGTGCCCGAGGGGCATGTGTGGAACCAGAAGGCAGAGGGTGACTGGGTGCCCAAGTGGGGCGCGCCCACCCATGGCCACCACGAAGGTCTGACGCAGTTCATCACCCCCAAAGACCCCATCTTCGGCGCCAACCAGATGGCCACCGACACCCATGGGCACGGAAACTACTGGCTGGCCGGTTCGGAGAGCCTGGAGAACCAGGCGAGAGTCGTGGTGGGACGCTACGACGAGGTCCAGTTGAAGTAGCGGGGGTAGTTTTCGATGTCCGACTCCGAATCCGGCTCCGAACCCGACTCCGGCTCCGATGACCTCGGTCTCGGCTATACGCCCGAGGTGCGGGAGGTCCCC
The DNA here is from genome assembly GCF_042734105.1 of Streptomyces sp. NPDC059679. NCBI lineage: Bacteria > Bacillati > Actinomycetota > Actinomycetes > Kitasatosporales > Streptomycetaceae > Streptomyces > Streptomyces sp. NPDC059679. The sequence goes on along the minus strand of NZ_JBHWES010000015.1, from coordinate 127,079 downwards.
GCGCTCCGGGAGGAGGCCAGGCGGCTCTCCAGTGAGCTGTACGACCTGCTGCGGGTGAAGGGGAAGACGTCCGCGCCCGGCCCGGGCGTGGACGTATGCGGCGACCTGGACCCCGAGACGTTCTATGTCATCCGCCATCTGTGGTCGCTGTACGGCCTGCCGGCCGGGGACCTCGAGGCCGGCTGGCAGGGCCTCAGGGAGGACCTTCCCCGGCACGGCTGGGAGATCGTCCACGAGGGGCGGGAGTCGACCGTTGCCCAGTCCCCGTTCCTGATGGCCGACTCCACCCGGAAGAAGTTCACCCTGAAGGCCACCTTGCTGATCCCGACCGCGAGGGACGCTGAGAGGAGCGGTGCGGAGCCCGGGATCATGTTCCATCTCGTCTCCGCCTGCTTCCGGGTCCCCGACGGCACCACGGTGGACGAGTACTGAGCCCTCGTACGGCAGAAACGGTCCCGGTCGCCCGGCGACCGGGACCGCCAACTCCGTGGCTTATCGGGCATCATGGACGCCATGACCTCTCCGGCCCCGGACGCCTGGGTCACCATCGCGTCCTACGAGAACCTGCCCGGCTGTCCGCGCCCCCTGGCGGCCGCGCGCGCTTGACTGCGCGACCGCGGCATCGACTGGATGCCCTTCACGCTGGTTGAGATCCGCTGCGACATGATGTGCGGCGTCGGGCCCGACGGCCGTCGGCGCGGTTGGATCCAGGTCCACGTCCACCCCGACGCGCTGCGACGCCTCGGGCTCCATCCCGACCAGCCGACCGCGGCGGTCGTGGGGCCGTCCCCGCCCGGCTGGTGGCATGCTGCCGCGGAGCGCCACGCTCAGATGTAGGCACCCCTCACGTCGTACGCGAGCGCTCCGCGGGGAAGCCGTGCGCGCGGGCGGCGATCACCACGGCCAGTACGGGCGCCAGGAGCGCCAGGACGCTCCAGGGGAAGGCGTCGGGGCCCAGGCGGTCGAGGAGGATGCCACCGGCGACTCCGCCGCCGGCCATGGCCGCGTTCCACAGGGTGACGAGCATGGCCTGCGCGGAGTCCGCCGCGTCGCCTCCCGCATCGGCCACGGCGGTCTGCAGCAGCGTGGGGACGCCTCCCCAGCCCAGGCCCCACAGCGCCGCCGCGAGGTAGACCAGGGCGCGGCTGCCGGCCGGGATCGCGAGGACGGCGGCCGCGGTGGCGAACAGGACCGTGGCGGCGATGGTCAGGGCCCGCAGCCGGCGGTCGATGCGGGCGCCCACGATCCAGATGCTCGCCATGGAGGCGGCGCCGAAGACCAGCAGGACGAGGTCGGTGGAGCCGCCCATGCCGAGCCCGTCGAGGTAGGTGGCGATGTAGGTGTAGAGGATGGTGTGGGCCAGCACATAGACCAGCGTGACGAACAGGACCGGCGCCACGCCGGGGACGGTCAGGGCCCGCAGGACCGGGGCGCGGCCGTCCCGCCGCTGCCCCGGGTAGTCGGGGACCAGCGCGGCGATCCACCCGATCAGGACGGCGGCGAGCGCGGTGATGAGGGTGAACGTCACCCGCCAGCCGAGCACTTCGCCGAGGAAGGTGCCCGCGGGCACCCCCAGCGAGAGGGCGATCGGTATGCCGGTCATCACGACCGCGACCGCCTTGCCCTGGAGCGCGACGGGCGCCATACGGCGGGCGTATCCGGCCAGCAGCGCCCAGGCCAGGCCCGCCGCGACCCCGGCGACGAACCGGGCGGCCATGGTCAGGGGGTAGCTCGCCGAGGCCGCGGTGACCGTGTTGGCGACGGCGAAGCCCGCCATGGCCGTCAGCAGCAGCCGCTTGCGGCGCCATCCCGCGGTGGCCGCGGACAGCGGGATCGCGGTGAGCGCGGTCCCGATCGCGTAGATCGTCACCGACTGCCCCATCGCGGATTCGCCGACCCCCAGGTCGGCGCCCATCGCGGGCAGCACGCCCGCGGGCAGTGTCTCGGTCAGGCTGGTGATGAAGACGGCGGTGGCCAGCGCCAGCAGCGCGGGCAGAGGAAGTTTCTGGTCCTCGGTTCCGGGGCGGGAACCGGCTTGTGGTGTGGTGTCGTTGCGCACGCCGCGTATGCTCGAACCATCACATAGATGTGAAGGTCAAGCGAGTGTGTACGAGGTGGAGCACATGCGCATCGGAGAGCTGTCGGAGCTCACCGGCACCCCCCGCCGGCTGCTGCGCTACTACGAGGAGCAGGGGCTGATCGCCGCGGACCGTTGCCCGAACGGCTACCGCGACTACGACGAGCGCTTCGTGGACCGGGTCCTGCAGATCAGGGGCCTGCTCGACGCCGGGCTGCCGACCCGGATCATCAAACAGATCCTCCCCTGCCTCGACAAGCCCCGGATCATCCACTTCTCGGACGCCACACCGGAGATGATCGCCACGCTGGAGCACGAACGCGACCGGATGACCGAGCGCATCGGCTGTCTGGTGCGCAACCGGGACGCCATCGCGGAGTACTTGGAGACGGTGCTCAGCAACGACCGCGCACGGGCCGCCACCCGGCAGGCGTCAGACGGTTGAGTGCGCGCGCGTCAGGACTCCTCGTCCAGCGCGGCGATTTCGCCGAGCGTCACCGGTGTGGCCAGCGGTCGGCGGGCCAGCGGAAGGAGATCGTCCGCACTGGGCGTGCCGGGCGTGCCGGGTGAACCGCCCGTGAGCGCCGCCGCCACCTGGGCGGTCGCGAAGCCGCACACCCGTCCCTGGCACATCCCCATACCGGGCCGGGCCAGCATCTTCAGTGTCCGAGGGTCCTTCGCGCCGAGTTCGCGGACCGCGTGGCACAGATCGCCGTACGTCACCTCCTCGCAGCGGCAGATGAGCGTGGACCCGTCGAGCCAGTCGGTCCAGCCCGGTGGCACCGGAGTGGCGGTGTGCAGGGCGGCGGCGAAGCGCCGGCCCCTGCGGATCGCCCGCTGGAGTCGGCGTACCCGGCCCTCGTCGATGGTCCGTCCCAGGTCGGCTGCCGCGGCGAGCCCGCTCAGCCGGCCCTCGCGGACGGCGAGCACGGCACCACCGACCCCGGTGGCCTCCCCCGCGAGATAAACGCCGGGGGTACCAGGACCGCCGGGCACATCGGCTCGCTGCCGGGCGTCGACCACGGCGACCAGCGAGCCGTCGGTGTCCAGCCGGGTGCGCGCGCCGACCATCAGCGGCAGTTCGAGCGACGGGGTGAACCCCCAGCCCAGCGCGACCAGATCGGCGTCCAGCTCGATCCGCACAGCGCTGCGCGGGCGTCCGTCGCGGTCCAGCGGCGCGATACGGACGGACCGCACCCGGTCCTCGCCGCGGATCTCGGTGACCACGGTCCTGGTGCGGTACGGGATGCCGTGCCGGGCGAGGAGCGCGGCGTACTGGGCGCCCTCGACCGCCTTGGCCGGTTCCCGTAGCGCGCCGCCCGGGTCGCGCAGCCAGCCGCGGAGCGGATTGGCCTCGCAGACCATGACGATCTCGGCGCCCGCCGCGGCGAGGCCGGTGGCCACCGGCAGCAGGAACGGTCCCGTCCCCGCCACCACGGCCCGCCGCCCGGCCAGGGTGCCGCTCCCCTTGAGCAGGGCCTGCACCCCGCCGGCCGCCATGACGCCGGGCAGATCCCAGCCGGGCACCGGGAGTTGGCGGTCGTACGCACCCGGGCAGAGGATCAGCGAACGCGCGGTCAGCGTCCGGGTCCCGGGTCCGGGCCCCGGTCCGCGGCCGTCGTGCGTGGGCCGCAGATGGAGGGTGAACCGGTCGGCGTCGCGGGTGATGAGCCACACCTGGTGTCCGAAGAGCGTACGGGTCCCCGTACGGACCAGGCCCGCGCGCAGGGCGGCGAACGTACGGCGGCCGTGCTGACCTCGTACGGGTCCCTCGTCGTGCGGACCGTGCCGCCAGTACTGGCCGCCGGGCCGCTCGCCGGCGTCCACCAGGGCCACGGTCAGCCCGGCCGACGCCGCCTCGACCGCGGCGGCCATCCCCGCCGGGCCCGCGCCGACCACCGCCACATCGGCCGTAGCATCAGCGTTCCCGCGCATCGGTGTCCCTCCCCGTACGTCGGGACTCCAGCCGCATACCGTCGGCCGCGGGCACCAGACAGGCCCGCTGGTCGGGGCGGCCGTCGACGGTGATCAGGCAGTCGTAGCAGACGCCGATCCCGCAGAACAGCCCGCGCGGCCTGCCCTCCCCACGGGTGGTGCGCCAGGCGACCACCCCGGCCGCGACCAGCGCCGCCCCGACGCTCTGGCCCGGCCGGGCGTGGATGGTCCGCCCGTCGAAGGACAGGTCGAAGGGTTGTGCTGTCTCAGGGGGCATCGGGGCTCACCTCGTCGCCGGGCAGGGCTTGTTCGAATCGTTCGGGCGCGAAGGGGCTCAGGTCCAGGCCGGTCGGGCGGTCCGTCATGGCCTGCGCGAGCAGCTTGCCGGTCCCCACGGACAGGCCCACTCCGGCGCCCTCGTGGCCACAGGCGTGCCAGAGCCCGGGGGCCCGCGGGTCGGGGCCGATCACCGGCAGGTGGTCGGGGCAGTACGGCCGGAAGCCCAGATAGCTGCGGATGGCCTGGACGGAGGCCAGGAAGGGGAAGAGCGCGATCGCGTTGCGGGCCAGTGCGGCGAGGACGGACGGCGGAACCTCGCGGTCGAAGCCGACCCGTTCCCGGGACGAGCCGATCAGGACGGTGCCCGCGCGGGTGCCCTCGACGACGGGTGAGGTCTGCAGCGCCGCGTCCGAACTGGCCACGTCGCCCACGTACTCCGCCGCGTACACCTTGTGCCGGACCATGACCGGCAGCGGCTGGGTGACCAGGACGCATCCCCTCCGCGGCAGCACCGGCACCCGCACCCCGGCCAGTTCGGCGACCGCGCCGCCCCAGGTGCCCGCGGCGTTGAGCACGGCGGGGGCGCTGAGCGGGCCGCGGCTGGTGCGGACTCCGGTGATCCGCTCGCCGGTCCGGAGGAACCCGGTGACCTCGGTGTCCGTCCGTACCCGCGCGCCCGCCTGCCGCGCCATACGGAGCAGATGCGCCACCACCAGCATGGGCTGGACCTGTGCGTCCTGCGGGTAGAAGGCGCCGGAGACGAGTTCGGGCGACAGATGGGGCTCGTAGTCCGGCAGTTCGTCCTTCGGTACGTCGACGGCCTCGATCCCCTGGGCGCGCTGCTCCACGACCAGCTTGGCGAGCGCGTCCGCACCGCCCGGGGTGGCGGCCACCACCAGACCGCCCTTGGCCTCGAACTCCCACAACCCGGCGTGTTCGGCCAGGTCCTCGCGCCAGACCCGCTGGGAGAACAGGGCGAGGTCGAGTTCGGGTCCGGCCTCCTTGTCGGAGACCAGCAGATTGCCCTCGCCGGCGCTGGACGTGCCGCCGGCGAGCGGGCCACGGTCGACGACGGTGACGCGGAGCCCGGCGCGGGCCGCGAAGTACGCGGCGGCCGCGCCGACCACCCCGGCCCCGATCACCACCAGGTCGGCGGTGTCAGCGCGCGGAACCGGCCCCGTCATGTGCCGCCCGCCCAGATGCCCCGTACGTGTCCGATGTGGCGGTGCATGAACAGCTCCGCCGCCTCGGCGTTCCTGGACTCGACGAAGTCCAGCAGCTGGTGGTGTTCCGCCGCGGACTCCACCAGGTTGCCCTTGCGGACCAGCGGTGCGAGACCCAGCAGCCGGGTCTGGGCCCGGAGGCTGGACACCACGTCCAGCAGCCGCCGGTTGCCGCCGTGCGCCAGCAGGGCGAGGTGGAAGACCCGGTCGGCCTCGACATAGCCGATGAGGTCGCCCTTCTCGGCGGCCTCCACGATCCGCTGGGCCAGCTCCCGCAGCTCGGGGAATGCCTCCGCCGGGACCAGCGGCACCACGGCCCGTACCGAGGGCGGTTCGACCAGCAGCCGCACCGCCGTCACCTCGTCCAGGTCCTGCTCGGAGACCTCGGTGATGAGGAAGCCCTTGTTGGGCTGCGCCACCACCAGCTCCTCCTTGACCAGGTCGATCATCGCCTCGCGCACCGGGGTGGAGGACACCCCGAACTTGGCGGCCAGCGTCGGCGCGGAATACACCGTGCCGGGTGTCAGCTCTCCGGAGATGATCGCGGCGCGCAGGGCGTTCCGCACCCGGTCACGGAGGATTTCACGCTTTCCCACGGTGCGGAGGTGCGTCGTCGACTCCTCCGTGACCGGCCGTTCGCCGTCCAACTGGGTTGCCTCTTTCTAAAGCAGGAATCCGGCCGGAAAGGGGTCGTCCGGATCCAGGGTGTACTGGGCGGTGCCGGTGACCCATGCCCGCCCGGTGATGGTGGGCACCACGGCGGGTCGTCCGGCCACCTCAGTCTCCTCGATCAGCCGCCCGATGAAGCGCGTGCCGATGAAGGACTCGTTCACGAACTCCGCCCCCACGGCCAGTTCGCCCCGGGCGTGGAGCTGCGCCATACGGGCGCTGGTGCCGGTGCCGCACGGCGAGCGGTCGAACCAGCCGGGGTGGATGCCCATGGCGTGCCGGGAGTGGGCAGCCGTCGAGCCGGGCGCCTTCAGGTAGACGTGGTGGCAGCCACGGATGTCGGGGCGCTCGGGGTGGACCGGCTCGTCCTGCTCATTGATCGCGGCCATGATCCCCAGGCTGGCCGCCAGCAGTTCGTTCCCGGCCTGCCGGTCGAACGGCAGGCCCAGCTCCGCCAGCTCGACGATGGCGTAGAAGTTGCCGCCGAACGCCATGTCGTAGCGGACCTTGCCGAGGCCGGGCACATCGACCGTACGGTCCAGGGCGTGGGCGAAGGAGACGACGTTGCGCAGGGTCACCGAGCGTGCGCGGCCGTCCTCCACCGCCACCTCGGCCGTCACCGGCCCGGCCGGGGTGTCCAGCCGGATGACGGTGACCGGTTCGCGCACCTCCACCATGCCGGTTTCCACCAGCACGGTGGCGACTCCGATGGTGCCATGGCCGCACATCGGCAACAGGCCGCTGACCTCGATGAACAGCACGCCCCAGTCGGCCTCGGGGGTGGTCGGCGGCTGCAGGATGGCGCCGCTCATCGCCGAGTGGCCGCGCGGCTCGTACATCAGCAGGGTGCGTACGTCGTCGCGGTTGGCCATGAACCACGAGCGGCGCTCGGCCATGGTCTCCCCCGGGACGACGCCCACGCCGCCGACCACGACCCGGGTGGGCATGCCCTCCGTATGGGATTCGACGGTGTGGAAGACACGGCTGGATCTCACTTGTATCCCCTGGCGACAGCGGCTTCGGTGTCCCGGACGACCCGCTCGGCGATCTCGGGCCGGAGCGGGGTGCGGGGCGGGCGGCAGGGGCCGCCGCGCAATCCGACGACGTCCATGGACAGCTTGATGGACTGGACGAACTCGGTCTTGGAGTCCCAGCGCAGCAGCGGGTGCAGATCGCGGTAGAGCGGCAGGGCCTTGGCGATGTCGGCGGGTTCGCCGGAGGTGGCGAGCCGGTAGAGCTCCACGCAGCTCTCCGGGAGGACGCCCGGGTAGCCGGCGATCCAGCCGACCGCCCCGGCCAGGCCCAGTTCGAGCAGGACGTCGTCGGCGCCGATGATCAGGTCGAGGCCGGGGGCGAGTTCGGCCAGTTCATAGGCGCGGCGGACGTCTCCGCTGAACTCCTTGACCGCGACGATCAGGCCCTCGGCGTGCAGTTCGGCCAGCAGGTCGGGGGTGAGGTCGACCCGGGTGTCATGGGGGTTGTTGTAGGCAACGACCGGAAGGCCGGCCGCGGCCACCTCGCGGTAGTGCGCCACCACGCCCTCGCGGTCGGCGCGGTAGGTGTTGGGCGGCAGCAGCAGCACCGAGTCGGCGCCCGCCTCGGCCGCCTGCTCGGCCCACCGGCGGGCCTCCAGCGCGCCGTACGCGGACACGCCGGGCATCACGGTGTGGCCCTCGGGGGACGCCTCGACGGCGGTGCGCACCATCCGGGCGCGTTCCTCGTCGGACAGCGTCTGGTACTCGCCGAGGGAGCCGTTGGGGCAGACGCCGTCACAGCCACCGGCGGCGAGAAAGCGGACGTGCTCCGCGTAGGCGTCGTAGTCGACGGAGAGGTCGCTGCGCAGCGGCAGCGGCGTCGCGACATGGATTCCGCGCCAGGGGGTGTCGGGGCCGACGGTCATGGATCCTCCTTCTAGAGAGTGCAATGTTACATACCACTGATGGTTACGGGTAATGCGGCTCAGCGGGTCGTCATCCAGCGCTCCAGACCCGTGGCGTCCAGCGGCAGCGCCGCGGACAGCACCTCCGCGCCCTCCTCGGTGACCAGCAGATCGTCCTCGATGCGCATCCCGATCCCGCGGAGCTCCGGCGGGAGGGTGCGGTCGTGCTCGTGGAAGTACAGCCCCGGCTCCACCGTGAGCACCATGCCGGGCGCCATCTTCGCCCCCTGGTACGCGGCGTAGTCCGCCCGCGCGCAGTCGTGTACATCGAGACCGAGGTGGTGGCCGATGCCGCAGACCAGATAGCGCCGGTGGTGCTGGCCCTCCGGGGACAGCGCCTCGTCGACGGAGACCGGCAGCAGCCCCCAGTCGGCGAGGCCCCGCGCCACCACCTCCATGGCGGCGGTGTGGAAGTCGGCGAAGTCCCGGCCCGGGGCGACGGCGGCCAGGCCCGCCCGGTGCGCCCGCTCCACCAGGTCGTGCACGTCGCGCTGGGCCTGGCTGAACCGGCCCGAGGCCGGGAAGGTGCGCGTGACATCGGCGGTGTAGTAGCTGTTCGTCTCCACACCCAGGTCCAGCAGCACCGCCTTGTCCTCCGCCACCGGGCCGTCGCAGCGCACCCAGTGCAGCGTGGCCGCGTGTGCGCCGCTGCCCACGATGGACGCGTAGCCGGGGCCGTTGCCGTGGGTGCGGGCGTAGCGGTCGAAGGTGCCCTGCAGCCAGCGCTCTCCGCCGCCCGCGATGGCCGCCGGGAACTCGCGCACCACGGCGGCGAACCCCTCGACGGTGCGGTCCACGGCCTGCCGCATCTGCTCGATTTCCCAGGCGTCCTTGACCATGCGCAGTTCGGACAGGGTACGGCCCAGATCGGCGGACGCGGCGAGGCCGTGGCGGTGTGCGGTGTCGGGGTCGAGCCCACCGGTCAGCAGCGGCTTGTTGAGCCCGGCCAGCGTGGTGTCGAGCTCGTCGAGCGGGCGGACGTCCAGGCCCAGCGCCTCGCTCCACTCGTCGAGCCCGGGTGCGCCACCGACCCACAGCTCGCCGTGCGCGGCGTCGGCGAAGAACCCCGTCTCCCCGGGCCGGGCCGGGGCGGGCAGGTGCAGGGTCGCGTCATGGCCCCCCGGTACGGGGCGCAGCACCAGTACGCCGTGCTCCACCCCGCCACACCCGGTCAGCCAGTAGAAGTCGCTGTCCGGGCGGAAGTCGTAGTTGGTGTCGTTGGAACGCACCGGAGCGCGCCCGGCGGCCACCACGATCGCCGCTCCCGGGTGGGCGGCGCTGAGCCGCGCCCGGTGGTGTGCGGCGGCCTCCGCGGCTCCCGGCACGGTCCGGGCGCTGCGGTCGGGGGTGTCCCAGCCCTCCGCCATGAACGCCGCGAAGGAGGGCAGCCCGGCCAGCCGGGGCATCCGCGGGTCCAGCTGCGTGGACCGCGGCGAGGACTGCGGCGCGGGGGCCTCCGCAGCAGTGGCGGGGGTGTCCATGGCAGGGGTTTCCGTGGCAGAGGTGTCCGTGGCGGTACGGGAGCGGGTTGTCAGGTCGTCGGTCATGGCAGCTCCTCGGCTGAGGCGGTGGTGGACGCGTGCTCAGTGGCGCCCTCGCGGCGCCGGCGGTCCCATTCCGGGTCGATACGGGGTATCGCGGCCAGCAGGGTGCGGGTGTACGGGTCCCGGGGGTCGTCGAAAACCTCCGCGCAGGGGCCGGACTCCACGATGACACCCTGCTTCATCACCGCGATACGGTGCGAGATCCGGCGCACCACGGCGAGGTCGTGGGCGATGAAGAGGTAGGAGAAGCCGCTCTCCCGCTGCAGGCGCAGCAGCAGGTCCATCACCTGGGCCTGCACCGACACATCGAGCGCGGAGACCGCCTCGTCGCAGATCACCAGCTTCGGGCCGACCGCGAGGGCGCGGGCGATGCCGATCCGCTGGGCCTGTCCGCCGGAGAATTGCGCCGGGTAACGGTGCAGATGGTCCGGGTTGAGACCGACCCGTTCCATCAGCTCCCCGGCGAAGGCCCGCCGCCCCCCGGGGATGGGGAGTCCCTGGTAGACCAGGGGTGCGGTGAGGATGCGCTCCACGGTGTGGCGGGGGTTGAGCGAGGAGAAGGGGTCCTGGAAGACGACCTGGACGTCGTTGCGGAAGCGGGCCAGTTCGGGCCCGCGGGCATGGGTGACGTCCCGCCCGTCGAACTCGATGGTGCCCTCGGTGGCTTCCATCAGCTTCGCCACCAGCCGCGCGGTGGTGGACTTCCCGCTGCCGGACTCGCCCACCAGCGCCAGCGTCTCGTGCGGAAACACCTCGAAGCTGACCGAGTCCACCGCGGTGAACACCGATTTGCGCCCCAGCGGACCGCCCCCGCCCCGCGTGGTGAAGCGCTTGGTGAGATCGCGGGCGCGCAGCAGGGGCCGTACCTCAGCTCGGCTGCCGGTCACCGGACTTCCTCCTGTGCTTCGTCGTCGATGCGCGGGATGCTCTCCAGCAGCATCCGGGTGTAGGGGTGGCGCGGCGCGGAGAAGACCCGCTCCGTGTCGGCGTATTCGAGCTGTTCGCCCTCGCGCATCACCAGCACCCGCTGGGCGATCGTGGCGATCACCGCCAGGTCGTGGGTGATGAAGAGCATGCCGGTGCCGGTCTGCCGCTTCAGCTCGGCCAGCAGCTCGAGGATCTGGGACTGCACCGTGACGTCCAGCGCGGTGGTGGGCTCGTCCGCGATGAGCAGGGCGGGTTCGCAGATCAGCGCCATCGCGATCATGATGCGCTGCCGCTGTCCGCCGGAGAACTGGTGCGGATAGCGGTCGACCCGCTCGGCCGGGTCCGGGATGCCGACCCGGCCGAGTGCGTCGATGGCCATCGCTCGCGCCGCGCGGCGCGAGCCGCCGCGGTGGCAGCGGTAGACCTCGGCGATCTGGAGGCCCACGGTGTAGTACGGGTTGAGTGAGGACAGCGGGTCCTGGAAGACCATGGACATCACGTTTCCGCGCAGCCGGCGCAGCTCGGCGTCCGGGCGGCCGAGCAGTTCGGTGCCCCGGAACCGGATGCTGCCGCTGGTGCGCGCGCCCCGTGGGAGCAGCCCCATGACGGCGAGGGCCGTCATGGACTTGCCGGAGCCGGATTCGCCGACGATGCCGAGGGTTTCGTTGTTCCGCAGAGTGAAGGTGTTGTCGCGGACGACGTCAACCGGTCCTCGGGTGGTCGGGAAGGTCACGGTCAGACCTTCGACCGCCAGCAGGTCCGCGTACTTGGCCGAGTCAGCCCGGTGGGCTGGGGATGCGGTCATGACGCGGTGGTCCTTACGCGCGGGTCCAGCGCCGTATAGAGCAGATCGACCACGACGTTGCCGATCACCACGAAGAACGCCGCCAGCAGCGTGACCGCCATGATCACCGGCTGGTCGTTCTTCGCGATCGCGTCCGAGGCCATCTTGCCCACGCCGTTGAGGCCGAAGACGGTTTCGGTGATGAGGGCGCCGCCGAGCAGACCGGCGAAGTCCATCCCGAAGATGGTGACGATCGGGGTGAGCGCCGGCCGCAGCGCGTGCCGGCGGAGGATCAGGACCGGTCCGAGCCCCTTGGCGCGTGCCGTGCGCATGAAGTTCTCGGCGAGGGTGTCGATGACGTTGGCCCGCGTCATCCGGGCGTACAGACACGCGTATCCGATGGCGAGCACGATCCACGGCATCAGATACGACTGGAACCAGGCCACCGGATCGTCGCCGAACGGGATCGCCGCGGGGAACGGCAGCACTTGCCACTTGACCACCAGCAGGTACTGGAGCGCCAGGGCGAGTACGTACGGGGGGATGCTGGAGCCGCCGAGCGCCAGCGCCATGGTGGAGCGGTCCCACCACGTGCCCTCCTTGACCCCGCTCAGCAGCCCGATGGTGACCCCGCCGAGCAGCCAGAGCACGGCCGCGCCGACGGCGACGGTGACGCTCACCGGGAGCCGCTCGAGGACCATCTCCCACACCGACTGGCCGCTCTGGAAGCTGTAGCCGAGGCAGGGGGCGGGGCAGTGGACCAGATTGGCGCCCGAGCCGTAGTCCCGTCCGGCCACGATGCCGCGCAGGAAGTCCCACAGCTGCTGGAGGAACGGGCGGTCGAGGCCGAGGGAGGTGCGGATCGTGTCGATGCGCTCCGGTGTGCAGGTCTTGCCGCAGATCATCACCGCGGGATCGGGTGAGAGCTGGAAGAAGATGACATAGGTGAACACACAGACGGACAGGAGGATGACCAGCACCCACGAGAGCCGGCCGGCGACGTAGCGGAGCATCAGGAGGCCTCCCCCGCGTCCAGGGCGTGCCGCAGCCGGTCGCCCACCACGGTCAGCGCGAGCACGGTGCCGAAGAGGAAGGTTCCGGGGATCACGAAGTACATCGGGTCCACCTGGTACCAGCTGACCGAGTTGGCGATCATCTGCCCCCAGGAGGCGGTCGGCGGGGTGACCCCGACGCCGAGGAAGGAGAGTCCGGCCTCGGTGCCGATGTATCCGGGCACGGCGAGCGTGGTCATCACGATGATGGTGCTGCGCAGATTGGGCAGGATCTCCGCGAAGATCAGCGCCCGGCTGCTCGCCCCGGAGGACCGCGCCGCCTCGACGAACTCCCGGCCCGTCAGGGTCAGCGTCTGACCGCGCACCACACGCGCCAGATACGGCCAGCCGAAGACGCTCAACACGATCACCAGCAGCACCGGACGGTTGCCGGCCGGCAGCGCGGACAGCACCGCGATCATGAAGATCAGGGCCGGGAAGGCCATCAGGAAGTCCATCAGCCGGGAGATGACCTGATCCACCCAGCGGCCGTAGAACCCGGCCAGCAGGCCGAGCACCACGCCGATGACGGTGGTCAGGAGGGTCGCGGAGACGGCGATCAGCATCGAGATCCGCGCCCCGTAGGCGATCCGGACCAGGATGTCGCGGCCGTTCTGCGGTTCCACGCCCAGCCAGTGGTCGCCGCTGATGCCGCCGAGCGACCCCTTGGGCAGTCCGCCCAGGTCCTTGTCGACGGCCGCGCTGTCGAAGGTGTCCGGGCCGTGGCCGGTCAGCGTGCCGATCAGCGGCGCGCACAGGGCCATCAGCATGATCAGGACGAGAAACGCGGTGCTGAGCACGGCCCCGATATCGCGCCGCAGTTCGCGCAGCACACGTCGTGCGGTGCCGCCGGGCGGCGCGGCGCCGGTCGACGCCGAGGGCAGTTGCGGCTGCGCCTCGTGGAGGGTGGTGGTCGCCATGCGGGCTACTTCTTCGGGTCGGCGAGGCCGATGCCGACCAGGTCGATTCCGCCGCTGAACGAAATCGAGGTGTGGGCGCCCGCGATATTGCTGCCGACCACCAGCACGGTCTTGGTGTAGTTGAGCGGCACGATCGGGGCGAGCTTCATGATCTCGGCGTCGAGCTTGCCGTAGGCCTCGTTCTGTGCCGTCTCGTCATCCATCCCCGCGATCTCGTCGATGCGCTTCTGGATCTTCTTGTCGTCGAGCATGGAGAGCACCGAGTTGCCCTTGGCTGAGATGAGCCGTCCGTCGAACAGCGGCGGCAGGAAGGTGGTGCCGCCCGGCCAGTCCGGGCACCAGCCGGTGAGCGCCGCGTCGTGCTGCTGCGAGGGCGTGCCGATGACCTCGTAGAAGGTCGAGGTGTCAATGGTGTTGATCTTCACCTTGATGCCCACCCGCTTCAGCCCCTGCTGGACGGCCACCGCCACGGCCTGCTCGGTGGCGGCGGCCCGGGCGTCCACGGTGAGAGTGAAGCCCTTGGACTGGCCGGCCTCGGCCAGCAGTTTGCGGGCGGCGGCCGGATCGCCGGTGCCGTCCTTGGAGGGATACACATCCGTGGCATCGCGGCCGGGAATCGACGGGGGCTGGATGGAGGTGGCCGCGGTCGCCAGGGTGGAGCCGCCGAGCGCGTCCACCGTGGTCTGCTTGTTGACGGCGTACTCGATCGCCTGGCGCACCCGGACGTCCTTGAGCGGCCCCTTGGTGGTGTTCAGGCTCATGTACGTGGTGCAGCCTGTCACATTGCCGAGCGTGCGCGGCTTGAGCTGCGGGGTGCGGAGCCGGGCGATGGTGGCGGGCTGCACCATGGCACCGATGGCGTTGATGTCCTTGCCCTGACCCGCTATCAGGCGCTCGTCCATGGTGGCCGGGTCGAGTCCGAAGGTGAAGACGAAACCGTCGGGGCGGGCGGCGCGCACCGGGTCGGAGGAGCGCTTCCAGTGCTTGTTGCGGACGAGTTCCAGCGTGGCGCCCCGCCGGTAGCTGTCCACCTGGTACGGACCGGACGCGATCGGCTTGGTGTCGAAGGCGGCCTTGGCGCCGGTGCCCTTGGGGAAGGGGGTGAAGTTCGGCTGTGCGACCACGCTGGAGAACTGCGGGTAGGACTTCTTGAGATGGAAGACGATCGTGCGATCGTTCGGGGTCTCGATGGTGTCCAGATCGCCGGACTGGTAGGGGCCCTTGTAGTCGGCGGGTGCGGCGATGACCTGCTTGGCGTACGGCGAGCCGATGCCCGCGTCGGGATCCCATGCCCGCTCCACGCCGAACTTGACGTCCTGGCTGGTGATCGGGGCGCCGTTCTGGAAGAACAGCTCCTTCTTGAGGGTGAAGGTCCAAGTCTTCTGGTCATTGGACGGGCGGCCGGTGTCGGTCGCCAGATCTCCGACGATCTTCGTCCCGTCGCTGTGCGGACCGGCCGCCTCCCGGGTGGTGAGGGTGCGGTAGACCAGACGGTAGAAGTTGTTGACCCCGCCGTCGAAACCGCGTGCCGGATCGAGATGCGAGTAATCGGCCTTCCCCAGGACGTGCACGGTGCCGCCGGTGGCGGGGTCCGCGGTGGGCTTGGCCTGGCCGGAGGCGGCGGGGCCACCTCCGCTGCAGGCGGTGAGGGTCAGGGGAATGGCGGTACAGAGGGCGGCGCAGGACAGGACAGCTCTTCTCATGGCACCTTCTCCGGAAGTGAGGGAGGGCGGACAAGGGACGTACGCAGGGGGACGTACGCGTGGGGGGAGATACAGGCAGGGGGATGTACAGGCGGAGGGATGTACAGGCAGGGGGGGTGATCAGGTGTTTCTGATCCACACCCGCATGGGGCCGGGCTCTCGGTTGCCCCATGCGAAGTACGGGACGAGGGTCAGCTCGGCGGTGTCGGTGTCGGGCCGGTCCTGTTGCGGACCGGTCGCGAGCACGGGGTACAGCTCGAGTGAGGGCGGCGGCGCGACATCCGCGGTGATCCTGATCAGCGGCGCCCCCGCCAAGGCGCCGTCGGATTCCGGGGCGGCGACGGTCCGGGCGGCCGCGATGTGCTCGGCGCCGATCAGCACATCGTCGACTCCGGCCGTGCAGTCCTGCTGCTCCACGCAGTAGACCAACGGCCCCCGGGCCACCGCGACCGTGCCGCGCGTCGCGTCCAGGTAGGGATGGGAGACATGGCCGCGGACCGGCATGGGCAGGCTCAGCCGCAGTTCGTCGCCCGGGTGCCAGCGGCGCTCGACGCTCAGCCAGCCGTCCGCCACGTCCCCGGCCACAGCCTCTTCGACCACCGAGCCCACCGTGAGCCGGACCCGCCCGGTGTCCGCCCAGCCGGGCACCCGGAGCGAGATCCGGTACGGCCGGTCGGGCGCCCGGCGCACGGTGAGCCGCACCTCGCCGTCCCACGGATAGCCGGTCACCATGTCCAGCGCGACCTCCTCCCCGTCCACACCGGCCTCGGCGTACCCCGCGACCAGCAGCTCTCCCTCCCGCTCCGCGACGAGGAAGTCCGCGAGCTGGGCCATCCAGCGCACCACGTTGGGCGGGCAGCAGGGGCAGCCGAACCATGCCTGGCGCAGCGGTTCGCCGCTCTCCTCGGCCCCGCTGCGCTGCTCGTGGTCGGGGCGCCGCTGCAGCGGGTTGTCGTAGAAGAAGGCGCGTCCGTCCGCTGACAGGCCTACGGCGAACGCGTTGTACAGGACGCGTTCCAGCACGTCGGGATAGCGGGCGTCGCCGGTGGCCAGGAACATCCGCCAGGCCCACTGCATGGTGCCGATGGCCGCGCAGGTCTCGCTGTAGGAGCGCTCGGAGGGAAGTTCGTAACGGTCACCGACAGCCTCGTCGGAGTGGCGGCTGCCAAGACCTCCCGTCACATACAGCTTGGTGGCCACCATGTCGTCCCACAGCCGCCGCAGCGCGTCGAGCAGTGTCCGGTCGCCGGTCTCCCGGAACACATCGGTGGCGCCCGCGGCCAGGTAGACCATCCGCACCGCGTGTCCGGTCACCGACGGGAGTTCGCGCAGCGGCAGATGGTCCTGGAAGTACGCGGAGCCCATGCCCCGCGATGGCACGGTGCCCCGGCCGCGGCGGTCGACGAACAGCCGGGCCTGGGTCAGATACCGCTCTTCGCCGGTCTCCCGGTACAACTCCACCAGGGCCATTTCGACTTCGGGGTGGCCGCAGACCGCATCCTCGCCCCGCGGTCCGTAGCGCTCCACCACCAGATCCGCGAAGCGTACGGCCACGTCCAGCAGCCGTCTGTCCCCGAGCTGCCGGTGCGCGGCGACGGCGGCCTGGATGAGGTGACCGAGGTTGTACATTTCATGGCCCCAGGAAAGGTCTTCCCAGGGGGCCTTGGCACAGTCGGGGTCCTGGAAGAAGGAGTTGAGGTAGCCGTCCGGCGCCTGGACGCGCTCCAGCAGGTCCACGGTCTCCTCGTAGAAGTCCCGCATCGTCTGCCGGCCGCCGTCGTCGTCCGGCAGCGCCAGTTCGTAGACCAGCCCCTCCAAGGTCTTGTAGAGGTCGGTGTCCAGGAACGGGTACCGCCCGCGATAGGGCGTGGTGCGCCGCTTCTCCTCGGGCACCTCGGGCAGCAGTCGGCGGAGGTTGTCGAGATTGCCCGCCTTCCTCAGCTGCTCGAGCGTGTGCGGCGCGGTGGCTTCGCGGTTGCGCCGCTGCCAGTCGGCCAGCAGCCCCCCGGTGATGCGCACACGTGAGCCCCGCAGGGGCGCCACGGTCTGGTGACCCATCCGTCCTCCAGTGACATGTAGCATTGCACTGCACCATAAACAGAGTCTCGCGCCCTGCCAAGAGTCGTACGGAAGGGAAACTTCCGTACCCGGCGCCGGTCTGTTTCATCGGACGGAGTGCGGGGAACTCGCTCGGTCACACCAGCGCCTCATCACGCGTTCGGCCTCAGCTGCGAGGTTTCCGCACGTCACAGCTGTGGAGAGGCAGGCCGCCATGACCCTGATCCGGGCTTCGGTCGACATCGATGTGCCGGTCCATATCGCCTACAACCAGTGGACTCAGTTCCCCCTCTTCCCCCGCTTCATGGACGGGGTGAAGCGCGTCGACCGGCCTCAGTCCAGCATGACCCACTGGGTCACCAGGATGTACGGCGTCACCCGCGAGTTCGACGCCGAGACCGTGGAGCAACGTCCGGATGAGCGGCTGAGATGGCGCTCGCTGGAGCATCCCGAGCGTTCGGGCCGCTGGAGAAGCAGACCCAGGCACGTCGGCCGGGTGGAGTTCCAGCCGCTCGAAGGGGACCGCTCCAGGGTGACGCTGGCGATGTCCTTCAAACCCAGCGGAGTGATGGAAAGAGCCGGCGGTGGCCTGGGCATCGTCCGCCGCCATATCCAGGGCGAGCTGGAGAACTTCAAGGAATTCATCGAAGAGGAGGGGAGCGAGACCGGAAGGTGGCGCGGCGCGATCAAGGACGGCTATGTGCAGCCCGAGTCCGGACAGGAGCGCCCACAGGTTCCGAACTGGCCGTGCGGCTGATCCGGCGCAGGCCGACGAAAGGTGCACCGCGATGGAGGACCCGAGGACCGCGGACGGGCAGGATGACAACGCGACGGTGACCCCGCCCAAGACCTGGGCCGTCGGTGTCCCCGGGGTGGCGAACGCGCTCAAGTACTCGCTGAGCCAGACATCGCCCCGGCGTACCGCTCTGACGCTGCTGAATATGAATCAGGTGAAGGGTTTCGACTGCCCCGGCTGTGCGTGGCCGGAGCCCGAACCGGGGATGCGGCACAGAAACGAGTACTGCGAGAACGGCGCCAAACACGTCAATGACGAGGCGACGACACGCCGTATCACCGCAGAATTCTTCCGCCGGTATCCGGTCTCGGAACTCGGCCGCCGATCCGATCAGTGGCTCAATCAACAGGGGCGGCTCACCGTGCCGATGGTGAAGCCGCCCGACGCCGACCACTACGAGCCGATCAGCTGGAGCGGTGCGCTGCAATTGATCGCCGATGAGCTGCGGGGGCTGGATTCGCCGAACGAAGCGGTCTTCTACACCTCCGGACGGGCCAGTAACGAAGCCGCCTTCGTCCTCCAGCTCTTCGCCCGCGCCTTCGGCACCAACAATCTTCCCGACTGCTCCAATATGTGCCATGAGTCCAGCGGCGCGGCGCTGTACGAAACGCTGGGCATCGGCAAGGGAGATGTGAGCCTGACGGATATCTACCACGCCGATCTGATTTTTGTGGTGGGGCAGAATCCGGGCACCAACCATCCGCGGATGCTCTCCGCGCTGGAGGAGTGCAAGCGCAGGGGCGGCCGGATCGTCGCGGTGAACCCCCTCCCCGAGGCCGGGCTGATGCGCTTCAAACACCCTCAGAAGCCCCGCGGCGTGATCGGCCGCGGCACCCCCATCGCCGATCAGTTCCTCCATATCCGCCTCGGCGGCGACCTCGCCCTCTTCCAAGCCCTTGACCTACTGCTTCTGGAGGCCGAGGAAGCCGCGCCCGGTACGGTGCTCAACCGGAACTTCATCGACTCCCACACCAGCGGCTTCGCCGAGTTCGCCGAACACCTCCGCCAGACCGTCTCCTGGCCGGATGTCCTCGCCGCTACCGGGCTGGCCCGCGGCGAGATCGAGGACCTGCGCGATCTGGTGCTGCGCAGCGGCCGGATCGTGGTCTGCTGGGCGATGGGGCTGACCCAGCACAAACACAGCGTTCCCACCATTCGCGAGGTGGTGAACTTTCTTCTGCTGCGCGGGAACATCGGGAAGCTCGGGGCCGGCGTATGCCCGGTGCGGGGTCACAGCAATGTCCAGGGCGACCGGACCATGGGAATCTGGGAGCAGATGCCGCAGGAATTCCTGGACGCGCTGGAAAAGGAATTCTCCTTCACCCCGCCGGCCGCGCACGGCTGGGACACGGTGGCCTCCATCAAGGCCATGCTCGACGGCCGGGCGAAGGTCTTCCTCAGCCTGGCCGGAAACTTCGTCCGGGCCACTCCCGACAGTACGGTCACGGAGCAGGCGATGCGCCAGTGCCGGCTCACGGCGCATATCTCCACGAAGCTGAACCGCTCACACGCGGTCTGCGGCCGAACCGCGCTCATTCTCCCCACCCTTGGCCGCAGCGAACGCGATATCCAGGCGGGCGGGGAGCAGTTCGTCACGGTCGAGGACTCGATGAGCGAGGTGCACGCCTCCTGGGGAAAACTGGAACCCGCCTCCAAGCATCTGCTCAGCGAGGTGACGATTCTCAGCAGACTGGCCCGGCGGACCCTCGGCGACAAAGTGCCGGTCTCCTGGGAGCGCTTCGAGACGAGTTACGAAACGATCCGGGAACACATTTCCCATGTCGTGCCGGGTTTCCACGACTTCAACGCCCGGGTGATCAAACCTGGCGGCTTCAGACTTCCGAGCCTGGTCGACGAGGGAATTTTCGTGACCGCGACCGGAAAGGCAATGTTCACCCGCAATGAGTTCGAGATGCTGAAGGCACCGGAAGGGCATCTCATCCTGCAGAGTCTGCGCTCCCACGACCAGTGGAACACCGTCCCGTACACCTCGAACGACCGCTACCGCGGCATCCACGGCTCCCGCCATGTCGTCTTCGTCAACCCCGCCGATCTGCGTGCGCTCGGTCTGAAGCAGGACGACCGGGTCGATCTGGTGAGCGTCTGGCAGGACGGGACCGAGCGCCGTGCGGAAGACTTCCAAGTGGTCGCCTACCCCACGGCGCCCGGGTGTGCCGCCGCGTACTACCCGGAGACCAACGTCCTGGTGCCGTTGGACAGCATGGCGGACATCAGCAGGACGCCGACGTCGAAGGGGGTCGTGGTCCGTCTGCTCAGGCGGACATGAAGTCGCGCACCGCCAGCGCCCGGTCCACGACCCGGACGTCGCCGATCCAGCCGTTCATGACCTGGTCGATCTTGGTTCTGCGGATAGACGGCCCACTGGAGCGCATGGCCGTCGGACAGCGAGAGGGTGACCACCGGCTCATCCGTGTCGCCGCCCTTCTTTCCCGCATCGCCGCTGCGGCCCCGCCGGCTGAGCAGCGCCGACCAGGCGTTGTGCCCGCTGTCCCAGTCGGCGATAGCGGAAGGACGCCTCCACCGGCGCCGAGTGGATGCTCTCGCCGTCGAAGAGGTACTGGGTGTCCGGCATGACGGCCACGGTGAATCGCGGGCTGTCGGCGTCGGGGCGCCAGGCGGGGGCCTGTTCGGCGGCCGGTTCGGCGGCCCCGGCGGGCGTCGCCTCAAGACCGGTGATCGCCACGCCCGCGCCGACGAGTCCCGTGGTGCGCAGGAAGGTACGGCGGCGGGTTCCGGTCTGCGGCTCACTGAACTGATCGGGTCTTCTGCACATGGCGCTGCTCCACGCGGTGGTACGGGGGTGATGGAGCGCACGCTATGAGCCGCGGGAGTGCGAACACAGGAAGGTGGTCGATAACGGACGGGGAAGTGCATATGAATGCCCCGGTGGGCAGCCGCGGTCAGAAGTGGTCCACGTCGACGACTGCTTGGGCGAAGGCCGTGGGCGCCTCCTGGGGGAGGTTGTGGCCGATGCCCTCCAGGGTGCGGTGCTCGTACGCGCCCGTGAACCTGTCCCGGTAGGTGCTGCCGTTGCCCGGCGCGGTGAAGGGGTCGCGTTCGGGGTCGAGGGTGATGGTGGGCACCTCGATATACGGCCGGGCGGCGAGCCGCTTCTCGAAACCGTCGTAGCGGCGCTCACCGTCGGCGAGACTCAGCCGCCAGCGGTAGTTGTGGATGACGATGTCCGCATAGTCGGGGTTGTCGAAGGCCGCGGCCGTGCGCTCGAAGGTGGCGTCGTCGAAGTCCCATGTCGGCGAGACGGTCTCCCAGACCAGCCTGGTCAGCTCGAGGCGGTGGGTCCGGTCCTCCATGGCCTGCCGGCCTCGTTCCGTGGCGAAGTAATACTGGTACCACCAGGTGTGCTCGGCCTTCGCCGCGATGGGCGCGAGGTTGGCCTTGAGGTTGGTGATGAGGTATCCGCTCACCGACACCAGCGCCTTGCACCGCTCGGGGAAGAGCGCGGCGATGATGTCGGCGGTGCGCGAGCCCCAGTCGAAGCCGGCCAGCACCGCCTTCTCGATCTTGAGGGCGTCCATCAGGGCGATGATGTCGAGGGCGACGGCCGACTGCTGGGCGTTCCGGAACGTGCGGTCCGAGAGGAAGCGCGTCGTGCCGTGGCCGCGCAGATACGGCACGACCACCCGATAGCCCTCCTCGGCCAGGAGCGGAGCGACGTCCACGAAGCTGTGGATGTCGTAGGGCCAGCCGTGCAGACAGATGACCGCGGGGCCGCGCGCGGGGCCCAACTCGGCGTAGCCGACATCGAGCAGACCGGCCCTGATCTGCTTCAGCCGGGGGAAGGCGGTATGCGTACCGGGCACGGCCGCGGGCACGGCCGATGTCGCGGCCTGGTGCGGTGCGGCGGCGTTCGGTGTGGCGGCGGAGGCGGCCGGGAGGCCCAGCGGGCCGGTCAGCGAGGCCGCCGCCGCGCTCGTGCCCAGGGCCTTGCCGAAGGTACGCCTGTTGATCATCTGGAAGCCTCCGCGTCGTCCGGTGTCGGCCTGCTGTCGCAGGAGATCCGCGGGATGACTGTCGCACAGGTCGCGTCACCGGTCAAACGGGTGACGCGATTCCTGCCGTGGAGGCCCTGTCGGCGGCGGTCACAGGGCGACGGTCTTGTACTCGACGTACTGGGCGAGCCCAACAGCCCCGTACTCACGGCCGATCCCGCTCGTCTTGTAGCCGCCGAACGGGCCGTCGAAGGCGATGGGCGCGCCGTTGACGGTGACCGTGCCGGTCCGCAGACGGCGGGCGACGTCGAGCGCGCGGTCGTGGTCGGCGGACCACACCCCACCGGAGAGGCCGTACGCCGAGTCGTTCGCGATCCGTACGGCGTCGCCCTCGTCGTCGTACGCGATGACGACGAGCACCGGGCCGAAGATCTCCTCCTGCGCGATCCGCATCGAGTTGTCGACATCGGCGAACACGGTCGGGGTGACGTAATTGCCCCGTTCGAGCCCCGGCGGGACCTGGGGGCCGCCGGTGACGAGTCGGGCGCCTTCCTCGATGCCGAGTTCGATGTAGTCCCGTACGCGCTGCTGCTGATCGCGGCGGATCATCGGGCCGATGAACGTGTCGGGGTCGCCCGGGTCGCCGACCTTGAGCGATTCCACGAGGTCCTTGAGCGCGGCGACGACCTCTTCGTACCGGCTGCGCGGCGCCAGGATACGGGTCTGCGCGATGCACGCCTCGCCGTTGTTGAGCAGGGAGGCGAACTTGAGCCCCCGCACCGCCGCCTCGACGTCGGCGTCGGACAGGATGACGGCGGCCGACTTGCCGCCCAGCTCCAGGCTGAACCGCTTCAGCTGCTCGCCCGCGATGGAGGCGATCCTGCGGCCGGCCCCGGTCGAGCCGGTGAACGCGATCTTGTCCACGCCGGGGCGTGACACCAGGTACTCACTGGTCTCCCGGTCGGCGGGCAGCACGCTGATCACCCCCTCCGGCAGACCGGTCCGCTCCAGCAGCTCGGCGAGGAATCCCATGCTCAGCGAGTTCTCCGGGCACACCTTGAGGACGACCGTGTTACCGGCGAGCAGCGCAGGGGTGATCTTGGCCATGGCCGCGGAGAACGGAGAGTTCCACGGAATGACGGCGGCCACGACCCCGATGGGCTCGCGGCGCACCACGCTGCGGGTGGGGGAAGCGGGGTCGGAGGGCGTCAGGGCCTCCTCCCAGCCGAACTCCTCGGCCGCCTTGAAGTAGGCGCCCGCCTGCCGGGTGAGCCCTGACTGCCCGGCCCGGGTGAACCATCCGGCCGAACCGTTCTCGGCGGAGATGAGCGCGGCGACCGTCTCGGCGTCGGCCTCGCGCAGCGCGTTGAGCCGCCGGACGGCCGCGATCCGCTCCGCCGGCGTCGTACGGGGCCAGGGACCCTCGTCGAAGGCGGCGCGGGCGGCGGCCACGGCACGGTCCACATCCGCGGGCCGGGCCTGGGCGGCGCGCCCGATGAGCGCCTGGTCGTGCGGTGAGCGGATGTCGAGCAGTTCCGGGCTGCTCGGCGCGGTCCAGGAACCCGCGATGAAGAGTCGGTCGTAGGTGATCATGCGTTCACTCCCGAGGGTCCGAAAGGGGCACTCCAGCTATCTGTCACTCAAATGTAGCACTTAGGGCTTGTATGGCCTCGACGACGAGGCACTACCTGGGCTAGGTTCCACATGCCGGGCTATGCTCACCCCGTGAGAGCAGACGCAGCACGCAACCTGGAAGCCGTCCTGACGACCGGGGCGCGCATGCTCGCCATCGATCCGGCCGCGAGCATCGCCGCCATCGCCGCCGAGGCCGGCGTCGACCGACGTACCGTCTATCGGCGGTTCGCCTCCCGTGAGGAACTGCTGGCGGCCATCTACGAGGCGCGTTACGAGGCCGTCGCGCGGGCCATCGAGGATTCCAGGCTGCGCGAGGCCCCCGTCGCCGTGGCCCTGCACCGGTACGTCGAAGGGATCATCGGCGTCAATCGCACATGGCCCGTGGAGCTCACCCGGTTGCGGGCCGACGAGACGATCCGCGAACGGCGCGACAGCCTGATCCGGGAGGTCGACGCCTTCCTCGAGCGCGCCGCCGCCGAGGGGCTGCTCCGCGCGGACACCCCTGTCGCCTGGGCGAGTTCGCTGCTGCCGCAGCTCATGCACCTGGCCGCACAGCAGCTGCCCCAGCTCAGCGACGCCCAGGCCGCCGACATGGTGGTCGACACCTTTCTGCGCGGGCTCGGCGGGCGGTAACCCGCACGGCAGCCCGCGCGGTAACCCGCAGTCGCCGCGCCATCACCAACACACTTCGGCCCCGGCCAAACGGTAATTCCGAATACTTGGAACGGGCAGCCGGTACGCACCCCGTACTGGAGCTCAAGGCCCGCCCCCGCAGGCAGAGTGCTCTTCATGTGAAAGGTAGTCGGATGCAGCAGGCAGTGCCGGAGGTCCCGCTCACCATCCCGTCGATGATCACGAGTCGGGCCGAAAAGCTGTTTGCCGGCCGGCCGGTGGTCAGCCGGGTCGGGGAGGGCCTTCACCGCTCGACGTGGGGCGAAGTGGTGGAGCGGGCCAGGCGGTTGGCCGGGGCGTTGCGGGAGCTGGGCATCCGGCCGGGCGACCGGGTGGCGACCTTCGCCGGGAGCACACACCGGCACGTCGAGACCTATCTCGCCGTACCGTCGATGGGCGCGGTGCTGCACACGGTGAACACCAGCCTCCCCGCCGAGCAGGTCGCCTACATCGTGGACCATGCCGACGACTCGATCGTGCTCTGTGACCGCAGCCTCCTCTCCGAGTGGCGGCCGGCCGAGAAGCAGCTGAGCCGCCCGCGACGCGTCATCGTCCTGCCGGACTCCACCGACACCTCTCGGGACGGAGACGCGCTGGACTACGAGGCGCTGCTCGCCGCGGCGGAGCCGGTGGAGAGCTGGCCGGTGCTGGAGGAGAGCGCCCCGGCCCACACCAGCTATACGACCGGTACGACCGGGCGCCCCAAGGGCGTGGTCTTCAGCCACCGCAGCACCGTTCTGCAGAGCTTCTGCACGGGCCTCACCGACGCGGAGGGGCTTTCCTCGTCGGAGACCCTGCTGGCCCTGGTGCCGTTGGGGCTCAGCCAGGTCGGGCTGCCCTTCGCCGCCGCGCTGCACGGCTCGGCGCTGGTGCTGCCGGGCCGTGATCTGACCCCGGCCGGGGTGTGCGAGCTGGTGGAGAAGGAACGCCCCACCGTGGCCGTCGGGTTCGGCGCCGCGCTGACCGGGCTGCTCGGCCACTGGCGGGCCCAGCACCCGGACCTGTCGTCGCTCAAGCGCATGGTGTGCGGCGGCTCTCCGGTCGCCCGGCCCATTTCGCGCGCGTTCGACGAAGAGGTGGGGTTCCCGATCGTCCAGGTCTTCGGCATGACCGAGACCAGCGGCCACGGCAGCTTCAGCGGGCTCCCCGCGGAGGTGGGCGACAGCCCGACCGAGGAGACCCGCGGGTACTACGCGACCTCACAAGGCCGTCCGCTGCCGCTGGTGGAGATGAGGATCGCCGACGACGCCGGGACGGAGATGGCGCGGGACGGCCACACCATGGGGGAACTGCAGGCGCGTGGCCCCTGGGTCGCCCGTGAGTACTCCCGTGAAGGCGCCCAGCCCGACAAGTTCATGGACGGCTGGCTGCGCACCGGTGATGTGGCCGTCATCGACGAACTGGGCTACATCCGCATCGTCGACCGGATGAAGGACCTGGTGAAGTCCGACGGCGAGTGGATCTCCTCGCTCAAGCTGGAGGAGCAGCTGCTCAACCACCCCGCCGTGGTGGAGGCCGCGGTCGTCGCGGTCCCCGATGCCAAGACCGGAGAGCGTCCGCTGGCCTGTGTGGTGCTCCGTGCGGAGGACGGCGAGTCGGTGACCGGAGACCAGTTGCGCGAGTTCCTGGCCTCCCGGGTCGCGGCCTCATGGATCCCGGACACCATCGAGCCGGTCGCCGCACTGCCCAAGACCAGCATCGGCAAGATCGACAAGAAGACCCTGCGGGCGCGGTACTCCGAGGGCACCGCCTGAGGTCGCACACACATCAGCCGCACAGAAGCCGAGAAGAGGAAATCCATAGTGGCGCAGTCCGCGACGACCAGCGAGGAAGTGCACCATCAGGTGCCGGCCGCCGACCGGGTGTCGAGCCAGGAGGTGTCCAAACGGCTTGCGGTGCGAGGTCTGTCGCTGCCGGAACCCTGGCGCATCCCGATCAGCCCCGATGTGAAGATTCCGGCCCAGCTGGTGCGGGTGGTCGGCTCCCGGGTTTTCATCTCGGGACATGTCCCGATCAGCAAGGAGGGCCAGCTCACCGGGCCTTACGGCAAGATCGGTGACACCGTCGGCCTCCCCTCGGCACAGGACGCCGCGGTGCGGACGGTCCTGTCCATGGTCGCGAGCGTCGAGCGCACGGTGGGGGACCTGGACCGGGTGAAGGCGTGGTGCCGACTGCACTGCATGGCCAACGCGGTTCCCGGCTTCTTCGACTTCCCCGCCGTCTTCAACCCGGCTTCGCAACTGCTGCTCGACATGTTCGGCGAGGACATCGGCTACCACGCCCGGGTGGCGGTCGGCGTGGCCGGGCTGCCGTGGGACGTACCGGTGGAGATCGCGGCCGAACTCGAATTGCACCCCGAGTGAGAGTGAGGACACCACGATGAAGACACGCATGCTGGGCGGACTCGAGGTCTCCGCCATCGGTCTGGGCTGCATGGGCATGTCGCAGAACTACGGTCCCGCCGACCGGGGTGAGTCGATCGCCTCCATCCACCGGTCGCTCGACATCGGCATGACGTTCCTCGACAGCTCGGACATGTACGGGGTTTCGAGCGTGTCCGGGATGGGCCACAACGAGGAGCTGATCGGCGACGCGATCGCCGGACGCCGGGACGAGGTGACGATCGCCACCAAGTTCGGCATCAAGGGCTGGTCCAAGGACGGCAGCTTCGTTCTCGACTCCAGCCCGGCGTATGCGAAGCAGGCGTGCGAGGCATCCCTGCGTCGGCTGAAGGCCGATGTCATCGACCTCTACTACCTGCATCGCAGGGACCGTTCGATGCCCATTGAGGAGATCATCGGCGGCATGGCCGAGCTGGTGACCGAGGGGAAGGTCCGCCACATCGGGCTGTCCGAGGTCAACGAGGACACGCTCCGGCGGGCGCACGCCACCTATCCCCTGGCTGCCCTGGAGAGCGAGTACTCGCTGTTCGCCCGGCACAACGAGCCCGCCATTCTGCCGGCGTGCCTGGAACTGGGCATCGGACTGGTCGCCTTCTCACCGCTGGGGCGGGGCATGCTCACCGGCACGGTCCGCACCCTGGAGGGGCTGTCCGACGACGACTACCGGCACACCGACCCCCGGTTCCAGGGAGAAAACCTCGTCCGCAACCTCGCCCTGTTCGACCGTATCCAGGCCTTCGCCAAGGAGGCCGGAGCGACCCCCGGGCAGATCGCACTCGCCTGGCTCCTGGCCAAAAATGAGTACATCGTTCCGATCCCCGGCACCAAGCGAGTGCGCTACGTGGAGGAGAACGCGGCGGCGGCCGACGTCGTACTGACCGCCGACCAGGTCGGTGAGCTGGACGCGCTGGTGCCCGGTGACGCGGTGTCGGGAGACCGGTATCCGGAGGGAATCATGCGGACGATCGACGCCTGACCGCCACGGGCGCGGCGTTGCCGCTGAATGGACTGGGGCCTGGTCGATGACGGTGGTCATCGGGCAGGCCCCAGTTCGCACAGTGTCAGACCGAAGGTGTTCCGTAACCCGGCCAGACCGACCCTCGTCGGGGCGACGGTGCGGTCGTCCTTGGAGGCCCGCGTCAGCCATCCGAGGCTGAAAAGACGCTGGGTCAGGGCCGCGGCCAGACCGCCGGCGATGTGGTGGCTCGGCCCGCTCCAGTCGGCGCAGCCACGGACGATGGGCCGCCGGGAGTCCTTCAGCGGCTCACAGGTGATGCCCAGGGGGCGGCGTTCGTCCCATGTCTCGAATTCGACCTCCCATTGCTGGGCATCCCGGCGGATCAGACCCTGTTCCTGCAGTGCTTCGGTGAGCGCCACTCCGAGCTTCCCGCCGAGATGGTCGTAGCACGTTCTTGTCTCGCTCAGAACACTCGGACAGTGAGCCGGCGGGGTGGGCAGCGTCAGATCCGGGGCCACCGAGGCCAAGGCGTCCAGCGCGACGGCGACGTCGTGGCTCGCGAGCCGGTAATAGGCGTGCCGCCCGACGCGCTCGACATGCAATATGCCTCCTTCGACCAGCTTGCCCAGATGTTCGCTGGCGGTCGGCCTGGAAATTCCGACCAGGGCCGCCAGCGAACTGGCTGACAATGGCTGGCCGGTTGTCAACTCACCGACCATGAGGGCACGCGTCCGATCCCCTAACAACTGTGCCACCGTGGCGATATCAGGCCCGAAATCCGGTGATCGTCCCATGTCGATCACCATAACCTCGGCCCCTCCGACGCCAACTGAGCGACACGCCGAAGTAGGGAATTCCACAGTCATTTTCGGCCTTCCCTACAGGAACGGAATCTTTACCTCCAGCGAATCCAGGGAGATCGATGGATTCACTCCCCATCGGAACGGAATAGAGTATTCCGATTGCCTTGTTCGGGTCAACACCCTGTGTTTTCCGCACACTTAGGCGGGTCCCGAACTGTTCTTCAGGTAACTTTTTGGCAGCAGGCGCCGCAAGGGAAACAAGGATCAATCAACCCCCTTGCCCGCGCCCAGGTGCGTTGAGTTTTCCGCTCATTCACGAGAGGATCCACGCGATGGCTGACAGGCTCACCTATCGGGGCACCTACGACGAGAAATTCTACTGGGAGCGCGTCGACCGCAACCTCGGCTGGCTCGGCAACACCCCAGAAGAGCAGCGGGCCCGCCAGGAGAAGCTTCGCGACTCCGTCATCGGAATCGTCGGCACCGGCGGAATCGGCGGTGCGGTCGCCATGCGGCTCGCCCGCATGGGAGTCCGCAATCTCAAGCTCGCCGACCCCGACATCTTCGAGCTCTCCAATGTGCAGCGGCAGATGGGGGCGGATGTCAAGACCATCGGCCGCAACAAGGCCGAGGTCGTCGCGGAAATGACGTACGACCTGACCAAGGACGTGAATATCGACGTGTTCCCCGAGGGGATCACGCCCGATTCGGCCGAAGAGTTCATGGACGGCTGTGACTACGTCATGGACCAGATGGAGTTCTACCAGGTAAAGAATCGGTATGCCCTGCACCGCGCATTCCGGAAGTCCGACCGGTGCAAGTTCATGCTCAAGATACCGACGGTGGGCCACACGGTCATCGTCTACAAGTACACCAAGGACTCGATGACCATCGAGGAGGTGTACGACATCCCCGAGGACGCCGAGTTCACGCCCGAGGTCATCAACAAGCTGGTGGAGCGCGCCATCGCGGTCATGCCGCCCTATCCGGGACGCGAGATGATCGACCACTGGTTCGTCGACATGGAGCGCATGCCCATCTTCGGCGCCTGTCCGCCGATGGCCGAGGGCATCCTGACCGAGCGGCTCGCCCTGGAAATCCTTGAGATCCCGGGTCTCGAACCCCTCCCCGTCCAGCCCGGCTACGCCATCTTCGACGCCGTGAGCTGGACGGCGAAGATGGTCCCGGGGAAGTGGTGGGCTTAAGTGAGCGAGTTACACCCGATCCGGGTCGTACTCTTCTCCGAAGTCAACTCAAAGCTCGGTTCGCCGTTCCTGTCCATTCTCGCCGAGCACCCGCTGGTCCAACTCGTCGGCGTGGTCACCAGCCCGCCCGGAAAGCTCTGCCCCTACTTCATCGGGGAAGAGGATCAGGTCGACCTCGAGAAGCAGGCCAGCGAACGAGGCATTCCGGTGTTTCGCGCGGCCAAGGTCAACGGCCCCGCGGTGATCAGTGAACTGGCGGCCCTGGAGCCGGATTACTTCCTGATCGGCAACTATCAGCAGATCCTCCGGCCCGACATTCTGGCGGTGCCGACCGTCACCACGGTCAACTTTCACCCAAGTCCGCTGCCGCGCTATGCCGGCTGGGCGCCCTTCTTCTGGATGGTCAGAGAAGGAGAGCTCGACAGTGGGGTGACCGCGATCGATGTGACACCGGAAATCGACGGTGGGCCGGTCATCATGCAGAAGCCGATCCGGCTGACCGGCCACGAAACGGCCCTCGAGGTCAGGGAATCCCATACGATGGCCAATGTGGCGCTGCTGCGGCAGCTCCTCCCCCGGCTGATCGCGCGGGAGTACACGACCTCCCCCCAGGTGGCCGACTTGCGCAGCTACTTCAGCAAGCCGGAGGATCGCGACTACTGGCTGGACTTCACCCAGTCGAGTGCGGCGATCGCGAGGACCGTCCGCGCGGGATACCGCAGACCCGGTGCGTATGTCTCCACCGACCACGGGGACCAACTCACCATCCTGACCGTAGAAGACGTGGGCCGTAAATTCCCCGAGCCCGATGCTCCGGGAATGCTGCGCGTCGAATCCGGCGCGGTTTACGCGGCGAGCCGGGACGGCTGGCTGCGACTGTGGTCCATCGACGTCAAGGGTGAAGAAAGGCTCGCCCGAGTTCCGGACGGCGCCGCACGTTTCGACACCCGGTTCCAGGCCCGCGACAACACCTAGCGGCGGCCTTCACCCCAGCGCCTCCGGCCGCGGCCGCGGCCGCGGCCGGACGCGCTGTTCCCCGCCCGCACAGCGGCTGTCACATCCCCCCCTGTTACGTCCCGCCGGCCACTCCCGCCGGCAATTCTCGCCGGCCATTCCCCGGGGCCAGATCCGTGTGGTCGGCAACGAGAGGAACACCCACATGGTTGAACAATCCCCCACTTCCGTCATCGGACTCGACGACCGCGCGTACGCGTCCGGCGCCCCCACCCGCCGTGACGACAGCGTCAGGACATTGGTGGACTTCAACTTTCTGTCCGCCACGACCGGCGAGCAGAAGACGGTCCGCGCGGCTCATCAGATATACGAGCATCTGATAGGTCTCTGGGCGCCCGCGGTCATCGAGGCCGCCCACGACCTCGGGGTCTTCTCCTGGCTGGCCAACCGGTCCGGCACGGTGGAGGAGATGTCCGCCGAGCTCGAAACCGATCAGCGGGCCACCCGGGTCCTCCTGGGCGGACTCCTCGCCTACGGGGTGATCGAGCGTTCCGAGCTCGGCGGCGAGGTCCGCTACTCCCTTCCGAGTGAATTCCGGCAGGCGCTGCTCCCCGGCGGGACCTTCAGCCTGGTGGGCAAGATGCTCCATGACCGGCATGTCGCCTGGGCCGGCTGGCGAAACCTCGGCGACGCCGTCCGGCACGGCACCCGCGACCAGTCGGGCAACGACCGTACGAACCAGATCTCGGAGGCCAACTACGAGGATCTGACCTCCGGCATCAACTTCTGGGCGCCGCCGATCGTGGACGTGCTGTCCGCCGCCCTCGCCGAGACCGGCTGGAAGAAGGACGAAGCCGTCTCGGTGCTCGACGTCGGCTGTGGGACCGGCCTCTACAGCCAGCTGCTGCTCGAGCGGTTCCCCGCCTGGAAGGCGGAGGGCATCGACGCTCCGCGCATCATCCGCCTGGCCACGGCGCAGGCGGAGCGGCTCGGCGTCGGCTCGCGCTTCACCGGCACGGTCCGCGACTTCTGGAAGGACGGCTGGGGCGAGACCGTCGACCTGATCCTGTTCGCCAACATCTTCCATCTGCAGACGCCCGACTCCGTACAGAAGCTGATGCGCAGCGCCGCCGATGTCCTCGCCCCCGACGGCCTCATCTGCATCGCCGACCAGATCGTCGTGGACGAGGCGCGGCCGGTGACGGCGCAGGACCGCTTCGCCATGCTGTTCGCCGCCTCCATGCTGGCCACCGGCGGCGGTGACGCCTACACGCTGAGCGCCTACGACCAGTGGCTGGCGGAGGCAGGGCTCGAACGTGTGGCGGTGCTCGAGGCGCCGATGCACCGTCTCCTCCTGATCGGCCATGCGGGCCGGCACCCGTTGCCCGCCTGACCCCGCGCACCGCGGGGCAGTGACCGACCGCCGCACCCGACGACGGTTAGGCCGCCCCCGAATCACGGAGCATCTAGGCTTATTCGGCAAAACGGAGTGCCCACATACCACCCCCGTCTCCAGCGTCCGAAAGAGTGAGCATGGCAGTCTCCTTATTCGCGGTTGGCGATGTCTTCATCGACCGGGAGAATCCCGAGACCGCGTTTGATGTGGCCAAGAACGTACTGAGCGCCGGGGATGTCGTCTTCGGCAACTGCGAAGGAGTTTTCAGCGACACCTGGGAAAGGGCGCCGAGTTCCGGTTCTCCCGTCGTTGCCCCGACCAAGAACGCCGCACCGCTCGCGGGAGCGGGATTCCATGTGATGTCGCTGGCCAACAACCACAGCGTGGACGGCGGTCACCAGGCGCTGCTCAACACCCGGGACACGCTGCACGACCTGGGCATCGCGACGGCCGGCGCGGGCGCCGACATCGCCGAGGCCCGCACGCCGGCGATCGTCGAGCGGGACGGGCTGCGCATCGCCTTCCTGGCCTACTCCTCGGTCTTCCCCCACGGCTATGAGGCCCGCGCCGGGGTTCCCGGACTCGCCCCGCTGCGCGCCCACACCCGCTATACGCCGTGGGAGCTCAACGAGTGGAATCCCGGGCTGCTGCCCCGCATCACCACGGAGAACTTCCCCGAGGACGTGGAGGCTTTCACCCGTGACGTACGAGCCGCGCGGGAACAGGCGGACATCGTCGCGATCAGCTTCCACTGGGGGGACTTCACCCGCCCGTTCGTACTGACCGACAACGAGCGCCGACTGGCCCGGCTGGCCGTGGACTCCGGGGCGGACATCGTCCTCGGGCACCACCACCACATGCTGCGCGGTATCGAGTGGTACGAGGGCAAGCCGATCTTCTACGGGCTCGGGCACTACGTCTTCGATCTGCCCAACCTGCCGCAGCGCCTGGCCAAGGACGGCTATCTCAGCGCGACGCGGCCGCAGGACGAGATCGAGCTGAGCCGCCGGTTCGGCGAGTTCCGTATCAGCCCCAAGGAGGAATACCCGCTGCTGCCCTTCCACCCGGATGCGCGGATGACCGGCGTGGCCGTGGTCCGCGTCGGCTCCGGGGGAGTGCTCTCCGCCGGGTTCTGCCCGGCGCTGATCGACGCCCGTAACGAACCGGTGCCGGCGGCGCCCGAGAGCGAGACCGGGCGCCGAATCGTCGAATACCTCACGGAATGCTGCTCCCAGGAGCGGCTGCCGACCCGCTTCAGCGCACCGCTGGACGGCTCGGGACTGCCGGCCGACAGCATCCAGGCCCTCCCTGTATCCGAGTCCGAGATCGGAGCCAAGGCATGACCACTGACCGTCGGGAAGCCGGAGCGGCGGCGGATGACGAGGTCGTCCGGTATGTGGAGGTGCCCGGCGTCGGCGATCCGCGCAGGTTCGGGTACGCACAGGCGGTCAGCGCCGGCGGACTGCTCTTCATCTCGGGCCAGCTCGGGATCGACGAGGACTACAAGCCGGTCAGTGACAGCTTCGACGAGCAGGCGTACCGGGCGATGGAGAACATCCGGCGCGTGCTGAGCGCGGCGGGCGGTGGTATGGAACACCTGGTGTCCATGACCATCTATCTGACGGATATGCGCAATGCCCCGCGTTTCTTCGACATTCGAAGGGAGATCCTTGGGGAAATTCTGGTCTCGAGCACCGCGGTGGCCGTTTCCGGGCTACCTCTGCCCAACCTCCAGGTGGAGGTGCAGTGCGTAGCACATATTCCCCCCTCACAACCCACGGCGTGACAACGGAGAAAGCATGCTGGACCCCGGGCAGCCACGGCCCGATATCGCGACCGTAGCCGAGCTTTTGGGTAATACGACACGCGCCACGATGGTCAGCGCGTTGGCGGGAGACTTTGTGATGCCCGCCGGTGAACTCGCCTCGATCGCGGGCGTCTCCAGGCCCACGGCGAGCGAACACCTCTCCCGTCTGGTGGACCGCGGTCTGCTCTCCGTCGACCGCATGGGGCGGCACGCCTACTACCGGATCTCGAGCCCGCAGGTGGCCGAGTTGATCGAGGCGCTGGCGGTCATCGCACCGCTGAGGCCTCCCACCTCGCTGCGGTCCGCGCGGCTGCTGAAGACCCTCAGCCACGCACGTACCTGCTACCGGCACCTGGCCGGGCGCATCGGGGTGGAGCTGGCGGGCGCGTTGCTCGACCGGGGGCTGGTGCGCCGTGAGGAGAGCGGCCTGGAGATCGACACGGAGCGCTGGGACGCGGACAAGCCGCTCGGCCTGGCCTCCGGCCCGTTGGAGATCGAGGGACAGCCGCTGATCAAAGGGTGCGTGGACTGGAGCGAGCGCCGCCACCACCTGGCCGGGACCGCGGCAACGGCCCTGACGGACCAGCTGTTCGAGCTGGGCTGGATCGCCCGAGCGCGTGAGCACAAGCGGGCGGTCGTGGTGACCCCCGCGGGCGCGGAAGGGCTGTCGGACGAGTTCGGATTGAACCTCCTGTGAATCACCCCTCTTGAACCTCCTGTGAATCACCACTCGCCGCCCGGGACGACTCCCGGGCGGCGGGGCGGTGGAGTGTGCGCAGACGGCCGTCCACGCTCCGGGCTGCTGTCCGTCGGTTTGACGCAAGCAACCCATTGGAGAATTGATGGCTGGCCGACGACTCGACATCTGCATCATCGGCATGGGGCCTCGAGGACTCTCGGTGCTGGAGAGAATCTGTGCCAACGCCCGGCACACGGGGTCCGATACGCAGATCACCGTGCATGTCGTGGACCCCCACCCGGCGGGTGCGGGCAAGGTGTGGCGCACCGCGCAGTCGCGACACCTGCTGATGAACACCGTCGCCTCACAGGTGACCATGTTCACCGACGACAGTGTGGACCTCGAGGGCCCGCTGGCGCCCGGTCCGAGCCTGTACGAATGGGCCAGGTTCCTCACGCTGATGGGGCCCTTCGACCGGTACCAGTACCGGCCCTTGATCCTTGAGGAGGCCGCCGCGCTGGGGCCGGACTCGTATCCCAGCCGGGCCTTCTACGGGCACTATCTGGAATGGGTGTTCCACCGCGTCGTGAGCGCGGCACCGGACCATGTCCTGGTCCAGGTCCACGAGGCACGCGTCGTCGCCCTGGACGACGCCGCTCCCCCGACGACGGCGGCCGGGGAGGACATCCGGATCGCGGAGCCCGGGGCCGGCGATCTGCAAACCGTGCAGCTGGACGACGGCAGCTGGCTCGACGGGCTGCACGCGGTGGTGCTCGCCCAGGGCCATCTGCCCACCGCCGCCACCGGACGCGAGGCCGCACTGAGCCGGTTCGCGGCCGAGCGCGAGCTGCTGTACTTCCCGCCGGCCAACCCGGCGGACGCGGATCTCGGCCAGGTGCGCCCGAAGGAGCTCGTCGCCCTGCTCGGCCTCGGCCTCTGCGCCTTCGACTACATCGCCCTGTTCACCGTGGGGCGCGGCGGGCGGTTCGAACGCGAGGAGGACGGCTCCCTCACCTATCTCGCGTCCGGCAACGAGCCGCGTCTGTACGCCGGTTCCCGGCGCGGCATCCCCTTCCACTCCCGGGGCGAGAACGAGAAGGGCCCGCACGGGCGGCACATTCCCGCCATACTTACCCCCGAAGTGATCGACGGTCTGCGCGCACAGGCGTCGAACGGTGGGATCGACTTTCGCCGCGACATATGGCCGCTGGTGGCGAAGGAGGTGGAGACGGTCTACTACGCCACCTCGCTTACGGCGTCACAGGGCGTACGGGCAGCCGAGGCGTTCCGCAGACGCTATCTCGCCCTCCCCTGGGACACGCCGGAGGAGACCCGGCTCCTGGACACCTTCGGCTTCCCCCGCGACCGCAGATGGGACTGGGAGCGGATCGCCCGCCCGTACGGCGACCGGAAGTTCACCAGCCCCACCGACTTCCGCGACTGGCTGCTGGACCATCTGCGCCAGGACATCGCCGAGGCGCGGGCGGGCAATGTCCGCGGCCCGCTGAAGGCCGCGCTGGATGTGCTGCGCGATCTGCGGAACGAGGTGCGGCTGCTGGTCGACCACCGGGGTCTCACCGGCCGCTCCCACCGCCAGGACCTCGAACGGTGGTACACGCCGTTGAACGCCTTCCTCTCCATCGGCCCACCCGTCCAGCGGATCGAGGAGGCCGTGGCCCTGATCGACGCGGGCCTGCTGGAGGTCCTGGGCCCCGACGTGACCGCGCACGCCGACGACGAAGCCGGGGTCTTCGCCGTCAAAGCGGGCTCCGTACCGGGGTCCGAGGTGTGGACCACGGCCCTCATCGACGCCCGGCTGCCCGATATCGACGTACGCAGGACCGCCGATCCCCTGCTGACGTATCTGCTGGTCAGCGGCGCGTGCCGACCGCACCGGATACCCAACCCCGACGGCACGGCCTACCAGACCGGCGGCCTGGACGTGACCGAAGGCCGCTTCCAACTGCTCGACGCGTCGGGCCATCCGCATCCGAGGCGGTTCGCCTTCGGTGTGCCCACGGAAGCGGTGCACTGGGTGACCGCCGCGGGCATCCGTCCTGGCGTCAACTCGGTGACGCTCAGCGATGCCGATACGATCGCGCGGGCCGCACTCTCGCTGGCCACCGAGGTGTCCGAGACGGAAACTCCCGAGACGGAAACCGAGACCACGAAGGCCACGGTATGAGTGCGCAGGACGCCCCCACTCCGGCCGTCGAATGCGGCCTGGACTCCGGACTGCTGTCCCCGGTGCGCGCGGGCGCCCCGGCGGAAACCGCGACCTGTGACGAGGCATGGCTCCAGGCGCTGCTGGACGCGGAAGCGGGCCTGGTCCGGGCCCAGGCCCGGCTGGGTGTCGTGCCCGAGGCGGCCGCCGCGGCCATCACCCGTACCGCGCAGGCCGGCCGGCTCGACCTCGTACGGCTGGCCCGTCGCAGCCGCGGCGCCGCCAACCCGGTGGTGGCGCTGGTGGAGGAGCTGACCGCCGCCGTCGCCCAGACCGACCCGGACTCGGCCGAGTACGTGCATCGGGGCTCCACGAGCCAGGACATCATGGACAGCGCCGCGATGCTGGTCGCGCACCGGACCACGGGGCTGATCCTGGCCGATCTGGACCGGGTGGCCGCGGCGCTGGCCCGGCTCGCCGAGGACCACCGGGACACCGCCATGCCGGGGCGCACCCTCGCGCTGCACGCGGTGCCCGTCACCTTCGGGCTGAAGGCGGCGGGCTGGCTGCAGGCCGTCCTGGAGGCCGGGGAGCGGCTGCGTGTGCTGCGCGCACAGCTGCCCGTCCAGCTCGGCGGCGCGGCGGGCACCCTGGCGGGCTATCTGGAGTACGCCCGCCTCGCGGAGTCGGGGTACGTCGCGGGGTACGGGGAGAAGTTGCTCTCCGCCTTCGCCGCCGAGCTGGGGCTGGCCGAACCGGTGCTGCCCTGGCATACGGCCCGCGCCCCCATCGCCCGGATCGGATCGACGCTCACCGAGGTCACCGGGGCGCTCGGCAAGTTCGCCGTGGACGTCCAGACACTCTCCCGCACCGAGATCGCCGAGGTCTCCGAGCCGGCGGCGGCCGGACGCGGGGTGTCGTCGGCGATGCCGCACAAGCGGAACCCGGCGCTGGCCACGCTCATTCGCTCGGCGGCCCTTCAAGTCCCCGCTCTCGCCATGGTGCTGGCGCAGGCCATGCTGGCCGAGGACGAGCGGCCCGCCGGGGTCTGGCACGCCGAGTGGCAGCCGATGCGGGAGTGTCTGCGGCTGGCGGGAGGCGCCGCGCACACCGCCGTCGAACTGGCCGAAGGGCTGAGCGTGCGCCCCGGGCGGATGCGGGACAACTTGGGGATGACCGGCAGTCTGCTGATCACCGAGCGGCTGGCCGCCGTGCTGGCGCCCGTGGTCGGCAAGGCCACGGCGAAGTCGATGATGAGCCGGGCCGCGGCGGAGACGACACGCACCGGCAGACCACTGAGCGCGGTCCTGCTGGACCTTCCCGAGCTGAACGGCCACGTCGACGCGGCCGAACTGGCCGAACTGCTCGACCCCGGCCACTACACCGGTGCCGCCGGCGAACTCGTCGACCGGGCCCTCGCCCACTACCGGGAGACCCGCCGGCCGGTCTGACGCCGCGACGCTCCCACAGTCCTCCCAGAGTCCGGATCAACGCCCACGCACGCCCGTATCCGCCTACGCACGCCCGTATCCGCACAGGCACGCCCGCATCCGCACAGGCAAAGGGGTATCGCGATGTCTCGGCTCGACCCGGGATCCGGCACGGAGAACCGTGCGCAGATCCGCCGTGTCGTGCTGTCCGGCTGGCTCGGCAGCACGATCGAGTACTACGACTTCCTGCTCTACGGCACTGCCGCATCCCTCGTGTTCGACAAGCTCTTCTTCACCAACCTCTCCCCCGTGGCCGGGACGATCGCCTCCTTCGGCACCTTCGCCGTCGGCTATCTGGCCCGCCCCCTGGGCGGGGCGATCTTCGGCCACTTCGGGGACCGGCTCGGCCGCAAGGCGATGCTGGTGGTCTCGATGGCGATGATGGGCATCGCCAGCACGCTCATCGGGCTGCTCCCCACACATGACCAGGTCGGCAACCTGGCACCCACGCTGCTGATCGTGCTGCGGCTCGTCCAGGGCGTCGCCGTCGGCGGCGAGTGGGGCGGGGCCGCGCTGCTGACCGCCGAGCACGCATCGTCGCGCCGGCGCGGACTGCTGACCAGTCTGGTGCAGATGGGAGGGCCGGCCGGCACGGTGCTGTCCACCCTCGCCCTCATGCTGTTCTCCACCCTGCCCGACGACGAGTTCCTGTCCTGGGGCTGGCGGGTCCCGTTCCTGCTGAGTGCCGCCCTGCTCACGATCGGTCTGTTCGTACGGCTGAAGGTGACCGAGAGCCCGCTGTTCACCGAGGTCCAGCGGAGCGAGTCCGTGGTGCGCAGACCGCTGGTCGAGATCTTTCGCAAGCCGGGGCCCCTGCTTCAGGCGTGTTTCGTGGTCTTCGGAGCCACCGTGTCCCAGGCCCTGACCAGTGTCTTCGCCATCAGCTTCGCGAAGGACGTCGGCTATGGGCGCACCGAGATCCTGATCGGCCAACTCGTCAACGGCGTTGCGGCGGCGATCGCGATACCGGTCTCCGCGGCCTGGTCCGACCGGGTCGGCCGGCGTCCGGTCCTGCTGGGCGCGGCGGTCACCCTCGGCGCCATGGCGTTCCCGGTCTTCGCCCTGATCAACACGGGGTCTCTGCCGCTGATGCTGATCGCGCTGGGAATCCTCGCGCCGCTGCCGATGGGCTCGCTGCTCGGCCCGGTGCCCGCGCTGTTCTCCGAGATGTTCGGCACCAGCACCCGCTACACCGGGGTGTCCATGGGCTACCAGCTGGCCGCCGTCGTCGGCGGCGGTCTCGCGCCGCTGATCGGAGCGCTTCTGCTGTCGGCCGCCGGAGGCGACGACCCCTGGCTGGTCGCGCTGTACATGCTGGCCACCTGCCTGGTCAGCGCCACCGTGGTCTGGCACACCGACGAGACCCGGGGACGGGATCTCGCGCAAGACGGCCCCAAGGAGGATCAACTCTCCGGCCGGTCAGGGCATCTTCACAGTCCGAGGGTGTGACGGGCCCGGGTGGGGAGTTCCGCGAGGTGAGTGTTGAACGCGTCCTGATGTGCGGCGCAGACGCGGACGCTCGCGAATTGATTGGGTAGCGGCGTGTATTGGGAGGGGTATTCACAGCCAGGGCAATCCTGCCTGGCCTTCTCAAGAATCTCAGCGAATCCGGGAAACAGCACTCGGTCTTGACTGGCAAGGATTTCCTGATAGTAGCTGTTTTCCTGTGGGGTCGAGTTGAGTCGGTACCAGAGTTTGACGTTCTTACGCGCCTGGGCGATGGTATCGACCGATTCGGAGTTGCCGATGGTGAGTCCGTCCTCAACGAAACGGTAACGGCGCATCGTCATATGGATGGGACCGGCGATGCCCCGAAGAAAGTTGACGACCGGAGTCCGCTCTGGCGTGTCGCCCCAGTGGGCATCGATTTCCCAAAGCGTCTCACGGTAGCTGCGGTAGGTTCGTTGGCGCAGGTCAGGGCTGGCGTAGGCGAAGGTGTTGCAGATCTCGCCCTCGGCGCGGTGCTTGTGATAGGCGATCGCGTCGTACATCGCGTCGCAAATTTCGGTGAGGACCTGGTTCTGGTCTTCTGACAGCCATGCGCCCTCGACGTCGTTGCAGGCGAGGGCGGCGGCAATAAACAGGCGGGCCTGGGCGTCACAGTCGCGGATTCGGAACCACCGAGCAGGGCTGTGGGCGATCGCCGTGGTGTATCTGCCGAGGAGTTCGGCGTTCCCGCGCGGAGAGGACTTTTCGGCAGTGATCAGGATTGAGGAGTAGTACTCGCGGCGGTCGCCGCAGTGGCGGGACTTCGGGGAGGAGGGGTACGACCCGGGGGACCGGCTGGACCAGGCGATCCTCGCGACCCGCCGGGCGGTCTTCCCCCATCACGGGCTGCTGCCCTGAGACGACCGGGGTCGGCAGCTTGCTCGCCAGCCGGACCGCTGCAGGAGACGGCTCAGGTCCCGCCGGGAAACGACAGACTTTTCCCCAGGTCAGCGCGCGTTGCCGCGCGGCTTCAGCGGCATGTTCGGCAGCTCTGGCGCGGGCAGCCGG
The DNA here is from genome assembly GCF_042734105.1 of Streptomyces sp. NPDC059679. Lineage (NCBI taxonomy): Bacteria > Bacillati > Actinomycetota > Actinomycetes > Kitasatosporales > Streptomycetaceae > Streptomyces > Streptomyces sp. NPDC059679. The sequence goes on along the minus strand of NZ_JBHWES010000015.1, from coordinate 86,541 downwards.
TCGCCGTCGTACCCCGTCACCTCGCCGAAGCGCGAGCCCGTCATCCAGTCCTCGCGGGCCTGCGCGATGTCCTCGTGCGACCGCCCGATGAAGTTCCACCACATCACGATCTGCTCCCCGAACGGCGTCCCGCCGAGCAGCACCATCCGGGCGGTGGAGTCCGTGGTGTTCGTCAGCTCGAGCGTCCCGTTCCCGGGGGCGAGGTAGCCGAGTTCGGCGGGGTTCAGGAGCGTATCGGCCATGCGGACCTCACCACGGTCCACGAGGACGCCGTGCTCGAAGCCTGGGTCGATGGCCAGGCGGACCGTGGCGTGCGGCTCGAGGATGATCTCGGCGCCCAGCAGGGGACTGAAGGTGGGCACCGGTGAGGTGTCGCCCGCGAGGGAGCCGAGGAAGACCCTGACCTCGCCCACGGGCCCGTCCGCGACCGCTCCGCCCTCGGCCGCCCCGTCCCCGGCCGCCCCGTCCCCAGCTGCCTGGTTTCCGCCCGCCCGGTTTCCGGGCAGGGCGATGGGGCTCGGCACATAGTGCTGGAAGTCGCGGTCGGTGTGCCGGTGTGCCTCGGGCAGCGCCACCCACAGCTGTACGCCGTGCAGGATCGTGGTCCGGGTGGTGGAGACCTCGGAGTGGCTGATCCCGTGGCCGCCGGTCATCAGGTTCAGCTCACCCGGCCGTACGTAGGCGTGGCTGCCCAGGCTGTCGCGGTGCTCGATCTCCCCGCTGAACAGCCAGCTCACCGTCTGCAGACCGGTGTGCGGATGCGGGGCGACGTCCATCCCGCCGCTGACGGAGACGTCGTCAGGGCCGTAGTGGTCCGCGAAGCACCAGGCGCCGATCAGCGACCTGGCCCGCTGTGGCAGGGTGCGTCGTACGGTCATCGCGCGCGGGCCGCCCAGCGGGACGTCGCGCGGGGTCAGCACCTCCACGCGCGGGGCGGCCTCTCCCTCGGGGGAGGCGCCGCAGCGCTGCACGGCGGGCTGGGTCTCGGTGTTGCTCATGGTGCGACGCCTCCCAAGTGGTGATAGTTGTACGCTCAACAATAATAATAACGATGATAGATCGACACCTCGGTGAGGTGCGCAACATACCGGAAGCGGCCGACGCGGCCCGGTGAAGGAGTGCAGGTGACGGACACGGCAGCGACCTCCGCGGCGACCTCGATCGACAAGGCGGCCTCCGCCGGGGGGCGGGGGAAGCGGATCTTCGTCGACAAGCAGAGCCCGCAGGCCTACGGCGCGCTGGTGCAGACCGCCGAGGCGGTCCGGGAGACCGCCGCCGAGGCGGGGCTCGACCGGACGCTCGTGGAGCTGGTCAATCTGCGCGTGTCCCAGATCAACCGCTGCGCCTTCTGTCTGAACCTGCACACCAAGGCCGCGCTGCGGGCGGGTGAGACGACACAGCGCCTGGGCGTGCTGGCGGCGTGGCGCGACACCGAGGTGTTCACCGCGCGGGAGCGGGCCGCGCTCGGCCTCGCCGAGGCGACCACCACCCCCGCGGACGCCGCCGCGCAGGAGGCGGCCTACGGCGAGGCGCGCCAGGTGCTGTCCGACGACGAGATCTCGGCGGTGATCTGGGTGGCGATCGCCATGAACGCGTTCAACCGGGTCTCGATCATGAGCAAGCACCCGGTACGCCCGGTCCCGGGGCCACGGCAGACGCCCTCCGCCTAGCGCCTGTCGGTCGTCGAAGGGGCGGCCGGACTCCCCTACAGGTGTCCGGCCGCTACACGTGTCCGGCCGCCCTCAGCACCTTCGCCTCCCGCTCCGGGTCGAGACCCACCTGCGGGCGGTCCGGACGCTGGGGCGCCCGGCCGCCCAGCCGCCGCAGCCACTCCCAGGTGGCGGCCACGGTCTCGGCCACGGGGCGGCAGCGCAGGCCCGTGGCGAGCGCCCGGGACACATCCCCGCCGTACATCGTGTCTGACAGCTCCCCCGGCGGCAGCCAGACCGGCAGCTCGGTCCACGGCTCGACACCGGCGGAAAGGACCGCCTCCGGGTCCGTCCAGCACAGCTCGGCATCCGACCCGGTGACGGCCGCGCATGCCTCGAGCAGCTCGCCGAAGGTCGCCTGGCCCGGCGGGCTCACCAGGTTGTACGGGCCGCCGAGCCCGCGCTCGGCCGCGTCCAGCACCCAGCCGGCCAGGTCGCGGACGTCGATGTACTGGAGCGCCAGCTCGCGCGGCCCCGGTGCCAGGACCGGGCCGCCCCGGGAGATACGCGTCAGCCACCACGGCAGCCGCCCGACGTTCTCGTACGGGCCCAGGATCAGCCCCGCCCGGGCCAGCAGCGCCCGCTCGCCGAACGCCGCCTGCGCCGCCAGCTCCCCGCCCCGCTTGGCCTGGGCGTACTCGGCCTCGTCCGCGTCCGGCGACGCCTCCACCAGCGGGCCGTCCTCGTCGAGCCCGGCCGGGGCGGGGTAGGCGTAGACGGACCGGCTGGAGATGTAGACGTACTGCCCCGCCCGCCCGGCCAGCAGCCGGGCCGCGTCGCGCACGGCCGACGGCGCGCCCGTCCAGGTGTCGACCACGACGTCCCACTCCCCCGCCCCGGGCGCCTCCAGGGCCGCCAGGCCGCCCACGGCGCTCCGGTCGCCCCGCAGGGCGGCCACGCCCGGGGGCGGGTCGTGGCGTCCGCGGTTGAACACCGTCACCTGCCAGTCGCGCGCCAGCGCCTCCTCGGCGACGGCGCGCCCCACGAATTCCGTACCGCCCAGCAGCAGAAGTCTCATGACGGTGACTCTGCCCGCCGGGCGGCACCGGCGGAATCGGCGTCTGCTGTGAGCAGACACGCGGTGGGCGGAATCCCGGCTGGGGAGCAGAATCCCGGCTGTCAGCGAATTCCGGGCCGGGAGCGCTAGGGCGCCCCCTTTGACGACAGGCCCTAGGCGCCCGCCAGGGCCGCGCGCAGCGCCTCGGTGCCCGGAGCGCAGGACTTCCGCAAGGCGGACAGCTCGTCCGGGGGGAGGCGGAGGGCGGAGCCGCGCCGGCTGTGGTCGAGCGTGGCCTCGGCCGCCGTCAGCCACTCCTCCGTGGCCTCGACGCCGACGAACTCCGCCAGCCGGGTCAGCTCCGACCGGGGCGCGTCGAGCAGTCCCTCGTAGGACAGGGCCGTACGGGAGCCCTCCGGGACCCGTGACAGCGCCGTCAGGCCCCGGCTGATCAGGCGCGACCACATCTCGCCGAACCTGGCGACCGGCACGGGCGCCGCCATCAGCAGCGCGGGGTCGAACCGTTCGGCGAACAGCCCCGCGAGGTCCGGCGGCAGGGTCTTCAGGTGCTGGTCGGTGAGCCGGGGCACCAGCGGGCCCGCCCCGGACGCGCTCCTGGCGTCCATGGTGCGCAGGATCATCCGGAAGCCCGGGTGGCGGCTCATCGACAGCGCGCAGTCCGGTCCGTCCCGGAACATATGGACGAACCGCGCCTCGGGGAACGCCTCCCGGATCCAGGGCACCCAGCTCAGCGAGCCACCGGAGCGCTCGACGACCACGCCGCCGCCGAACCGGTCGGCCAGCAGCCCGAACAGCGCCTCGTAGTGCCGGGCGACGGGGCGGCCGGGCCAGGCCGAGACGCGCGGCGCGAGCTCGTCGAAGAGCGCGTCCGGGTCGTCGGTGAGATGCGGCAGGACCATCGTGCACAGGGCGGGGATACCGGTGGTCTCGGCCGAGAAGCGGCCGGGGCGCCGGTGGTAGAGGAGTTCCGGCGCCGGGATGCCGCTGCGGATCATCCGGTCGAACTCCTCGTTCGGCCGGGTGACCAGCTGCCAGAAGTCCGCGCCGGTCAGGACCCGCCCGGGCAGCGGATGGCGGTGGGGCTCCGCGCCGAGGGAGGTGAACAGCTCGTTGACGCTGAGGATGCCGGGGTGCAGGTTCAGGACGTGCGACAGCGCGGTGGAGCCGCTGCGTCCGGTGCCGACGACGAACGTCAGGGGCCGCGTGCTGATGTGGTCCACCTCCGGTGTTGGCCTGCCGTCGCGGGAGGGCGGTACGGCGGGGCGGGCGGTGCGGCGATACGGGTGGCGGCCGGCCGTCACGCGGGCGGCCGCCGGGCAGCGATCAAGTAAAGGGCGTGGTGTCGCCGGGGCGCAAGGGCGTTGCCGGGACTGGGGTGTTCACCTGCCGGGGTGTTCACCGGCCGGGGTGGGCCGGTGAACACCCCCGTACGGGACCGGCCGCCCGGCCGTCAGCCGCGGGCGATCGCGAAGACGTGGAGGTCCGCGTTGTCCGGCAGCGTGACGCTCTTGATCGTCTTGCCGTCCGGCGCCCGGAACGCCTTCGTCGCGAAGATGTAGGCGTCCACGACGTCCTTGTCCCCGCCGCTGATGTTGCGGTACGGGGTCCTGGCGACGGTCACGTTGCCGTACTGGACCGTCCCTCCGCCGCCGCCCACCGTCCAGTCGGTGAAGGCCAGCTCGGCGCTGTCCGAACTGCCATCGGTGTAGGTGATCTTGGCGGTGGTCTCCTGGTTGCCGTTGACCGCGCTGCCGACGAACGACAGGGCGGTGGAGGCCGGCAGGCCGATGGTCTGGCCGTCGGCCGAGGCGTTGTCGGGGCGGCCGGCGGGCGAGCCGGGCCAGGTGAACTCCAGGCCCTGGACGGTGCCCCGGGCGCCCGGCGCGAGACCGGCCTCGGTCAGGGCCTGGCGCGAATAGCTCCAGCCGCCGCCGTCGTAGTCGCCCTCGTCGTGCTCGCCCGCGTCGTCGGTGGCGCCGACGTTGTTGTACGCGGCGAGCAGGCTGCCGGGCCCGGCGACGGTCACCGTGACCGGCTGGACGACGTCCGTGCCCTCGCCGGTCACCGTCACCTTGGCGTCGTAGAAGCCCTCGGCGGTGTCCTTCCCGGCCCGCAGGGTGATCTCGGCCGTGCCGTCGGGCCCCACCGTCCCGGAGGCGGGCGAGGCGGTGAGCCCGTCCGGGGCGTCGGCGGTGAAGCGCACCTCGGGGCGGTCACCGTCGCGGACGGGGACGGCGGCCACCTTCACCGTCAGGCTCTCGCCGGGCGCCACGGTGCCGGTGGTGGGCCCCACGCCGATCTGGTACGGCTGCTCGCCGTCACGGAACGACGGGGGCGCGTCGGCCACGGCCGAGCCCCAGGAGCGGTTGGGCTCGGTGCCCAGGGCGTACTCCAGCGTGCCGCCGCGCCCGATGAACGACTCCGGCAGCCAGGGCCGGCCGCTCGCCCGGCCGTCGACCTTCAGCGACTGGACGTACGGCGCGTCCGGCGCCGCCTGCGGGGCCCGGATGGAGATGTCACGGCCGCCGCGCTCGATCTCCACGCGCGGGAACAGCGGCGACGCCAGCACCAGTTCGGCGCGGGAGGGGACCTGCGGATACATGCCGAGGGCCGAGAACACGTACCAGGACGACATCTCGCCGAGGTCGTCGTTGCCCGGGATACCGCCGGGCTCGGTGCTCCACAGCTGCCGCATCGCCGCGCGGACGGTCTCCTGGGTCTTGTACGGCGCTCCGGCGTAGGCGTACAGATACGGCACGTTGATCGACGGCTCGTTGTCCAGTTCGGCCTTCTCGCCGCCCGCCCCGGTGAGCGCCCAGCCGCCGTCGGCGTCGTGGAAGAAGGAGTCCAGGCGCCCCACCGCGGCGTCCCTGCCGCCCAGGGCGGCGAACAGGCCCGCCGGGTTGTGCTGCACCATCCAGGTGTACTGGGCGCTGGTGCCCTCGACGAAACCGTTGCCGGTGGCCGGGGTGAAGCCGGTGACCCAGCTGCCGTCCGCCTTGCGGTTGGCCATGTAGCCACCGGTGTCCGGATCGGCGGCGGCGTTGAAGTTGTTCTGCCACCACTGGGCGCGGGCCGTGAAGGCGCGGGCGGTGTCCGGCTCCCCCGCCGCCTCGGCGAGCTGCGAGATCGCGAAGTCCGCGCCGGACATCTCCAGGGTCTCGGCCGCGCCGCCCCAGGCGTTGGAGACGGACGGCATGTAGTGCAGCTTCAGATACTTGTCGAGGGAGGGCCGCTGGCCCACCGACATGATCGGCTTACCGGCCGGGCTTGTGTCCTTCTCCGTCGGCACGGTGGCGGCCTGGACCAGCGAGTCGAGGGCGCCGTCGAGGTCGAAACGGGTGCCGCCGAAGGCCCGGATCCCGGCGAGGGCGGCGGCCGACGGATCGCCGTTCATGACATGGGTGCCGGAGGAGTTGTGGATCCACCGGTCCCATACGCCGCCGTTCTGGCGCGCGAAGTTCAGCAGCGACTGCGCGATGTCGGAGCCGCGGCCGGGGTCGAGGAGCGTGAGCAGCTGGACCTGGGAGCGGTAGACGTCCCAGCCGGAGAAGGTGCCGTACTGGGCCCGGTGGCCCGGCGTCACCGAGTGGACCTCGCCGTCGCTGCCCCGGTAGCGGCCGTCGGTGTCGCTGATGACGTTGGGGTGCAGCAGCGAGTGGTAGAGCGCGGTGTAGAACGTGGTGCGGTCCGTGTCCGAGCCGCCGCCGACCCTGATGTCGGCCAGCCGGCGGCGCCAGGCGTCGTACGCGGCGTCGCGCACCTGCCCGAAGCCGCGCCCCGGCGGGTTCTCGGCGGCCAGGTTGGCCTTGGCGCCCGCCTGGCCGACGTAGCTGATGCCGACCTTGACCCCGACCCGGCGGGTGCCGTCGGGGAAGCGGAGGTAGCCGCCGGAGCCCTTCCCGGCGACGGGGCGGCCGTCGGTGCCGTACCCGCCGGTGCCGCCCTCGGCGGTCGTGGTGCCGGGGCGCAGCCGGTCGTCCTGCCAGGTGCCGTGGGCGGTGAACGCGGTGTCGAAGGTGGCGGTGAAGTGGAGTGTGTAGTAGCTGCGGCGCCCTTCGGGGTCGAGGTAGCCGCAGAAGTTGCCGCTGGTGACCGAGCCGGAGACGGTGCGGTGCGCCGGGTCGATCGTGATGTCCGCGTCCGTGCTGCCGACTTCGGCCGCGGAGGTGCGGATGAGCAGCGAGGCAGCCTTGCCCTCGGGGTAGGTGAAGCGGGCGGATCCGGTGCGGGCGGTGGCGGTCAGATCGGCTCCGGCGCCGGAGGCGAGGGTGACCTGGTACCCGCCGGGCCGCGCGGTCTCGTCCTCGTGCCGGAAGTCGGACGCGTACACCTCGTCCTTGGTGTCCGCGGCGGGGGACGAGGTGACCTCGCCCGGGAAGGGGAAGAAGGGGATGTCGCCGGAGCCGCCCGCGCAGCCGGTGCCGGACATATGGGTGAGGCTGAAGCCCCGGATGCGGGTCGCGTCGTACTGGTAGCCGCCGGGGGCGGCGGTGCGGGTGGCGTTGCCGCGGGTGTTCTCGGGGCTCCAGGAGAGCATGCCGAAGGGGACGACGGCGCCGGGGTAGGTGTTGCCGCCATTGCGGCTGCCGATGAGCGGATCGACGTAGGCGGCGGGGTCCTTGACGAGTTCGGCCGCCGCGGCGGTCGGCTTGGTGGTCGGCGCGGCCGTCGCGGGGGCGGCGGTCAGCGCGGACGCGAGCAGTCCGGCGGTCAGGGCCGCGGCCGCCAGGGCGGCCGGGGGTCTTGAGGGCATCGCGGTCCCATCTTTCGCGCAGGGCCGCGTTCGCCGGGTCGAGCAAGCCGCAGGGACCGTACCGCACGGGGCGCGTCGGCCGTAAGGGCGCCTCAGGCCGGTCGGCCGCTCGAACTGCGCGCGGTGTGCGGGCACTTGACAGCGCGGGCCGGTTGGCGGCGTACTGATCCCTAGAACCCTTTTGACAACGTTGTCGCGTTCGTGGGTCGACCAAGCCACGTCCACACAACCGACAACACACTTCGCGCGCCCGCCAACCCGCCCGCCATCATGGGTACATGATTGTCCGCCGGCTACGCGACACCGAGGAGGACGCCGAGGCGGTACGGACCGTGGCCGCCGCCGCCTTCGGCGCCTCCCGCACCCTCCCGGGCGAGACCGACGACGAGTGGCCGCCGCGGCGCGTCGCCTCCGTCCACGGCCGCAACCGACACCTCGCCCGCACCGACCCGGACGGCTGCTGGCTCGCCGTGGACGACGCCGGGATGCCGGTCGGCGCGGCGCTGTCCCACAGACGGGAGGGCACCTGGGGGCTGGCGCTGTTCGCGGTGCTCCCGAGGGCGCAGGGGCGCGGCCTGGGCCGGGAGCTGCTGGCGGCGGCGCTCGCGTACGGGCGGGCGTGTCTGCGCGGGATCATCGTCGGCTCCGAGGACCCGCGGGCGGCCGCCACGTACCGGCAGGCGGGTTTCACCCTGCACCCGGCCATCCGCATGCGCGGAATCGTCAACAAGGAGCGGCTGGCCCCACCGGACGGGGCGGTCTTCGAGGGCGGGCCCAGGCAGCGGGACATGATGGACTCCGTCGACCGCCGCACCCGGGGCGGCGCGCACGGCCCCGACCACGAGTTGCTGCTGCGCCAGTGCCGGCTGTTCGTCTCGGACGACCTGGCGGGCAGCGGATACTGCTACGTCGGCGACGACGGCAAGGTCGAACTGCTGGCCGCGACCTCCCGGCGGCTGGCGACGCGGCTGCTGACCGCCGCGCTGCTCAGCCTCCCGGAGGGCACCGAGGCCCGGGTCCAGAACTTGACGGCCGAGCAGGAGTGGGCGGTGGACGTGGGGCTGGCGGCGGGGCTCGAGCTGTCGACGTGGGGCTATGTGTGCCTGCGCGGGATGCGGCCGCCGACTCCGTACATCCCGTCCGGCACCTTTCTCTGAGGTACGTGTCAGTGCCGCCCGATACGATCCACGGCACACATGCTTTCGGGGGGAAGCGAGATGGACGAACGGACGACAGGCGACGGTGACACCGCCGGTGTCGGTGGGGGTGGCGGACGGCGGCGCCGCGCTCTGGCGGCGCGGCGCGTACGCGCGGCGCTGGCGGGTGGGCTTGCCGCCGCGCTGGTGGCGGGATGGCTGGTCATCAGGGCAGGCGACGACGCGGACACCGACTCCGACGCGGCGAAGAGATACTGCTGGGGCGCCTGGTCGCAGGGCGAGAAGCCGTTGCGTTTCAACAACGACAACCGCGCCTTCCGGGAGACGGCCCCGACGCCCGAACGCCCGCGCGGCTCGTGCACGATCACCACGAGTTGGGATAACGGCATCGACGAGGTCCACGAGAAGATCTCCGTCAGCTACGGCACGGCCCCGAAGGACGCGAAGAAGCGCCGCGTCTGGCTGGCCGAGCTCTTCGCCGGCGCGGGAGATCAGCTTCCCGAGGGGCTGCCGGGCTTCGTCAGCGAGGGCTCCGCCACGCTGGTGCTCCCCGAGAAGTGCGATGTCGACGGCCGCCCCTCGGTCGTGACCGTCAGCGGCGTGCAGAGCGACGGCAAAGACGACACCGCCACCCTGCCGGAGGATGTCTCCATCGAGCCTTGGGAGGTGGGGCAGTTGCTCGTGGACGTCGCCAACCGGGGCATGGAGAAGGCCGGTTGCGCGCCGGAGAAGCCGCTGGGCTTCACCGCACCCATACCGCCGGGATACGTGCCTGACGACACCTTCGTCACCGGCTACTCCTCGGGCGCCTGCCGGATTGACGGACTGAGGCCCGCGTCCGGCGGTGGCGAGGGCAGCGGCAAGGGCCTCGACTCAGCCGTGGGTCCGGTCAGCGACGACCTCCAGACCTGTGTCGTCCGCTGGTACGACACGGTGGCCGCCCGGCTCACCATGACCGCCCACCCCCGGCTGGTGAAGCTCTTCGACGGCCTCACCGGCAGCGCCCCGCCCGCCCGGGGCTGGCGCGGCCAGGGCTTTATGGACGCGGATGGCGCGCTCGTCCGGATCCGATGCGCGGGCCGTACGACAGTGATGTCCATGGAGCGGACGGACGTCGCCGACGACACCCCGTTCGCCACCCCGTCCCGTATCTTCCCCGTTTACGCCGCCGCCGTGGCCAAGCGCCTCGGCTGCGCCGCCGTCACACCACACGGAGACTCGATATGAGCAGCCCTGAGGAGTTACGGCGGCAGGACCACATCCGCGTCGCCGCCGAGGTGGCACGCAAGGGCCGGTGGGCGCGGCGTGGCCGACGGGCCTGGGGCCTGCTGCGGTCCCGGCCCGGTCAGCTGATCACCGTGGGAGTCGTGAGCGCGCTCATCGGCGGCCTGCTGACCGCCTGGCAGACCGACAGCCTCCCGTGGTCGGACGAGAAACAAGCCATGTGCTGGGGGGCGCTCCCCAAGAAGGAGGCGGAGGCGTTGTTCCGCCCCGACCGCTCGGTCCGCGCGGAGGAGATCCGCCCGACCCACGGGGGCGCGGATGTCCAGGGCGCCTGTCGGCTCCTGGCGCTGGACGACGGCGGCCCCGTCGCGCATATCGACTTCCGGCTCCACCAGCTCGACGGGCGGTACGACGCGCAGTCCGCGGGCTGGCTGACGGACTTCCTCTCCCCGCTGTCGGTGCCGTTCGGCAAGGGGTTCGTCGGGATGGCCTCGGAGAGCCGGACCTGGCTGGCGCTCCCCAAGGGTTGCGGCGACGGGAGAGGCATCACCGGGCCTGCGGTCGTCGACGCGTCCTGGGGCAGGCCGCCCATGAGCCTGGACGAGGACCGTCACTGGCGGGATCAGACGGCGCGCGCGACCGTCCGGCTGGCCAACGGCGCCATGCGCGCCCTGGGCTGCGACGGCACGTTCCCCCTCCCGGGTCGTCTTCCCGCTGTCCCTCCCCTCAAGGACACCGAGCCGCGAAGGCTCTGCGGCGTCGACGGGCTGACGCTGCCCCGCTCCAAGGACCAGGACCAGCGCTGGGGCTGGCTCGACGAGACGCTGCTCACGCACAGCCCCGGGACGGCCCGCGTCTGCGGCGTCGGCACCAGGGACCTCACGATACGGGGGCGTCCGCGGCTGCGGCTGGTCACCGTCGAGAGCCCGCGGCTCGCCCAGGTCTTGTCCGACCGGACCGATCGCAACGAAGCGCCCGATTACGAGAAGCGAGGCAGGAGTTCAGTCGGCCGGGACCTGGCTCTGTACCAGACCATGTGCCAGACCGGTCTGGTCGTCTTCCTCGTCCAGGACGACGGCACCGGCATGGACGACCTTCCGCGCAAGCTCCTCCCCCGCTACGCCGCCGCCGAGGCGGAGCGGCTGGGGTGCGGCCCGGTGAAGGTCGAGCTGCCGCGCTGATCGCCCGGCACCGAGGAGGCCGACCCGTGACCGCACCGTCCGGACTCGTCGCGCCGTTGGAGTCGAGACACATGGTGAGCAAGCCTGTGTAGACCTGGAGTTCGCTGCTGGAGGCGCGGGCGAACTGCTGGTTGTCAGCGCTGCTGGAGGCCGCGTTGACCAGGGCGCTGTAGGTGGGCGAGGCAAGTTCTTCACCCGTCATATCAGCACCTGCCCCGGCACCTTCCGCCACATCCACCAGGGCCAGTAGCGGTTCCGTGAAGGCCAGGTGGCGGGCGCGGCCATGCTTTCGAAGCGCTTCGACGGCGATGTGCACAGGTGAAGGAAATGTGTCTTCCTGCGCAGAGCCTTGCTGTTCAGAGGCCCCATCATTACTGTCCACGCAGACGCAAGCGCTTCGACACTTCGCCACCTGCGTCCGGCAAGCCCGGTGCTTGAAAGTAAAGGGACCGAGCACCGTTCCCGCAGTTCTTGAGCGCGCCACCTCGACGACACGAGCCACCCCACCATCGCGAGCAGCACCGCATGCGAACGGAGCGAAGGTGTCAACACGTCAGCTGATCGACCGTTTCGGCCGCCTCGCTTTCGGCGGGGGCTCCAACTGCGAGCAGTGGAAGGAACCACTTCACCCAGGGCCGGCCATCAAGCCGATCAGTCGGCCAACTGCGCAAGCACCTCGGATGGGGCTGAGTCGCACCGTCCCGAGCCCGGACTCGCCGGCGAGCGACACCTCGCGGCGCCAGGGTCCGCCACCAGACCGGAGGGTCCGGAACAACCCATCGCCGTCCTTGGAGGGACACATGAGATGGCAAGCCGTGAAATCCATCAGCAGCAAGTCGGCCGGGTTCGGTCGGCTGGCCCTGATAGTCGCCGTGATCGCCGGGTTCCTGAGCTTCGCGTCTCCGGCGCAGGCCCAGGTGAACTCCACCTGCGACCGGTGGGGTCAGTACACCCAGGGCACCTGGACGATCTACAACAACGTCTGGGGCGAAAACGCCGGCACGCAGTGCCAGACCGTCAACAGCATCAAGTCCTGGTATGTCGACGCCAACCACTCCGGCGGCGGGATCAAGTCCTACCCGAACACCTCGGTCCGGCCCCAGACGCCGCTGTCGCAGTTGAACTCGGCGGGCTTCTGGTACAACACGTCGTCGGCTCCCGTCGCCGGCAGTGATCACTGGAACTGGACGAGCGACCTCTGGTCGACCGGCAACCAGGACGAGATCATGGTCTTCACCAGCTGGTCCGGGGGGACGGCAGGCGGCTGGGGAAGGCAGATCGCGTCCAACGTGACCATCGGCGGCGTCCAGTACGCGTCGGTCTGGCAGGCCGATCCCGGCTGGAACGTCCTGCAGCTCATCCCCGCCCAGCAGACCAACACCGGAACCATCGACGCCTCGGCGGTCTGGCGATGGGCCGCGTCGCAGAACCTCCTGCGCAACACCACCTTCGACACGATGCAGTTCGGCCTCGAGATCACCTCGACCAGCGGCGTGCAGAAGCGGTACTCGCTGAACGCCTACAGCGCCTGGTGGAGCAACACCTCCGGCGGCGGATCAAGCATCTAGCCGCAACACACGCGACACGACGGTGCACTCCGTCCGCGCATAGAGACGAACGCCGGAGCGATTCCCAAACGCATACCTTGCCGCCGGGCCTCGAACGACAAATTCCGGCGGCAAGGTCTGCGGAGTCTTCGAATTCAGGCGGGGTGGAGGTGGCCTCGGGCCCGGCGGGTGGTGACGCAGCGTGTGCGTAGGCGTTGGTCGTTGGATCTCGGGCCACCAGCGGTCCCGCCCCTGATCCCAGCAGCGAACGGCGAACGGGCCGCACCCCCTCACCGAGGAGTGCGGCCCGTCGGCCCGTCCTTCAGGCTTCCGCCCGGGACTTACTTCCGGATCAGCGAGCGCAGCACGTACTGCATGATGCCGCCGTTGCGGTAGTAGTCCGCCTCTCCGGGGGTGTCGATGCGCACGACCGCGTCGAACTCGACGCCCGTGTCCGTGGTGACCTTGACGGTGCGCGGGGTGGTGCCGTCGTTCAGCTCGGTGACGCCCGTGATGGAGAAGGTCTCCTCGCCGGTCAGGCCCAGCGACAGCGCCGAGGCGCCCTCCGGGAACTGGAGCGGCAGCACGCCCATGCCGATGAGGTTCGAGCGGTGGATGCGCTCGTACGACTCGGCGATGACGGCCTTGACGCCCAGCAGCGCGGTGCCCTTGGCGGCCCAGTCGCGGGAGGAGCCGGAGCCGTACTCCTTGCCCGCCAGGATCACCAGCGGGATGCCCGCGGCCTGGTAGTTCTGCGACGCGTCGTAGATGAAGGAGACCGGGGAGCCGTCCTGGGTGAAGTCGCGGGTGTAGCCGCCCTCGGTGCCCGGGGCGACCTGGTTGCGCAGCCGGATGTTGGCGAAGGTGCCGCGGATCATGACCTCGTGGTTGCCTCGGCGCGAGCCGTAGGAGTTGAAGTCGCGGCGCTCGACACCGTGCTCGGTGAGGTACTTGCCGGCCGGGGTGTCGGCCTTGATGGCACCGGCCGGGGAGATGTGGTCGGTGGTGACCGAGTCGCCGAGCTTGGCGAGCACCCGGGCGCCGGTGACGTCCTGGACCGGCGCCGGGTCCATCGTCATGCCCTCGAAGTACGGGGGCTTGCGGACGTAGGTGGACTCCGGGTCCCAGTCGAAGGTGTTGCCGGTCGGGATGGGCAGCGCCTGCCACTGCGCGTCGCCCGCGAAGACGTCGGCGTAGCTGGTGCTGAACATCTCCTGGCCGATCGCGGAGGCGACGACCTCCTCGACCTCCTTCTCGGAGGGCCAGATGTCGGTCAGGTGGACCGGGTTGCCGTCCTTGTCGATGCCCAGCGCGTCCTTGGTGATGTCCACCTTCATGGAGCCCGCGATGGCGTACGCGACGACGAGCGGCGGGGACGCCAGGTAGTTCATCTTGACGTCCGGGTTGATCCGGCCCTCGAAGTTGCGGTTGCCGGACAGCACGGAGGTGACGGCGAGGTCGGCCTCGTTGACGGCCTTGGAGACCTCCTCCGGCAGCGGGCCGGAGTTGCCGATGCAGGTGGTGCAGCCGTAGCCGACCAGGTTGAAGCCGAGCTTGTCGAGGTACGGGGTGAGGCCGGCCCGGTCGTAGTAGTCCATGACGACCTTGGACCCGGGGGCCAGGGTGGTCTTGACCCACGGCTTGCGGGTCAGGCCCTTCTCGACGGCCTTCTTGGCCACGAGGGCGGCGGCGACCATGACGTACGGGTTGGAGGTGTTGGTGCAGGAGGTGATCGCGGCGACGGTGACGGCGCCGTGGTCGATCTCGTACTGGCTGCCGTCGGGGGCGATGACCGGGGTCGGCTTGGTCGGCATGCCGTTGTGGTCGATGGCCGGGGCGTCGGAGGCGGGGAAGGACTCCTTGCCCGTCTCCTCGTCCTCGGCCACGTAGTTACGGATGTCCTGGGCGAACTGCTGCGCGGCCTCGGCCAGCACGATCCGGTCCTGCGGGCGCTTGGGGCCGGCGATCGACGGGACGACCGTCGACAGGTCGAGCTCCAGCTTCTCGGAGAAGTCGGGCTCGGCGGCCGGGTCCAGCCACAGGCCCTGCTCCTTGGCGTACGCCTCGACGAGCGCGAGCTGCTGCTCGCTGCGGCCGGTGAGCTTGAGGTAGCTGATCGTCTCACCGTCGATCGGGAAGATCGCGGCGGTGGAGCCGAACTCCGGCGACATGTTGCCGATGGTGGCGCGGTTGGCGAGCGGGATGGACGAGACGCCCTCGCCGTAGAACTCGACGAACTTGCCGACCACCCCGTGCTTGCGCAGCATCTCGGTGATCGTCAGCACCAGGTCGGTGGCGGTGGTGCCGGTCGGCAGCGAGCCGGTCAGCTTGAAGCCGACGACGCGCGGGATCAGCATCGAGACCGGCTGGCCCAGCATCGCGGCCTCGGCCTCGATACCGCCGACGCCCCAGCCCAGCACGCCCAGGCCGTTGACCATGGTGGTGTGCGAGTCGGTGCCGACCAGGGTGTCGGGGTACGCCTGTCCGTTCCGGACCATGACGGTGCGGGCCAGGTGCTCGATGTTGACCTGGTGGACGATGCCGGTGCCCGGCGGGACGACCTTGAACTCGTCGAACGCGGTCTGGCCCCAGCGCAGGAACTGGTAGCGCTCCTTGTTGCGCCCGTACTCCAGCTCCACGTTCTGGGCGAAGGCGTCGGGGGTGCCGAAGCGGTCGGCGATGACCGAGTGGTCGATGACCAGCTCGGCGGGGGCGAGCGGGTTGATACGGGCGGCGTCGCCGCCCAGCTCCTTGACGGCCTCGCGCATGGTGGCGAGGTCCACGACACACGGCACGCCAGTGAAGTCCTGCATGATCACGCGGGCCGGCGTGAACTGGATCTCCTGGCTGGGCTGGGCGCTCGGGTCCCAGTCGCCCAGCGCGCGGATGTGGTCGGCGGTGATGTTCGCGCCGTCCTCGGTACGGAGCAGGTTCTCCAGCAGCACCTTGAGGCTGTACGGCAGACGGGCGGATCCCTCCACCTTGTCCAGCCTGAAGATCTCGTACGACTCGTCGCCCACCTGGAGGGTGCTACGGGCGTCGAAGCTGTTCGCCGACACGACAGTCTCCTTCATGCATGATCTCGCGCGTACTACCGCAATCCTGCCGCCCCGTGTCCTCACCCATCAGGTAAGGTCAGGCTTAGTTAGGCAAGCCTTACCGGCGCGGCCGCGGTGCGCCTTCCGGCGGATATCTCGATGTCAAGATAACCCTAATACATGGACCGCCGCACGGTGGGCTCGCACTGCCGTGATCCGTTTCTCATGCTCGGGCAGCCGTACGCGGCGGACCGCTCTCATCCATCGGGCCGGCGAAGGGTCCAGAGGCATTCCGCGGGGCAGTGACGGCGATGTGCCCGGCCTCGCAGCGAGACCGGGCACCTCCCGGTGATGCCGGGCGATCCGTTCAGGCTCCGGGGCGCCTAGGTGACCGTCAAAGTCACCGGCCCACCCGGCATCGGGGTGCCGTTCGGGAAACCGAAGGACGAGGACTTGCGCGCCTGGTCGGACAGGCGCAGAGCGATGGTGTACGTCCCGGGGGCCACGTCGGAGGGGAGCGTGAAGGAGAAGGTCAACGGGCCGCTGAAGGTCACTGAGGTACCGCCGAACACGGCCGGGATCCACTGCCCCGAGGAATCGATCAAGTAGACGTCGTAGCCGTTGACACCCGCGGTGGTGCCCGAGACGTTGACGGTGAGCCGGATGTCCGTGAAGTGGTCCGTTGCCGGGATGGTGGTGGGCGAGAGCGTGGCCTGGTCGATCTCGGGCAGCACCGTGTCGGGTGCCGAAGCGATCGTCAGACCGGTCTCCGGTGCGCCGAACTCCGAGCCGTACAGGGCGACGT
Source organism: Streptomyces sp. NPDC059679 (assembly GCF_042734105.1). Taxonomy (NCBI): domain Bacteria; kingdom Bacillati; phylum Actinomycetota; class Actinomycetes; order Kitasatosporales; family Streptomycetaceae; genus Streptomyces; species Streptomyces sp. NPDC059679. Next base: position 70,106 of record NZ_JBHWES010000015.1, on the reverse strand, counting down.
TCCCGGCGTTGTCCGTGATGATCAGGCCGGTGATACGGCAGGTGAAGACCCCCCGCGGCACGCTGTAGTTCACCGAGACGGTCCCGTCAGCCGCGGTCGTCGCCGTGGTGGAGGTCTGCCGGCAGCCGTTGACACTGCCGGTGTTCACGACCGCCGACGCGACCTCGCCCTGGTTCCCGTGGGGCCGGAAACCGACCTTGACCGTCCGGGCGCCGTGCCAGGTGTCGACCGGGTTCGGCGTCGCCGTGAAACCGTCCGCGGAGAGCACGTCGTTGGAGGTGACGTGGACAGGGGCGGCTGAGAGGTTGTTGTAGGTGCTGGTATTGCCCGCGTTGTCGGTGAGCTGGACCTTCGAGACGGTCCACGTGCCCGATGCCGCGTGCGCGGGGAAGGTCACGGACACGCGGCAGGACCCGGCGTACGTCTGGCCCCAGTCGATGTAGCCACACCCCTGGTAGCCCTCGTACCAGGTCCACTCGATCGCGAACGAGCCGGTCAGGTGCTGCCCGCCGGGGCCGGTCACCGTCAGGGTGCCGCCGGAGATGCCGGCCTGGGCGTCGTACACATCGAGCTCGTAGGTCATGCTCGACGAGTCCTCGCCGGCGTAGACGTACGGCTCCTGTTCGCTGTTCACCGCGAGGTCGTCGTACGTCGGACCCTGCGCGTCGGCGAGCGTCTTCGCCTCGAACGTGCTGTGGAACGCACCCAGCTCGGCGGCGCCCCAGTCCAGCGAGGTGCCCTGGTTGTCCCAGGCCTCTAAGCGGGTAACGGCCCAGGTGACCGACGTCCCGGCCGCGTACTGCGGAACGGCCAGGGTCCACTCATAAGTAGCCTCCTGAGGCGTCGAACCGGGCACCACGGTGATGTCCTGGCCAGAGGAGCCCACGTCATAGGTCCCGACCAGCGGCACGCCCAGGTACGTGTCGGCCGTCGCGCCCTGGCGGCGCAGGTAGACCCGCGCGCTCATGCCGTCGGTCTCTGGGGTGGTATCCGTCATCGTCCAGCGGAGCGTGACGGTCTCGCCGCCAGGCGTCGCGTCCACTTCGGACGGGGTGAAGTCCATGTTGGTCACGGCCATGGTGCCCGTCTCCTGCGCCGTCGCGGTCCCCGTGATCGGCGACAGGGCAAGCGCGAGCCCCACCCCGATCGCCGCGATCATCCGTCTCAGTTGTAAGCGCAACTCTGGTCCCCTCATTCTGTTTTCCGTCGTGTCCCCGTACTCGGGGCAAGCGGACTGTAACAGCGCAGTCACTGATCTGTTCGACGTCGCCCGTGCCGGCTCGTCCTTGCCGACGCGACCCAGATGGCGATCAGCCATGCCTCCGCGCACCATGAGGATCATGCGAAGGAGGACCGCATGGACTCCTCGGGCACTCCCTCCGAACCGCCTTCAGAACCGCCGCCCGAACCTCCGCTGAGCGCCACCGAGCGCCAGGAGTACGAGCGGCTGCGCAAGGCGGTCGCTGTCCGCCACCGCCGACTGCGGTACGCGGGAGCGTCGGTGCTGCTGGTGCTTGCCGTGCTGCTCGCACCGCTCGCCGTGGTCGCCACCTGGGCGCATGAGGAGGTCTCCGACACCGGCCGATACGTCCAGACCGTGGCGCCGCTGGCCTCCGACCCCGCCGTACAGAGCGCGGTGACCGACCGGCTCACCAAGCGCGTCGTCGACAACGTCGACGTCGCCGGGGTCACCGCCGCGCTCACCAAGGCCCTCGACCGGGTCGGCGCCCCGCCCCGGGTGGCCGACAGCGCCCGGCTGCTGACCGGGCCGCTGAAGACCGCCCTCACCACGGCCGTCCACGACGTGGTGGCCAAGGTGGTGCACAGCGACCAGTTCGCCCAGGTGTGGACCGCCGCAAACCGCCGGGCGCACACCGCCGTGGTGAAGGTCCTCACCGGCGAGGGGCCCAGCGCCGTCCAGGCCAGGGGGAACACCATCGTCCTGGACATCGGCACCCTGATCGACAACGTCAAACACAGACTGGTCGCCGCGGGATACGAGAAGGCCGCGCACATCCCCACCGTGGAGCGGACGGTCCCGCTGCTGAAGACCGACAAGCTCGACAAGGCGCAGGACGCGATGCGGCTGCTCAATGTGCTGGGCGTCTGGCTGCCGATCACGGCGCTCGTGCTCGCCGCCCTCGCCGTGGGGACGGCCCCCGCGCACCGGGTGGCTCTGATGGGCGTGGGCATCGGCGTCGCGGTGATGATGCTGGTGCTGCTCGTCGGCCTTGCCGTAGTGCGCCGGGTCTATCTGGACTCCGTCCCGCCCACCACGCTGCCCGAGGACGCCGCCGCCACCATCTACGACACCTTCGTGCGCTTTCTGCGCGAGAGCACCCGCACGATCCTGGTCATCGCGGTCGTCACCGTGCTGTCCGGCTATCTGTACGGCCCCGGGCGCGGCGCCCGCGCCATACGCTCCGGGGCCGCCCGCGCCACCGGCGCCACCGGCCGGGCCCTGGCCCGCGCCGGTGTGCGTACGGGCGGTACGGGCCGCTGGCTGGACGGCCACCGCGGCTGGACCACCGGGATCGTCATCGGCGGCGGCGCGCTCGCCCTCGTCCTGTGGAACCACCCCACCCCGGCGTCCGTGGCGCTCGTCCTGGGCCTCGTCGTCCTCGTCCTGGTGCTGCTGGGCATCGCCGCGGCGGCGGCGAACGGGCGCCACGAGCACCCGTTATCGGCGGTGGCGGCAGCCGGGGTGAATTCCTGGGACCGTCCGAGGCCGAGGTGGCAGCCTGGAACGCAGGAGGCAGGCGGTGAGTTCCGACGGAGACGAACACCGGCCACCCCGGTTCGGCGGAGCACGGAGTGTCCTGGCCGCGGCGCGCTCCCCGTCAGTCGCCGGGCCGGTCGCCCGGCTCACGGAGCGGCTGCTGGCGGTCAACACTCTGGAGGCCGCCAGCCGACTGGCCGCGCAGGCGTTCCTGACGGCCTTGCCACTGCTGATGGTGGTGGCGGCCTTCGCTCCCGAGGGCTGGAAGGGCCTGCTGGCGGACTCCGTGCGCTCGGTGGTCGGTGTGCGCGGCAAGACGCTGGAAGAGCTGCGCCGGGCGCTCGCCGCGTCCGGTACGACCAGGAAGCCCACGGGCGCCGTGGGCCTCCTGGTGGCGCTGGTGTCGGCCACGGCCTTCAGCCGGGCCCTGCAGACGGTCTGCGAGCGGTGCTGGAACCTGCCCAGGGCGAGGATGCGCGTGGCGGCGTGGCGCTGGCTGCTGTGGGTGCTGGTCTGGCTGGCGGTGCTGTTCGTCCAGGCGCCGGTGCGCAGGGGCTTCGGCACCGGGATCGTCTCGGGGCTCGTGCTGTCCCTGCTGTCGGCCGTCCTGCTGTGGTGGTGGACCCAGCATCTGCTGCTCGGCGGCCGGGTCGGATGGCTGCCGCTGCTGCCCGGTGCGGTGCTCGCGGGCACCGGCACCGTCGCGCTGGGCTATGCCTCCCGTCTGATCATGCCGCGGGCCATGAACCGCAGCCTCGCCGACTTCGGCCCCCTCGGCCCCGTCTTCACGCTGCTGTCCTGGCTCATCGTGGTGTTTCTGATCGTGGTGGCGGGACTGGCGATCGGCCAGCTGGTGGCCTCCTCCGCCTGGTACGCGCGGCTGGTCGCCCGGCCGCCGGACACCCCGGATTCGAACGCTCGCCCAAGTGACGCTCCCTGAGCGTCAGGCGCCCGGAGATGAGGTCATCGGGTGCCCCACGAGCCGGAATACTGAGGCAATGGATCCGCACCTGCTCCGCACCTTCGTGTCCGTGGCCCGCCGCGCGTCCTTCTCAGAGGCCGCCCGCGACCTGGGGTTCCCCCCGGCAGCCGTGTCCCGGCACATCGCCACGCTCGAAGCCGATCTGCGGACCACGCTGCTGACCCGGCGTCCAGTGGCGCCGACCGCGGCGGGCGCGCGGCTGCTGGAACACGCGGGCCCGCTGCTGCACCGGCTGGACGCGGCCCGCGCGGACGTCGAGCGCCTCGCCGGCGCCACCACCGCGCGTCTTACGCTCGGCGCCTCGCCGCCCGCCCTGACGCCCCGGGTCGCGGCGGCCCTGGCCGAGGTGCGCCGGGCCCACCCGGGCGTACGGACGGCCGTACGGCTCCTGTCCCGCGACGAGATCCCCGCGGCCATGTCCACCGGACAGCTCGACCTCGGCCTGACCGATGGCCTGACGGCGCCAGGCGACCCCCTGCCGCTGCCCGACCTCGGCCCGCTGTCCACCCTGCCCATCGCCGAGGGCTCGCTCGTCGTCCCCCTCCCCCTCGGCCACCCCCTGACCCGGCGCCTCGGCCTGCGCCTGACCGACCTCGCCGCCCCCCGCTGGCGCTGGCTCGACGCCCCCGACGCCGCCGTCCCCCTGCGCCACCTGCGCGCCGCCGGCGGCACCAACGGCTTCCGCGCCGCCCTGCGCTACGAGGGCACCGACGTACGGGCCCTCCTCACCCTCGTCGCGGCGGGCCACGGCCTGACCCTCCTCCCTCACTCCGCCACCAGGGGCGCCCCCGGCATCGTCGCGATCCCCTTGATCTCCCCCCGCCTCGTACACCGCGTCGAACTCCTCCACGGCACACCCCTGGACGACCCGGCGGCGGACTTCGCGGAGCTGGTGGCGGGGATGGTGACGGGGTTGGCGGCGGGGACGGCGGCGGGGGCGGGGACGGGCGGTCACCGGTACGAGTGATCGCCGGGGCGATCAGCCGCCCGTGAGGCCGTTGCGCACCAGGGCCAGCAGTTCGTCGTCCGAGAGCCCGATCGCGCGGGCCTGGGTGACCAGGCCGTGGACGCCCTCGACGAGGCGGGCGCGGCCGGCGGAGGTGGGGGCGCCGGTGACGACTGCGCCGCGGCCGCGGCGCAGTTCGATCAGGCCCTCTTCGCGGAGCCGCTGGTAGCCGCGCAGGACGGTGTGCACATTGACGCCGAGGGAGTCGGCGAGAGCGCGGGCGGCGGGGAGACGTTCGCCGGGGTGGACCGTGCCGTCGGCGACGGCACGGCGTACGGAGGCGGCGATCTGGTCGCCGAGCGGGACCGGGGAGCCGGGATCGACCGTGAACAGCATGTCAGCTCGCGTCCGCCGAGCGGCCCGCGCCGCGGTCCGCCGCCCGGTGGATGAGGGTGTTGAGCAGCGCCGCGGCGGTGCGGGCGTCGTCCACTGTCACCACGAACTCCTTGCCGGTGGTCAGCCGCAGGCACAGCGCGTCCCCGGAGCGCAGCACCAGGCCGCTGCGCCCCGCCCTGATCCGGTAGCCCCAGCCGCCGAAGTCGCCGTACGCGCTCACCTGTCGGCTGGTGGCCTCCTCGATACGGCCGAGCGGCACCCGCAGCCGGGGCAGCCGGACGACGGGCGGGGACACGGTCAGGCCGCGCCGGTCGACGGTGACCCGGCAGCCGGACAGCAACACGGCGATCACCCCCATCACGGCCATCGGCAGCCCGCTTCCTGGGCTCACCGTGAAGGCCAGCACCGCGCCCACGCATGCGAGGGCCAGCCCGACGCCGAGCAGCACGCGTGAGGTGACGGTGCGGGTCCAGCCGGCGACCTCGCTCTCGCGGAGCGGCAGGCGGTGCGGCTCTTCGGCGGGCTCCTCGGCGGGCGTGGCGTCCGCCCCGGCCAGCAGCCAGCCCAGCGCCGCGGCGGGCAGCGCGCAGGCCAGGGCCACGGCCAGTTGCCACATGGGGAGGCGGACGTCGGCGGCGTCGGGGACGTCGGCGTTGGCAAAGAGCGTGGCGGGGAAGAGGTAGCCCAGCAGCCCCGACTCCCCGTACGCGAACGCGGCCATCAGGCGCAGTGAGCCGATGCCCCGGCCACCCCGGCTCGAGCGGTGCACGAGGACGGCGAAGACCACCCCCTGGACCCCGAGCAGGGCCATGGCCACCCAGACGAAGGAGCCCGCGCTGGAGAAGCCGTCGGCCTTGCCGCTCGCCGGGAAGTGGGTGGCGAGCGGGTCGGGGAGCCGGTCGCGCAGGGCCGCGTACGTCGTGAGGACGGCAGCGCAGGCGAGGGCGAAGGGGAGGGCGACCACCAAGGTTCGACGTAACGGTTGCTGCACGGGCGCCTCCTGTTCAGGTGTTCGCATCGTAGTTGTTCGCATGCAACTAGAACAATGGGTTTGCCGGACAGGGCGCCGACGACCCCTCACCCGAACACCACCCCCGTCGCGCACGCATCTCATATTTGAGATAACCTCTGCCGTATGACTGACGACTACCTCTCCCGTATCGGCAAGCTCATCCGCGACGCGCGCCAGCATCGCGGCTGGACCCAAGCGCAGCTCGCGGAAGCGCTCAACACCAGCCAGAGCGCGGTCAATCGCATCGAGCGAGGCAACCAGAACATCAGTCTTGAGATGATTGCCAGGATCGGCGAGGCCCTTGACAGCGAGATCGTCTCGCTCGGATACGCGGGGCCGATGCATCTGCGGGTCGTCGGCGGCCGGCGCCTCTCGGGCGCCATCGACGTCAAGACGAGCAAGAACGCATGCGTCGCTCTGCTGTGCGCCACGCTGCTCAACTCGGGCCGTACGACCCTGAGGAGGGTCGCCCGGATCGAGGAGGTCTACCGCATCCTGGAGGTGCTGGGCAGTATCGGCGTCCGCACCCGCTGGATCAACGACGGGGCCGATCTGGAGATCGTGCCGCCCGCCGAACTGGACCTCGACTCCATGGACACGGAGGCCGCCCGCCGTACCCGCAGCGTCATCATGTTCCTCGGCCCGCTGCTGCACCGTATGCGGCAGTTCAAGATCCCGTACGCGGGCGGCTGCGACCTCGGCACCCGCACCGTGCAGCCCCATATGACCGCGCTGCGCCCCTTCGGCCTCGAAGTCACCGCGACGGACGGGATGTACCACGCGCGGGTGGACCGCGAGGTGTCCCCGACCCGCGCGATCGTGCTGACCGAGCGCGGCGACACCGTCACCGAGAACGCGCTGCTGGCCGCGGCCCGGCACGACGGCGTCACCGTGATCCGCAACGCCTCCCCCAACTACATGGTCCAGGATCTGTGCTTCTTCCTGGAGGAGTTGGGGGTCAAGGTCGAAGGAATAGGGACCACCACGCTCACCGTGCACGGCCTCGCCGATATCGACCGGGACGTGGACTTCGCCCCGTCCGAGGACCCGGTCGAGGCGATGAGCCTGCTGGCCGCCGCGGTGGTCACGGAGTCGGAGCTGACGATCCGACGGGTGCCGGTGGAGTTCCTGGAGATCGAGCTGGCCGTACTGGAGGAGATGGGCCTCGACCACGAGCGCAGCGCCGAGTACGCGGCGGACAACGGCCGTACGCGGCTGATCGACCTGACCGTACGGCCCTCCAAGCTCCAGGCGCCCATCGACAAGATCCACCCGATGCCGTTCCCCGGCGTCAACATCGACAACGTGCCCTTCTTCGCGGCCATCGCCGCGTCCGCGCAGGGCTCCACGCTGATCCACGACTGGGTCTACGACAACCGGGCCATCTACCTCACCGAGTTGAACCGCCTCGGCGCCCACGTCAAGCTCCTCGACCCGCACCGGGTACTGGTCGAGGGCCCGACCCGGTGGCGGGCGGCCGAGATGATGTGCCCGCCGGCGCTCCGCCCCGCGGTGGTGGTGCTGCTGGCGATGATGGCGGCGCCGGGGACGTCGGTGCTGCGCAATGTGTATGTGATCAACCGGGGTTATGAAGACCTGGCGGAGCGGCTGAACTCGATCGGCGCGCAGATCGAGATCTTCCGCGACATCTGACCGGCCGGCGTGCCCCGGCGCCCCGGCCCGTCGATCAGGCGATCAGGCGGGCCGGGCCGATGGTTGGGCCCCTCCTGCGCCGCGGCGCAGGAAGCGGATCACGGGGTGGCCGGGTTCGGTGGTGACCTCGGTGCGGACGGCGTAGACCTGCTCGATGAGGGCGGGGGTCAGGACCTCGGCCGGGGTGCCCTCCGCGACGGCGCGGCCGTCGCGGAGGACCAGCAGCCGGTCGCAGTACATCGCGGCGAGGTTGAGGTCGTGCAGGGCGATCACAGTGGTGACCGGGAGGCCCGCGACCAGTTCCAGCAGGTCGAGTTGGTGCTGGATGTCGAGGTGGTTGGTGGGCTCGTCGAGCAGGAGTTCGCGGGGTTCCTGGGCGAGGGCGCGGGCGATCTGGGTGCGCTGGCGTTCGCCGCCGGACAGGGTGTGCCAGGACTGGGCGGCCCGGCCGGTCAGTCCGGTACGGGCCAGGGCCGCGGTGACGGCCTCGGCGTCGGCCGCCGTGGGCGGGGTCCAGGCGCGGCGGTGCGGGATGCGGCCGAGGGCCACGACGTCGCGGACGGTCAGTTCGGTCTGGGTGTGGGCGTGCTGTTCGACGGTGGCGATACGCCGGGCGGTGGCGCGGCGGCCGGCCTCCGGCAGCGGGCGCCCGTCCAGGGTGACGACCCCGGCGGTGGGGGCGAGGACGCCCGCGAGCAGTCTGAGCAGCGTCGACTTGCCCGAGCCGTTGGGGCCGAGCAGGCCGACCGTCTCGCCGGGGGCGAGGGTGAGGGTGAGACCGTCGACGATGACCTTGTCGGCGGTGCGGCGGCTGACCCGGTCCGCGCGCAGACCGGTCATGCCCGGCTGCGCTCGGCCGGTCATGTCTTGCTCCGCTCGGCCGGTCATGTCCCGCTCCGGCAGGCCCGTCATGCCTTGCTCCGGCCGCGGTAGAGCACGGCCACGAACGCCGGTACGCCGATGAGGGACGTCACCACGCCCACCGGGACCTCCTGGGGATCGAGGGCGGTGCGGGCCAGGGTGTCCACCCACACCAGGAAGACGGCTCCGGTCAGCGCCGTGACGGGCAGGAGGCGGGCGTGGCCGGCGCCGGTGAGGGCGCGCGTGGCGTGCGGGAGGACCAGGCCGACGAAGCCGATCGCCCCGGCACAGCTGACCAGGGCGGCGGTGAGCAGCGCGGTCGCCGAGAGCAGGACCAGGCGGGTACGGGCGACACGGACGCCGAGTCCGGCCGCGGCCTCGTCGCCGAAGGCGAACGCGTCCAGGGTGCGGGCGTATCCGAGGCAGAGGACGAGGACGACGGCCAGGACGAGGGCGCACAGCAGCACCTGCCCCCACCCGGCGCCGGAGAGCGAGCCGAGCAGCCAGAACAGCACGGCCCGGGTGGTGTCGGCGTCGGCGGAGGTCAGCACGGTGAACGAGGTCAGCGCGGAGAACAGTTGCATGGCGGCCACCCCGGACAGCACGACCCGGTCCGTGCTGCCGCCCAGGGTGTGGCTGAGCAGCAGCACCAGCGCGAAGGAGAGCAGCGCGCCGAGAAACGCGCCCGCGGACAGCGACACGGCTCCCCCGCCCACCCCGAGCACGACCACGGCGACCGCCCCCGTGGACGCACCGGAGGACACCCCGAGCACGAACGGATCGGCCAGCGGATTGCGCAGCAGCGACTGCATCACCGCCCCGCATACGGCGAGCCCGGCCCCGCATACGGCGGCGAGCAGGGTGCGCGGCATCCGCAGATTCCACACGATGCCGTCGCGCAGCGGCGTCAGCGTGCTCTCGCCCACACCGAGGTGGGCGGCGACGGAGGCCCACACATCGCCCGTGGAGATGTCGGCGGGTCCGATCGTCACCGCGACGGCGACCGACATCAGCAGCGCGGCCAGCCCGCCGCCGGTCAGCAGCAGCGTACGGGCGCTCATTTGGCGAGCCCGAAGTCGCGCAGCCCCGCGGCGACCTTCTCGATCCCTTCGACCGTGCGGATGGACGGGTTCATCGACTGCCCGCTCAGCAGCACGTACCGCTTCTTCTTCACGGCCGTCAGGTTGCGGGTGGCGGGGTTGGCCTCCAGGAAACGGATCTTGGCCCGGGCGGTCTCCGCGGTCTGCTGCTTACGGGTCAGATCGCCGAGGACGATGACGTCGGGATCGCGGTCGGCGACGGTTTCCCAGTTGATCTGGGGCCACTCGTCATGGGTGTCGGCGAAGGCGTTCTCCGCGCCGACCGCCCGGGTGATCGCGCCCGGCGCCCCGCAGCAGCCGGCCAGGTAGGGCGACTGGGAGTTGGCGAACCAGTACACGAGGGAGACACCGGAGGCGTCGAGCCCGGCGGTGGCCCTGCTCACCCGCCCCTTCAGCTCGGCGATGAGCTTCTTCCCCCGCTCCTCCACCCCGAACGCCCGGGCCAGGTCGGCTATCTCGCCGTAGACGCTGTCGAGGGTGAGCGGGGTGGAGCGCGATCCGTCGCCGCCGCTGTCGTTGTCCTTGCCCGCCGAGCAGTCGGAGGGCGAGACGTACGTGGGCACGCCCAGCTTCTCGAACTGCTCACGGGTGGCCACGCCGCCCTTGCCGAGGGTGGAGACGAACGAGGCGGTGACGAAGTCGGGGTCGGCGTCCAGCACCTTCTCGAACGAGGGCGCGTTGTCCGCCAGCCGCGGCACGGACGCGTTGGCCTTCTCCAGGCCCTTCAGCACCGGGTCCGTCCAGGTCGCCGTACCGGCCATACGGTCGGCGAGGCCGAGGGAGAGCAGGATCTCCGTGGTGCCCTGGTTGAGGGAGACGGCCCGCTCGGGGGCCGACTTCAGGGTGACTTTGCGGCCGCAGTTGTCGATGGTGCGCGGATAGCCCGAACCGGTCGAGCCGGCGGACTCCCCGGCGCCCTCGGCACCGCCTCCCGAACCACCGCACGCGGTGAGCAGGAGGGCGGGGGCGAGCAGCAGAGCCGCGGGACGGAGAGCGGTACGGAGCAGCACGGGCATGCCTCGGTGGTCGGGGCTCGTACGCGGAGCCTGGCCTACGGACGGCCTCCCCGCCGGGGCGCGGAGGTGCCAGCAGGTCTTCGGACTCGGGTTCGCCCGGACGAGGCGCCTTCCCGGTACGGTCCCGCGCCCGCCCTTCGGCCGGCCCGTTCCCCTCCCAGTGGCATGGTGTGCCCCGCCCGTCCCCCTCACCGCTGCGCGTCAGTTCCGGATTCGCACCGGATTCCCTGGCCTCGGATGTGGCTCGACTGGCCCCCAGAGGCTATCAAGCCCGGCCTGCGGTCGGATGTGTGGCAGGTGCGGGCCCACCGGTGGTTACGTATGTGCCGTACCGCCCATGGCACAGGCAGGAGGAGCGACCGCGTGACCAGCCGCGTCACCTTCATCTCAGCCGCGATGAGTCCATCGCTGCGCAAGGCCCGGTTCGACGACGGCACGAGCCCTCTCGAGGACGGCGGCGCGGCGCGGGCCCGCGCCGTGGCCGGGGCGCTGCCCTCGGCCGACCGCGCTGTCACCTCCCCCAGCCTGCGCTGCCGGGAGACCGCCGCCGCGCTGGGGCTCGGCGTGGCCGAGCCCTGTGCGGAGCTGGCCGGTCTGGATACGGGCCGCTGGCGGGGCCTCACCCTCGACGAGGTCGGTGCCGCCGAACCGGAGGCGGTGGCCCGGTGGCTGGCCGACCCGGCGGCCGCGCCCCACGGCGGGGAGTCGGTACGGGACCTGTGCCTGCGGATCGGACGGTGGCTGGACACGGCGTCGCTGACGGACGGCCATACGCTCGCCGTGGTGGAGCCGGACGTGGTGCGGGCCGCGGTGGTGCATGTGCTGGGCGCGCCCGCGGCGGCCTTCTGGCGTGCCGACGTGCGGCCGCTGACCGCGACCGGGATCAGCGGACGCGCCGGACGCTGGAACCTCGGGCTGGGGCGGCCACTCGACCGCCCCTGAGGAGAGCGGCCGCCCCAGTGGGGTCCGGGCGACGGTCGGATCACGGTCGGCTGGGGGTGGCCACCGGCGATGCCGGTGCCCTGGTGGCGGGCTCGGGGCTCAGCAGGCGCTCGGCCAACTCGCCGAAGACCAGCCCGAAGCCTCCCCACAGGGTGACCTGGATGGCCAGCGCGGAGAGCCGGAACCGCCACAGCACGGTGGCCGGGAAATCGGCGGGCACCTCGTTGACGGCCGGCAGGAACGCAAACGCCAGGCCGATCACCAGGGCGAAGGCGGCCACCGCGGCGACGGTGGCGTACCAGGTGCCCAGTTTCGGGGCGAGCCGCTTGCCGAGGATGGTCGCGGCGATCGCGAGGAGCACGCTGAGCACCATCATCAGCAGATACAGATTGGTCCGCTTGGAGATGGTGTCGGGGTCGCCGACGGCGGGCGGGTTGGCCGGGTACTTCAGGAACGGCACGACGTAGACCGCGAGCAGGGCGCAGCCGGACAGCAGCAGCGCGGTGGCCCGCGGGGTGAAGCGGCCGATGCGGCCCAGGGCGAAGCAGTAGGCGAGGGCGGCGATGCCGCCGAAGGCGACCCCGTAGATCAGAACACCGGTGGCCAGGCCGGCGGTGGACTGCAGGCTGCGGGAGACGAGTTCGACCTCGTGATCGTGCCCCGGGGCGTGGGACTCCTCAAAGCCGATCGCCTTGTCGACATTCGGTTCCCCGAGGAGGTAGGCGACGATCAGGGCGAGCACGCCGGCCCCGAGGCCGGCGAGCATGCCACGGACGAGCAGGTTCCGTACCGTTGCGGAATTCATGAGGGTGTCGGCGTCCCTGGCGTCAGTGGCAGGGGAAACCGAGCAGGTGGCGGGCGTCGTGCACCCACTCGTGGACGTCCTCGCCGGAGACGACCGAGGTGGCGCCCTGTTCGGCGCCGACGAAGTACAGCAGGACCAGCATCAGGATGCCGAAGAACACCGCCCACGGGACGATCGCACCGATCGGCAGCTTGGCGGGGAGAGCGGGGGTGGTGGCGGTCGGCTGTGCGACATGCTGCGCCATGGCAGGGCCTCCTTGGGGAATTCGCGTCCCATCTCGGTGGTGCACATGACGACGGCTACGGGTCTGACTCACGAGACGTCCCTTGGAGCGTTTGGAACGTCTCGTTCACAGTGGCGCGACCGTGCCGGGTTCCCACCGGCTTCCGTCCTGCCGTCGTCGATATCGCACCGACGGTACCGCGCCGCGCGGGCATGGCCAATACCCCAACATGTGGGGTGATGCGCTACGGCAGCACCGCGATGCCGTCCAGCTCGACCATCGCCGCCTCGTCCCACAGCCGGACGACTCCGATGACCGCCATCGCGGGGTAGTCGCGGCCCGCCAGCTCCCGCCAGATGCGGCCGAGTTCGGGGGCGGACGCTCGGTAGGCCGCGACATCGGTGGTGTGCACGGTCAGCCGGGCCAGGTCCGCGGGGGTGCCGCCGACCGCGGTCAGGGCGGTGAGCAGGTTGGCCAGTGCGCGCCGGAACTGGGCCGGAAGCGTGGCACCGACGACCGCGCCCGCGCCGTCCAGCGCGGTCTGGCCCGCCAGGAAGACCAGGCGGCCGCCGGTGGCCGTGACGGCGTGGCTGAAGCCGGTGGGCGGGGAGAGCTCGGGCGGGTTGGTGCGCACCAGAGAGGGGTGGGGCTCGGTCACCGGTACAGCTCCTTCGCGATGATCGTGCGCTGGACCTCGGTCGCGCCCTCGTAGATCCGGGGCGCGCGCACCTCGCGGTACAGGTGCTCCAGAAGATGCCCGCGGCGCAACGCCCGCGCGCCGTGGATCTGTACGGCGGCGTCCACGACGTACTGGGCGGTCTCGGTGGCCAGGAGCTTGGCCATCGCCGAACTCTTGGCGATGGCCGGCGCGCCCTCGTCGTACGCGGTGGCGGCCGCGTAGACCAGGAGGCGGGCGGCCTCGGTGCGGGTGGCCATCTCGGCGAGCTGGTGGGAGACGGCCTGAAGGTCCTTCAGCGGCCCGCCGAAGGCGGTGCGCTCCCCCGCATGGGCCACGGACGCGTCGAGCGCGGCCTGGGCCATGCCGACGGCGAACGCGCCGACGCTCGGCCGCAGCAGGTTGAGGGTGCGCATGGCGACGCCGAACCCCTTGTCGGGTGTGCCCAGGACGTCCTCGCGGGTGACGGGGACGCCGTCGAAGGCGAGGCTGCCGATGGGGTGCGGGCTGAGCATGTCAAGACGCTCGCCGGTGAGCCCCGGCCGGTCGGCGGGGACGAGAAAGGCGGTGACGCCGCGCGAGCCCGCGCCCTGGGTGGTGCGGGCGAAGACGACGGTGAAGTCGGCCTCCGGGGCGTTGGAGATCCAGCACTTTTCGCCGGTCAGCCGCCAGCCACCGGCCCCGTCGGGGTCGGCCCGCAGGCCGAGCGCGGCGGCGTCGGAACCGGCCTGCGGCTCGCTGAGCGCGAAGGCGGCGACCGCGCGGCCCGCCCGGACCTCGGGCATCCAGCGCGCGTACTGCTCGGGGCTGCCGGAGAGCACGATCGGATAGCCGCCGAGACCCTGGAGGGCGAGCGCGGTCTCGGCCTCCGTGCACTCCCGGGCGAGCGATTCGCGCAGCAGGCACAGGTCGAGGGCGCGCACCGGCCCGTCGTCGGGGAACAGCCGCCGCAGCAGGCCGAGTTCGCCGAGCGCGGCGGTCAGCGGCCGGTTGACCCGGCCTGGCGGGCCGCTCTCGGCGAGCGGGCGCAGCAGGTCGCGGGCGAGGGACCGCACCCCGGCGCACCAGCGCCGCTGCTTCGGATCAAGTGCGAACGACGGCACCGGTCACCCTCCCACTGGAGTGTTTATCGCGGTCTGTTGACTGTCGTCACCATCACGTTACGCTGACAGGGCGACTTCAGGCACGGCATGTGCGAACACCGGGCGTCTGCCCGGGCAGGCATAGGGGGCGCGTCCTCGATGGAGCTCAGGCCTTCGGCGCACATCGACACCTTCGCCCGGGACCATCTGCCGCCGGCCGAGCAGTGGCCCGCCTTCCGCCTCGACCTGCCAGGACCGCCCTACCCCGACCGCCTCAACTGCGGCGCCGAGCTGCTGGATCGCACCGTCGAGCGGTTCGGCGCCGACCGGGTCGCGGTGCGCGCCGCGACGGGCGAGGTGTGGACGTACGGCGAACTGCGCGCCCACGTCGACCGGATCGCGCACACCCTCACCGGCCCGCTCGGCGTGGTCCCCGGCAACCGGGTGCTGCTGCGCGGGGCCACCTCACCCTGGCTGGCCGCCTGCTGGCTGGCGGTGATGAAGGCGGGGGCGGTCGCCGTGACCGTGCTGGCCGCCCACCGGGCCCGGGAGTTGGCGACGATCTGCGAGCTGGCCCGGATACGGCACGCTCTGTGCGACGTACGGTGCGCGGACGATCTGGTGAAGGCCGGGGTGCCGGGGCTGCGGACGACGTACTACGGCGGGGACGGCCCCGAGGACCTGCTGCGGCTCACGGCCACCGCGCCCGCGTCGTACGAGGCGGTGGCGACCTCCGCCGACGACGTGGCGCTGATCGCCTTCACCTCGGGGACGACCGGGCGGCCCAAGGGCTGTATGCACTTCCACCGCGATGTGCTGGCCATCGCCGACACCTTCTCGGCGCAGGTGCTGCGGCCGCGCCCCGAGGACGTGTTCGCGGGCAGCCCTCCGCTCGGCTTCACCTTCGGCCTCGGCGGCCTGGTCGTCTTCCCGCTGCGCGCGGGCGCCTCCGCGCTGCTGTCCGACTGGGGCGGCCCGGAACGGCTGCTGGCCGATATCGCACGCCACCGGATCTCCGTGCTGTTCACCGCGCCGACCGCCTACCGGGCGATGCTGGGGCGGCTGGACGGCGCGGCGCCGGACGGCGGCGCGTACGACATCTCCTCGCTGCGCCGCTGCGTCTCGGCCGGCGAGCACCTGCCCGCCGGCACCTGGCACGCATGGCAACGGGCGACCGGGCTGCGGATCATCAACGGCATCGGGGCGACCGAACTGCTGCACATCTTCATCTCCGCCGCCGACGACGCGATCCGGCCGGGCACGACCGGGGTCCCGGTGCCGGGGTTCGAGGCGCGGGTGGTGGACTTCGGAAGCACAGACGCGGACGCCGGGCCGCAGCCCGTTCCGGACGGCCGCCCCGGGCTGCTCGCGGTGCGCGGGCCCACGGGCTGCCGCTATCTGGCGGACGAGCGGCAGCGCGAGTACGTACAGGACGGCTGGAACCTCACCGGAGACACCTTCATCCGCGACCCGGACGGCTACTTCCGGTATGTGGCGCGCGCCGACGACATGATCATCTCGGCCGGGTACAACATCGCGGGGCCCGAGGTCGAGGAGGCGCTGCTGCGCCACCCGGATGTCGTGGAAGCCGCGGTGACCGGGCGGCCGGACGAGCGGCGGGGCACGGTGGTGGTCGCGCATGTGGTGCTGCGGCCGGGCGTCGCGCATACCGAGGAAACCATGACAGCGCTGCGGGAGTTCATCACCGCGGAGCTGGCCCCGTACAAGTGCCCGCGCGAGTTCGTCTTCCTGGACGCCCTGCCCCGCACCGCCACCGGCAAGCTCCAGCGCTATCTGCTGCGGGTCGGGACGGCACAGCACGGTAAGTGGGGCACGAACGGCGCCCTAGAGTAAGCGCGTGACCGGCCAGCCCACCCCCCGCTCCTTGATCGTCACCTTCTACGGCGCCTACGGCCGCGGCGGCGCCGGCCGCCCCGCCGGACCCGTCCCCATCGCCGCGCTGATCCGGCTGCTGGGGGCGGTGGGGGTGGACGCGCCCTCCGTACGGTCCGCCGTCTCCCGCCTCAAACGGCGCGGGCTGCTGGTCGCCGACCGCACGGACGCCGGGGCCGCCGGATACGCACTCTCCGAGGACGCGCGCCAACTGCTCGACGACGGCGACCGCCGCATCTACGGCCACCCGGGGGCGGAGGAGAACACAGACGGCTGGCTGCTCGCCGTCTTCTCGGTCCCCGAACAGGAGCGCCACAAGCGCCATCTGCTGCGCTCGCGGCTGGCCCGGCTCGGCTTCGGCACCGCCGCGCCCGGGGTGTGGATCGCCCCCGAACACCTCTACGACGAGACCCGCCACACCCTGGCCCGCCTGGAACTCTCCCCGTACGTCGACCTCTTCCGCGGCGCCCACGCGGACTTCGAGCCGACGGAGCAGGCGGTGCGCCGCTGGTGGGATCTGGAGCAGCTGGCGAAGCTGCACCGCGGCTTCCTGTACGCCCAGGAACCGGTGCTGGAGCGCTGGGCGGGACGCGCCGTACCGGCCACCCCTGCACGAGGCGACGCCTACCGCGACTACGTCCTCGCCCTGGACTCCTGGCGCTTCCTCCCCTACGCCGACCCCGGCCTGCCACCCGCGCTGCTGCCGCGGGACTGGCCCGGCGTCCGGGCGGCGGAGGTGTTCACGGCGCTGCACCACCGGCTGTACGACGCGGGTGCCGGGTACGTACGGGAGGTGCTGACGGCCACGCGCGCCTGAAGCCTGACGCCGAGCACCTGACCTCATACGCCGATCGCGCCGTCGATCCGCTCCCGCAGCAGGTCGGCGTGGCCGTTGTGCCGGGCGTACTCCTCGATCATGTGGATGAGGACCCAGCGCAGCGAAACCGCCCCGAGCCACCCGTCGTCGCGCGTGATGTCCAGGTCGGGAGCCTCGGCGACGAAGCGCTCGGCGAAGGCCACCTCCGCGCGCCAGGCCCGCCACGCCTCGGCGACGACCGCCGGACCGGGCACCGCGCCGTCGAAGTCCTGGTCGGGGTTGTCCTCGGTGGAGAAGAGCAGCGGCACGTCCTGCCCGGCCATGACCCGCCGGAACCAGCGGCGCTCCACATCGGCGAGATGCCGGACCAGGCCGAGCAGCGAGAGCGTGGAGGGCTCCACCGAACGCCGGGCCAAATCCCCCTCGACTCCCGCGCACTTCAGCTCCAGGGTCGCCCGCTGCTTGGCCAGGAAGTCGACCAGCACGCCCCGTTCGTCACCGGTCGTCCGGGCGTCGAGCCTGCGGTCCTGCTCCTCGGGGACGAACAGCTCGGCCCTTCTGCGTATGGTCATGCCGCTCATCATCGTCCATCGGCGCGGCCCGTCGGGGGTCTGCGGCTGCCCGCGCGGTACGGGAGCGGCCAAGGCGCGCCGGGGCCCATGTAGCCCTGTTCGGCGGCGGCGTGCAAGGTCCAGTGCGGGTCGTACAGGTGGGGGCGGCCGAGTGCGCACAGGTCGACGCGGCCCGCCAGCAGCAGCGAGTTCACATCGTCCCAGGAGGAGATGGCCCCGACCGCGATGACGGGGACGCCGAGTTCATTGCGTATCCGGTCGGCGTACGGGGTCTGGTACGAGCGGCCGAAGTCGGGGCGCTCGTCGGGGACGACCTGGCCGGTGGAGACGTCGACGGCGTCCGCGCCGTGGGCGGCGAAGGCGGCCGCGACGGCGACCGCGTCATCGGCGGTCGTACCACCCTCGGCCCAGTCGGTGGCGGAGATGCGGACCGTCATCGGGGAGTCGGCGGGCCACACCTCCCGTACGGCGTCGAAGACTTCGAGCGGATAGCGCAGCCGGGCGGCGAGGGTGCCGCCGTAGGCGTCGGTGCGGTGGTTGGTGAGCGGGGACAGGAAGCTGGAGAGCAGATAGCCGTGCGCGCAGTGGAGTTCGAGTAGGTCGAAGCCGGCGCGGGCGGCGCGGCGCGCGGCGGCGACGAACTGCTCGCGGACGGCGGCGAGCCCGGCGGTGTCCAGGGCCTGGGGGACCTGGCTGACACCGCGGCGGTAAGGCAGCGGGGAGGGAGCGACCAGGGGCCAATTGCCGCGCGGAAGGGGATCGTCCATTCCCTCCCACATCAGCCGGGTGGAGCCCTTGCGCCCGCTGTGGCCGAGCTGGACGCCGAGGGCCGTGCCCGGCGAGGCGTCGTGCGCGAAGTCGACGACCCGGCGCCAGGCGGCGGCGTGCGCGTCGGCGTACAGGCCCGTACAGCCGGGGGTGATACGGCCCTCTGGGCTCACGCACACCATCTCGGTCATCACCAGGCCCGCGCCGCCCAGCGCCCGCGCGCCCAGGTGGACGAGGTGGAAGTCGCCGGGCGTGCCGTCCTGGGCCGAGTACATGTCCATGGGCGAGACGACCACGCGGTTGCGCAGCGTCAGTCCGCGCAGCCGGAAGGGGGTGAACATCGGCGGGGTGTCCGGGGGCAGCTCGGCCTCGCGCTCGACCGCCGTCACGAAGGCGGCGTCGCGCAGCCGCAGATTGTCGTGGGTGACGCGGCGGCTGCGGGTGAGGAGGTTGAAGGCGAACCGGCGGGGCGGCTGGTCCACGTACAGCGACAGGTTCTCGAACCACTCCAGGCTGGCGCGGGCCGCGCGCTGGGTCGACTCGACGGCCGGGCGGCGCTCGGCCTCGTACGCCGCTAATGCCTCGGACACCGAGGAGCGCTCTTGGCAATGGCTCGGAAGGTGGCCCGCGCGATGGCCCCCGGGGTGGTTCGCGAGACAGCTCGCGAGATGGTTCGCGAGCGCCACGGCGTCCTCGATGGCGAGCTTGGTGCCGGAGCCGATCGAGAAGTGCGCGGTGTGCGCGGCGTCGCCGAGCAGCACCGTGTTCCCGTGCCACCAGCGCTCGTTGACGACCGTACGGAAGGCGGTCCACTGGGAGCGGTTGCCGCGCAGCGGGCGGCCCCCGAGGGCGTCGGCGAAGAGCTCGGCGCACCGCCGCGTGGACTCCCGCTCGTCCAGCCGGTCCAGTCCGGCCCGGCGCCAGACCTCCTCGCGGGCCTCGACGATGACGGTGCTGGCGTCCGGAGCGTAGGGGTAGCCGTGCAGTTGCAGCACGCCGTGTTCGGTCTCGGCGATCTCGAAGCGGAAGGCGTCGAACGCGAAGTCGGCGGAGAGCCAGATGTAGCGGCAGCGGTGGGTGGTCAGCCGGGTCCCGAAGACGTCGGCGCAGTCCTGGCGGGTCGCGCTGTGCACCCCGTCGGCGGCGATCACCAGGTCGTACGAGCGGGCCAGTTCGGCGGCGGGGGGCGCGTGGGTACGGAAGTTGAGCCGGACGCCCAGGGCGCGGCAGCGTTCGTGCAGGATCCGCAGCAGGCGGCGCCGGCCGAGGGCGGCGAAGCCGTGGCCGCCCGAGGTCAGCGTCTGTCCGCGGTGCACGACGTCGATGTCGTCCCAGCGGACGAAGTCCTCGCGCAGGGCGGCGTAAACGGCGGGGTCGGCGTGCTCGATGCCGCCAAGGGTCTCGTCGGAGAGGACGACGCCGAAGCCGAAGGTGTCGTCGGGGGCGTTGCGCTCCCAGACGGTGACCTCGGGCCCGGGGGTGAGCCGGCGCAGCAGCGCGGCCGCGTACAGGCCACCGGGCCCGCCGCCGACGACGGCGATCCGGAAGGGGCGGGCCCTGGTCCGCTGGGGCGGCGACAGCCGCCCGCCCGGCAGGGCCCGCGGCGCCCGGCCGGCGGGGGCCTCGGTCGGCGGGAGCGGCGGGGTCGGCTGGGCCCGCTGAGGCGGCGGCTGCGCCCCCTTGGGCGGCTGGGTCATCGCCCTTGCCAGTCGGGCGGGCGCCGAGCCGTGAACGCGGCGTGGAACTCGGCGTAGTCCGCGCTGTTCATCAGCAGCGCCTGCGTGGCCGCGTCCATCTCGATCGACGCGCCGAGCGGCATATCGAGCTCCGCCGTGAGCAGCGCCTTGGTCTGTGCGAGGGCGAGCGCGGGCCCGTCGGCGAGGCGGCGGGCCAGCGCCGCCGCCTCGGCCGCCGCATGGCCCTCGTCGACGAGCTTGCTGATCAGCCCGATGCGCTCGGCCTCGGCCGCGCGCACCGGCTCGCCGAGCATCAGCAGCCGGGTGGCGTGCCCGAGGCCCACGACGCGCGGCAGCAGATACGCGGCGCCCATGTCGCCGCCGGACAGCCCGACCTTGGTGAACAGGAACGAGAAGCGCGCCGACGGGTCGGCGACCCGGAAGTCGGCCGCCAGGGCCAGCACCGCGCCGGCCCCCGCCGCGGCCCCGTGCACCGCGGCCACGACGGGGAAGGGGCACTCCCGCAGGGCGCGTACGACCTGCCCGGTCATACGGTTGAAGTCGAGCAGCTGACGGGTGTCCATGGCGAGGGTGGCGCCGATGATGTCGTCGACATCGCCGCCGGAGCAGAAGCCGCGGCCCTCCCCGCCCAGCACCAGGGCCCGTACGGAGCCCTCGCGGGACAGTTCGGCGAGCAGGTCGCGCAGATCGGTGTAGGCGCCGAAGGTGAGCGCGTTGAGCTTTTCGGGACGGGCGAGGGTGACGGTCGCGACGCCGGCGTCGAGGGTCAGGCGCAGATGGCGCCACTCCTTGGTCCCGGTCGCGGAGCCGGTGAACGGACTCATGGGCCAGGGCCTCCTTGAGCCGGGCGGCTGGTGCCTGCCCTCCGAAGTTATCACTCGACTGTGACTATCGTCACGAGCGCGCGATAAATACGGGCAGGAGAGCCGCCGGAGAGGCCGTACCCCGTCAAGTGAGTGGTAATAAGTCACATCAAGAGTGGTCCATAGCCTCTTACGGCGCTATCGTCCGCTTCATACCTTCCCCGGCCGCCCGCCGCGGGGAGGCGCCCCCAGGGTCGAAGGACGGAGGACGCCCACCGTTTGCCCGAGACCGTTGCCCTAAGACCGCGAGGTTTCGACACCGACTGGACCGAGCCGTGCCCGTGCCCGACCCCGCCTCCGCGATCGCCTCCTGGCGTTTCGCACTCCCCCACACCCCGGTGGCCGTCCCACTGGCCCGCGCGCTGGTCCGCAACACCCTCGCGGACACCGGCACACCCGTGGACCGCCATGCCGCGGAGCTGCTGACGGCCGAGCTGGTCGCCAACGCGGTGCAGCACACGGACGGCGACGAGCCCATAGAGCTGGTGATGGGGCTGGCGCCGACCGGCCAGTGGCAGGTCGAGGTGCACGACCGGGACCCGGCCCCACCGGCCGCCCTCCGCGACCCCGGCACGCAGAACGGGCCTGGGGTGCAGAGCGGCCCTGGCGCACAGGACGGACCCGGCACACAGGACGGACCGGACACACCTAACAGCGGCGCCCCCGACCCGCGCGAGGTCCCCGAGCGCGGCCGCGGTCTGCAGCTGCTCCGGACCCTCAGCGCGGAGGCGGGCTACCGCTCCACCCCCGAGGGCAAGGCGGTCTGGTTCACGCTCCCGGCCGGGGCGCGTTAGCCGTCAGAGCGGGTTGAGGCGGCGCTTGAGCAGGCAGAACTCATTGCCCTCGGGGTCGGCGAGAACGTGCCAGGACTCCTCGCCGGTCTGGCCGATGTCGGCCGGGCGCGCCCCGAGCTTCAGGAGGCGTTCGAGCTCGGCATCCTGATCGCGGTCGGTGGCGTTGACGTCGATGTGCAGCCGGGGCTTCCCCTGCTCCGGCTCGTCCCTGCGGCTGAGGATGATCGTCGGCTGCGGGCCGCCGAACCCTTCGCGCGGCCCGATCTCGAGGGTGCCGTCCTCTTCGCGATCGAGCACCACGAAGTCCAGGACCTCGCACCAGAACCGCGCCAGCGCCTCGGGGTCGCGGCAACCGAGCACGAGCTCACTGATACGACATGCCATGGACGAACCTACTCTCAGCATGGGAACTGCCCTCGAGACCGTACCGGGCGAGGCGAGCAAGCGCGAAGGGTTAAAGGGTTATACGGGGCCTCGCCCCGGATGCGCTAGGGCCGTCCGAGCGTGGCGACCAGCACCGCCTTGATCGTGTGCATCCGGTTCTCGGCCTCGTCGAAGACGACGGAGTGAGCGGATTCGAAGACCTCGTCGGTGACCTCCAGCGAGGTCAGCCCGTGCTGCTCGTGGATCTCGCGGCCGACGGCGGTGCCCAGGTCGTGGAAGGCCGGCAGGCAGTGCAGGAACTTCACGTCGTCGTTGCCGGTGGCGCGCAGCACGTCCATGGTGACCGCGTACGGGCCGAGCAGCGCTATGCGCTCGGCCCAGACCTCCTTCGGCTCGCCCATCGACACCCAGACGTCGGTGGCGACGAAGTCCGCCCCGGCCACGCCCTCGGCGATGTCCTCGGTGAGCGTGACGCGGGCGCCCGACTCCTTCGCGAGCCCGTGGGCCCGCTCGACGACGGCCTCGTCGGGCCACAGCCCGCGGGGGGCGACGATCCGTACGTCCATGCCCAGCAGCGCGCCGGTGATCAGGTAGGAGTTGCCCATGTTGTACCGGGCGTCGCCGAGGTAGGCGAAGCGGATCTCCGCCAGCGGCTTGTCGCTGTGCTCGGTCATGGTGAGCACGTCGGCGAGCATCTGGGTGGGGTGCCACTCGTCGGTGAGGCCGTTGTAGACGGGCACTCCGGCGTGCGCGGCCAGCTCCTCGACGACGTCCTGTCCGCTGCCGCGGTACTCGATCCCGTCGTACATCCGGCCCAGCACGCGCGCGGTGTCCTTGACCGACTCCTTGTGGCCGATCTGCGAGCCCGACGGGTCCAGGTACGTGGTGGAGGCGCCCTGGTCGGCGGCGGCGACCTCGAAGGCGCAGCGGGTGCGGGTGGAGGTCTTCTCGAAGATCAGCGCGATGTTCTTGCCCGTGAGCCGCCGGTCCTCGGTACCCGCGCGCTTGGCCGCCTTCAGCTCGGCGGCCAGGGCGACCAGATGGCGGAACTCCTCGGCGGTGAAGTCCAGCTCCTTGAGGAAGTGGCGGCCGGTGAGATCTGTCGCCATATCGGGCTCCTAGGGTGCGATCACGAGGGGAACGATGGAAGTCTATACGAGACACCGCATATATACGGAAGCCCGTTCGGCTCCGCGATCGTAGCCGTGGGGTAGCCGCGCCCTGGACCGCGTCCGCGCCCTCAGACGGCGTCCCGCTCGACCGGGCAGCTCATACAGCGCGGCCCGCCCCGCCCCCGCCCCAGCTCGCTGCCCGGGATCGTGATGACCTCGATCCCGCATTTGCGCAGATGGGTGTTGGTGGTCGCGTTCCGCTCGTAGGCGAGAACCACCCCCGGCTCCACGGCCAGCACATTGCAGCCGTCGTCCCACTGCTCGCGCTCCGCCGCGTGCACGTCCTGTGTGGCCGTGAGCACCCGGATGGCGTCCAGGCCGAGCGCGGCCGCTATCGCCCGGTGCATATGCTCCGGCGGATGGTCGGTGACCTTGAGCTCCTGGTCGGCGCCGCCCGGCTCGATGGTGTACGAGCGGAGCATCCCCAGGCCCGCGTACTGGGTGAAGGTGTCCCCGTCGACCATGGTCATCACGGTGTCCAGGTGCATGAACGCCCGCGCCTTGGGCATGTCGAGCGCCACGATCGTCCGGGCGGAGCCGGCCGCGAACAGCCCGCGTGCCAGCATCTCCACCGCCTGCGGCGTGGTCCGCTCGCTCATTCCGATCAGCACGGCGCCATTGCCGATCACCAGGACGTCGCCGCCCTCGATCGTCGACGGATAGGCCGCCTGCCCCTCCGACCAGACGTGGAAGCCGCCGTCCGCGAACAGCGGGTGGTGGCGGTAGACGGCCTCGTAGTGGACCGTCTCGTGCCAGCGGGCGGGCCAGCGCATCGCGTTGATGGACACCCCGTCGTACACCCAGGCGGAGGCGTCCCGGGTGAAGAGGTGGTTGGGGAGCGGGTCCACCACGAAGTCGTCCGGCTCCATGGTGTGGAAGCGGATGGAGACCGGCTCCGGATAGCGCTCCAGATACTCCCGCTTGGTCATCCCGCCGATCAGCGACCCCGCCAACTCGGCGCCGCCCAGTTCGTCGAAGGCCGCCCGCAGATGGTCGGTGGCCAGCGGGCCGTACTCCTTCTCGTCGAAGACGCGGTCCAGCACCAGCGCCCGCGCCGCCGGGACGGCCATGCTCTCGGCCAGCAGATCCCCGAAGAGATGCACCTCGACGCCGCGGTCGCGCAGTACGTCGGCGAAGCCGTCGTGCTCCTGGCGGGCGCGGCGCACCCACAGGACGTCGTCGAAGAGGAGCGCGTCCTTGTTGGAGGGGGTGAGCCGCTTCAGCTCCAGGTCGGGACGGTGCAGGATGACGCGGCGCAGCCGCCCGGCCTCGGAGTCCACATGGAAACCCATGCCTCCATCTTCGCCGCTGCGGCCCCGCGGTGAACCATTGCGGCCCGCGGTGAACCACTGGGCCCCTCGGTGAACCACTGCGGCCCCTCGGTGAACGCCGTACGGGCGTCCTCGTGAGCCGTGTGCCTCCGCGCTACCGCGCGGCCAGGACGACGATCAGGACCAGGGCCACGGAGATCACCCCCAGCAGGACGGACACCCACAGCTGGCCGGGCTGGAGATCGATCCGGCCGCCGTCCTCGCCGCGGCGCGGCCGCCGGCGGCGCATCCCGCGCCGGGCGGCGGTGGCCGCCGCGGCCTCGTGGTCGCGGCACTCCTCGGCCGCGCTGGTGAACAGCTCCTTCCAGGCCCGTTCGCCGAAGCCCGTGGACTGCCGCGAGTCCACGATGCGGCGGACCACCTCGCGGCCCGCTCCGCCCCGTGCGCCCCACAGCGCGGGCACCACGCAGGCCAGCAGTTCCGGGGTGCCGCCGCGCTGGGCGCAGGGGCGGACCAGGCCGTCGTACAGCATCAGCGCATTGCGCACCCGCAGCCGGTCGTCGGCGCCCGACGGCTCCCCCGCGTCGAGGTAGAGCCTGGCCAGCAGCACCTTCTCGCAGACCGCGTCCGCGAGCTCCGGCCCGCGCTCGGGGGCGCGGCGCACCAGTTCCACGACGACGCGGGTGGCCCGGTCGGCGGGCATCCCGTCGTCGAGCGCGCTCAGCAGCAGGCCGTCGTCCGCCTCGCGCAGCGCCGCGGGGAACGCCTCGCCGCCCTGGCGCAGCGCCTCGCGCAGTCTCCGCACTCCCGCCACCGGGGCGGCCGGGCGCGCCTGATCCGCTTGCTCCGCCGTGTGCTCCGCCCCCTGCTCCTCCAGCATTGCTTCGTCCAACATCTCCTCATCCACCATCGCCGTCGTTCTCCTCACAGCGCTTCCAGCACCTCCCGTATCCGTGCGGCCGCCCGTGCGTCGAGCGGTTCATGACCCTCCTGCGCCAGCAGCGGCAGGAAGTCGCACAACACCGCCAACTGCCGCTCGTCTCCGGCCGCCCGTCGCATCCAGCCCACGAGCGCGTCCTCGGCCGCTTCGGCCGATCTGGCCCAGGTCAGCGCGGCCCTCAGCAACTCCGCCAGCGCCGCGCGGCACTGCGGACGGGCCGCCAGCAGCGCCGTGGCCAGCGGCCAGGCGGCGTACGGCGCCAGTTCCGGCACCTCCCGCAGCCCCCACAGATGTGAGGTGCGGGTCCCGACCGCGCGCAACACCGTCAGCAGCGCGAGATCGCGGCGGGAGCGGCGGGTGTCGCCCAGCCAGTGGGTCAGCCGCGCCAGTACGGTCCCGGGCTGTGCCCCGGCCAGCAGCCGCACGGCGCTGTACGAGGCGGTGGAGCCGCCGTCCGTGGCCGCGATCCGGGCCAGTTCCTCCAGGGACGCGGTGACCGAGCCGGCCGCCAGGCCATAGCCGTGGGCGAGCGCGGCGGTCTCGCGCTCCCGCTCGTCGCCGCCTGCCGCCCAGCCGCTCAGCAGGCCCGCCACGGCGGGCCGTACATCGGCGTCGCGCGACGCCTCGGCGAGCGCCGTTGCCGCCGCCATGCGCTGCACCGGGCTGTCGCCGCGGGCCAGCGGGAGCAGCAGTTCAGTGAGGCCGTACAGATAGTCGCGGGCGCTGAGCACGCCCGCGGCGACCGCGGCGCGCACCCACACCTGGGGCCGCGGGTCGTCGCACAGGCCGCGCAGCCAGCGCGCCATCGGGCCACGGGTGTTGTGGTGGTGGTCCCACACCTCGAAGAGCACCGCGGGCGCGAGCCCGCGCCCCTGGAACCACACCGTACGGACCGGCACGGCTGCCTCACCCAGGTCCTCCACGCCCTCCCCCGGCACCGCGCGGGCGGCGGTCGGCAGGGCGTCGGCGGGCGCGGTGAACGGCGGGCGCCCGGGCGCGTACTGCGGGTCGAGGGTGACCGCCAGCTCCCAGGCCAGCAGCTCGGCGGCCTCGGCGGTGAGGCTGTGGGCCGAGCCGTTGAAGACGGCGAGGGCGATGCGCCGCGCCGCCCGGCGCAGCGCGGGCAGCGCGGCGGGCAGCGTGCCGGGCCGGGCGGCGTCCGCGAACCACTCGCGCGCCTGGCGCGGGGCGAACGACCGGCAGCACGCGAGCAGTTCCGCCTCGGACAGCGCGCCCCGGGCGTGCTCGGCGAGATGGCCGGCCAGCCGGGCCGCCTCGCCGGGCAGCGGCTCCTCCAGGCCCAGGGCCTCGGTCACCTCGGCGCTCACGGCGCTCGCACGGGCCCGGCGGATCAGCTCCGGCGGCTCGTCGGCCAGCAGGTCGGCCAGGTGGGCGTCGAGCACGTCGGCGGCGGCCGGGGGCTCGTACGGTATGGCGTGCCGGCGGCCGCGCAGCAGGCGGTCGGCCGCCTCGCCGCCGGAGCCTCCGGAAACAAGGACGACGCAGAACGCCTCGTGCTCGGCGAAGTGCGCGCGCAGCCGGTCGAGCCGGGCCTCCGGGCCGGTGACCCCGAAGTCGGGCAGCTCGGTGGGCAGTTCGAGCAGGTAGCCGTGGCCCCGCGCGGTCTTCTCGCCCACCGGGGCGGGGTGTTCGGCGCCGGAACCGGCGCCCGGGCCTGGCGCCGCGCCGAGCCGCCACACCCCGCCACCCGTCGTCTCGGCCAGCTCGGCCAGCAGCGCGAGCGCGGTCCAGCCGCGCCCGGAGCCGGGCTCGCCGCACAGCGCGAGGAGGTGGGTGCGGCGCAGGTGTTCCCGCATGGCCACGTAGCCCGGGCCCCGGCGGTGGATCCGGCGCAGGCGGGCGAGCTCGTCGTGGGCCACTGGCCCCTCGGGGAGCGGGCCTGCCGGGACGCCCTCGAACGGGTGGCGGGCGGCGTGGGCGTGGTCGTGGGGCTGCGCGGCGGTGTGCGGATCCGTGGCGGTGCGCAGATCCGTAGCGGTACGGGGATGCGCGTCCGTGTGCAGATTCGCGCATGCCTCGCGGGCCGCCCGGGCGCCGCCCGCCTCGCCCACGGTGCCCAACGGGCTGTCCATACCGTCCATGGGCAGGTCCAGCCGGGTGCCGGTCCGCTCCTCCCCCGGAGTGCCCGGAGTACCCGGAGTGGTCCGCCGCGCCCAACTGTCCGTGTGGGTGGCTTCCGGTCCGCTCATCGCCCCGCCGTCCTTCGTGCCTGGTGCAGTCCGTGTGTCGCGGCTCGGGGGCGGGTCCGCTGATCCGTCAGCGCCGTACGGCTGTCCTGTGGTGACTGTCGTACGGCTGTGGTGGCCGTCATGCGGCCGTCATTTCGGCTGTCGCTGGGCTGTCTCGCTGCGCTGCCGTCGGGCTCTGGCCGAAGTGGGCGGCGGGGCTCTGCCCCCGTGCTCCGCTCCGCCGCCCTCCTCCGGTGCCGGGCGCTGGGCCGCGTGCACCCCCGTCGCACACGGTCCCGCTCCCCGTACCTTCTTCAGAGTCGCGGCCCGGGGCTCGGGCGGCTGTAGCCGTTTACACAGTCCGCCGGAGCAGTATCGATTTGCGGCTCCGCCGCGTGGCCAGGGGCTCACGCGCGGGCGCGCGCTCGCGGGCCGGCCGCGGCCGGTCACCCCGTCGCGCGCCCCTCGGCCAGCAGGCGCAGCAGTGCGGTGTCCACGACGACGAAGCGGCGCGAGGCGGTCTGTACCACGCCCTGGTCGCGCAGCAGCCGCAGCGCCTTGGCGACCGCTTCCCGGGTGGACCCCACGGCGGCGGCGATGTCGTGCTGCGGCAGCGGCAGATCCACGGAGATGCCGCCGTCGGCTTCCGCGCGGCCGGTGCGTTCGGCGAGCTCGACGAGGCGGGCGGCCAGGCGCTGCAGCACCTTCTCGGAGGCCAGGGAGCGCCGTTCGCCGTCGGAGCTGCGCAGCCGCGAACTGAGCTGGCGCATGATCAGTACGGTGGCAGTGGGGCGGGCGGCCAGATACGCGCGGAAGCGGTCGCCGGAGACGACGACCGCCTCCAGCCGCCCGAGCGCGGTGACCGTGGCGCTGCGCGAGCCGTGGTCGACGGCGGCCTGGTCGCCGACCACCTCGCCCGCCCCGCGCAGGGCCAGTATCAGGCGGACACCGCGCTCGGTCTCCACCGAGACGGTGGCCCAGCCGGACGTGATGGCGACGACGAAGGTCGTACGGTCGTGCTCGCGCAGCACGACCTGCGAGGGCTCGTACGTCCGGTGTCTGCCGAGCGCGAGCAGCGCACGCCGGTCCTGTGCGGGGAGTGCGTCAAGGAAGGGCCTGCCGCCCTCGAAGAGACTCATCCGCCCTCCCCGCTCGGTGTCACGCGGCGGAGCCGCATATCGATACAAGTGCGTCGTCCGGCTCGCGGAGAACACCCTCGCTGTTCCAGTTGTTCGGGGCTGTTTCAGTTATAAGCGCGGCGGGCGGGTGTTGCGGAACCCCGCGACAGTCCTGAAACAGTCCGGCGAGAACCCTGCGACCGAGACATGAGCGACAGCACGCTAGGCACATGTCACAGGCACGTCAATGGCGCCTCACCGCCCGGTCCTGCCCGGTACCCACCCGGTGCTGCCCGGTACGGAACACCGCGCCCGCGAGCGCCGCCACCGCGGCGGTCAGTGCCGCGAAGACCCAGCCCGCGCGCAACGCCCCCAGGTCCGGCTGCCGGGCGCCGCCGGTGATCACCACCAGGGCCGCGACGCCCAGCGCGGTGCCGCCCTGACGCGACATCATCAGCACACCCGAGCCCAGGGACAGCCGGTGGGCGGGCAGCAGACCGGCCGCCGCGAACATCACCGGCTGGTACAGCCCGGCGCCGATCCCGGCGAGCACCAGCCCGGGCATAAAGCCGGCCGCGTAGTGCGCCCCGTCCCCCGACGGGCCCGCCGCCACCAGCCACCACACCGGCGCCGCGGTGAACGCGACGGCACCCAGCACGGCGCCGCGCCGCTCCCCCAGCGCCCGGACGATCCGCCCCGAGAGCATCGAGACGACCAGCACCGTCAGCGGCCACGCGGCGACGGCCACGCCCGCGCGGCGCGTCGAGTAGCCCCAGACGCCGGTGAACAGCCAGGTGGCGGAGAGCAGCATCGCCGAGTAGGCGAGGAAGTAGCTGAGCAGGCCGAGCGTGGCGGTGGTGAACCCGCGCGAGCGGAACAGCGCCGGGTCCACCACCGGGTCGGGGTGCCGCCGCATATGCGCCACGCACAGCGCGGCGGCCGCAAGGCCCGCGGCCAGGAAGGCGAGGGTGGCGGGCGCGGCGTACCCCCAGTCCGGCGCCTCGACGCATGCGGTGGTCAGGGAGCCGGTGGCCAGTAGCACCAGCAGAGTGCCGAACGGATCGAGCCGGCGGGCGCGGCTGCGTACCGGCTCGGTACCTGACTCGGCGCGCATCGGCTCGGCGCGCATCGGCTCGGCGCGCGGCAGGATCCGTACGCCCGCCGCCACCGCCACCAGCACCACCGGGACGTTGATCAGGAAGATCCACCGCCAGTCGGAGTCCGCGAGCAGTCCGCCCACCACCGGTCCCGAGCTCGCCGCCACCGCGCTGACCGCGGTCCACACCCCCACGGCCGTGGCCCGCTCGTGCGGTGCGAAGGCGGGCAGAGCCAAGGAGAGCGAGGTGGGCACCACGACCGCCGCCGCGACCCCCTGCACCACGCGTGCCGCGATGAGCCAGCCGAGGCCGGGGGCGGCCCCGCAGCCGAGCGAGGCCACCCCGAACAGGGTCATGCCCAGCAGGAAGGAACGGCGCCTGCCCGTCTCGTCGGCGAGCCTGCCCGCCGGGACCAGCAGCGCCGCGAGCACGATGGTGTAGGCGTTCAGGACCCAGGAGAGCGCGGCGGTGGAGGCCGAGCGGAAGTCGGCGCCGATCGCGGGGAAGGCGATATTGACCGCGATCAGATCGAGTACGGCGAGGAATTGGGCCGCGGACGCCACGGCGAGGATCAGCCAGCGGCGGGGATCGGGGCCCGGGGAGGTCGCGGGTTCGGGCACACCGCTCCCCTGGGCCTTTGTGGAAGGGATCGTCATGCCCATCCAGCATCGACGGCGCGGCACGGGCTCACGAGTGGCAAGAGTGACAGCACCCGCTACATTTCTGCCATGCCCTCGATAGCCGTCGCCGTCACCGCCGGTATGCCGATCTTCGATCTGGCCGTGCCCTGCCATGTCTTCGGCACCGACCGGCCGGAACTCCCCGACGGCTGGTACGACTTGCGCGTCTGCGCGATCGGCCCGGACAGCGGCCCGGTCGCCACCCGCTCCTGGTTCGCGGCGCATACGCCGTACGGGGCCGAGGAGCTGATCGCCGCCGACACGGTGATCGTCCCGGCCTCCGCCGATGTACGCGGCGATCCGCCCGGCGAACTCATCGACGCCCTGCGCGAGGCCCACCGGCGCGGCGCCCGCGTGGTGTCGCTGTGCTCGGGCGCGTTCACGCTCGCCGCGACCGGGCTCCTCGACGGCCGTACGGCGGCCACCCACTGGATGTACGCGGCGCTGTTCGCCGAGCGCTATCCGGCGGTGCGGCTCGACCCGACCGTGCTGTACGTGGACCACGGCGATGTTCTGACCGGGGCGGGATCGACCGCGTGCATCGACGTGTGTCTGCACATCGTGCGCGAGGACTTCGGCAGCGCGGCCGCCAACACCCTGGCCCGGCAGCTCGTCGCGCCCGCCCACCGGCCGGGCGGCCAGGCCCAGTACATCGAGGCTCCGCTGCCGGAGCGCACCGACGACTCGCTCGCCCCGCTGCTGCACTGGGCCGCCGAGCGCCTGAACACCCCGCTCACCGTCGCCGACCTGGCCCGGCGCGCCCACACCAGCCCGCGCACCCTGGCCCGCCGCTTCCACGCCGCGACCGGTACGACGCCGCTGCGCTGGCTGCAGGCCCAGCGGATCGCGCGCGCCCGCGAGCTGCTGGAGGGCGGGGACCTGCCGGTGGACCGGGTGGCGGAGCTGTGCGGGCTCGGCACGGCGGCGAATCTACGGCGCCACTTCACCCGGGCGGTGGGGGTACCGCCGCACGACTACCGCCGCGCCTTCCGCGCCCGCCGCCCGGCCACGCCAACGCTCTGACCCGCGCCTGCGCTAAAGCCGGGGGTCCACCGGCTCCGACTCCAGGGCCAGCACGCCGAACACCGCCTCGTGGACCCGCCACAGCGGCTCCCCCTCCGCCAGCCGGTCCAGCGCCTCCAACCCGAGCGCGTACTCACGCAGCGCGAGCGACCGCTTGTGGCCCAGGTGCCGCTCGCGCAGCCGGTCCAGGTTCTCCGGGCGGGTGTACTCCGGGCCATAGATGATCCGGAGGTATTCGCGGCCACGGCACTTGACGCCCGGCTGGACGAGCCGACCGTCCGTACCGTCCTTGCGCACCAGCCCCGCCATCGGCTTGACCACCATCCCCTCGCCGCCCGCTTCCGTCAGCTCCAGCCACCACCGCACGCCCTCGGCGACCGACGCCTCGTCCCCGGTGTCGACGACCAGCCGACGGGTGGGGGCGAGCAGCCGGTTCACATACTTCGGGACGTAGGCGCAGATGCCGTTGTTCGCATCGGCGTCCAGTTCCTCGCGCTCGACGATCCGGTCGATCAGCGCGAGCTGCTGATCGTGCGGGAGGGCGGCGAGGCTGCGGCCGCGCACCGCCAGGATCTGGAACGGCGCCAGCCGGATGCCGTCCAGGCCGTCCGTGCCGCGCGCCCCCACCGTGCGGCGCCTGCCGGTCTCCTGCCGCTCCCCAGGCCAGCCGTGCTGCGGATCCCCCACCGGCCAGCAGTAGCGCCGGTATGCCTCGGTGAACGCGGACGCGTCGGCGGCGCGTTCACGCTGCTTGTCGAGCAGGGCGGCCACCTCCACGCCGCGCGCGGCGGCCGACTCCAGGGCCGCGAGCGCCCCGGGGAACGCGGCGCCCGAGGCCGCGCCCACGGCCGCGTACTGGTTGCGCAGCAGTCCCTCCGCCTTCAGCGACCACGGCATCAGCTCGGTGTCGAGCAGCAGCCAGTCGGTGTCCAGCTCCTCCCACAGGCCCTCACGGCCGATGGTGCCGCGCAGCCGGTGCAGGATGCGCTCGGTCACCGTCGGGTCGTCGAAGAACGGCCGGCCCGTACGCGTGTACAGCGCGCCGGACACGCCCTCCGGCGCCCCGAAACGCTCGCGCGCGACCTCTTCGTCGCGGCAGACCAGCACCACCGCGCGCGAGCCCATGTGCTTCTCCTCGCAGACGACCTGGCGCACCCCGTCCGCCCGGTAGGCCGCGAACGCCTCTGCCGGATGCTCGAGGAAGCCCTCTTCCTTGGACGTCGCGCTGGGGGACATGGTCGGCGGGAGGTAGGGCAGCAGCCTCGGGTCGATGGCGAAGCGGCTCATGACCTCCAGCGCGGCCGCCGCGTTCTCCTCCTTCACCGCGATGCGGCCCATGTGCCGGGTCTCGATGACACGGCGGCCGTGCACGTCCTTCAGGTCGAGCGGCCGGCCGTCGGCGCCGCCCGGGCCCTCGGTCGTCAGGGGCTTGACGGGCTCGTACCAGACCCGCTCGGCGGGGACGTCCACCAGCTCGCGCTCGGGCCAGCGCAGGGCGGTCATCCGGCCGCCGAAGACACAGCCGGTGTCCAGGCAGATGGTGTTGTTCAGCCAGGATGCCCGAGGGGTCGGGGTGTGGCCGTAGACCACGGCGGCCCGGCCGCGGTAGTCCTCGGCCCACGGGTAGCGCACGGGCAGCCCGAACTCGTCGGTCTCGCCGGTCGTGTCGCCGTACAGCGCGTGCGAGCGGACCCGGCCGGAGGTGCGGCCGTGGTACTTCTCCGGCAGACCGGCGTGGCAGACCACCAGCGCGCCGCCGTCCAGCACGTAGTGGCTGACGAGCGAGGCGATGAAGTCCCGCACCTGGTCGCGGAAGGCCGGGTCGGTGGCGTCCTCCTTCTCCAACTGCTCGATGGTCTGCGCCAGGCCGTGGGTGTGCTGGACGTTCCGGCCCTTGAGGTAGCGGCCCAGCTTGTTCTCGTGGTTGCCGGGCACACACAGCGCCGCGCCCGAGGCGACCATGCCCATCACCAGGCGCAGCACACCGGGGCTGTCGGGTCCGCGGTCCACGAGGTCGCCGACGAAGACGGCCGTACGTCCCTCGGGGTGGGTGGCGTCCACGGGGCGGCCGAGGGGGTCGCGGTCCAGCGCGTAGCCGAGCCGGCCGAGCAGGGTCTCCAGCTCCGAGCGGCAGCCGTGGATGTCGCCGATGATGTCGAACGGGCCGGTCAGATGGCGCAGATCGTTGTAGCGGCGCTCGGTGACGATCCCGGCGGTCTCGACCTCCTCCTCGCCGCGCAGGATATGCACCTTGCGGAAGCCCTCACGCTCCAGGGACTTCAGCGACCGGCGCAGCTCGCGGCGCTGACGCGGGATGACATGGGCGGGCAGGTCCGCCCGGTCGGGGCGCTCGGCGTTGCGCCGCACGCAGACGCTCTCCGGCACGTCGAGGACGATGGCGACGGGCAGTACGTCGTGCTCGCGGGCCAGCTCGATCAGGCTGCGGCGGGCCTGGGGCTGGACGTTGGTCGCGTCGACGACGGTGAGCCGCCCGGCGGCGAGCCGCTTGCCCGCGATGTAGTGGAGCAGATCGAAGGCCTCGGGGGTGGCGCTCTGGTCGTTCTCGTCGTCGGCGACCAGCCCGCGGCAGACGTCGGAGGACACGATCTGGGTGGGCAGGAAGTGGCGGCGGGCGAAGGTGGACTTGCCGGAGCCGGTGGTGCCGATGAGGACCACGAGGGCCAGGTCGGGCACGGCGAGGCCGCGCGTGGTGGAAGTCATGCGGCCGTCTCCTTCGCGGTCGTGGCGTTGCTCTCAGGGGTGGTTTCTGTGTCGGTCCCGCTACCGTCCCCGGTCCCGGTACCGAGGCGGAACAGCGCGAGCTGGGTCGGCGGGCCGACCTCCGGGTCGTCGGGGCCGACGGGCCGGAACTCCACGGCGTACCCATGGCGTTCGGCGACGGTCCGCGCCCAGCCCTGGAACTCCTCCCGCGTCCACTCGAAGCGGTGGTCGGGGTGGCGTACCCGCCCGGCGGGCAGGGTCTCCCAGCGCACGTTGTACTCCACGTTCGGCGTGGTCACCACGACCGTACGGGGCCGGGCGGCGCCGAACACCGCGTACTCCAGGGCGGGCAGCCGCGGCGGGTCCAGATGCTCGACCACCTCGCTGAGCACCGCGGCGTCATACCCGCGCAGCCGGCTGTCGGTGTACGCCAGCGACCCCTGGAGCAGCTTCACCCGCGCCGAGCGGCGCTCGCCCATCCGGTCCAGGCGCAGCCGCCGGGCCGCCTCGTTCAAGGCGCGCATCGACACATCGACACCGACGATCTCGGTGAACCGCGTCTCCTTGAGCAGGGCGCCCACCAACTGCCCCTGCCCGCAGCCGAGGTCGAGCACCCGGGCGGCGTCGGCCGAGCGAAGCGCGTCGAGGATCGCCTCGCGCCGCCGCACGGCCAGCGGCACCGGCTTGTCCTCGGTGTCGGACCGCTCGTCGACCGCGTTGTCGATCTCCTCCACCTCCGTGTCGTCCGCCTCCGCGAGCCGCACCAGCTCAAGACGCTCCAGAGCGCTGCGCGTGAGCGACCAACGGCGGGCCAGATAGCGGCTGGTGATGAGCCGCTGCTCGGGGTGGTGCTCCAGCCAGCCCTCGCCGGAGTCGATGAGCTTGTCCACCTCGTCCGGGGCCACCCAGTAGTGCTTGGCGTCGTCGAGCACCGGCAGCAGCACATACAGATGGCGCAGCGCGTCGGCCAGCCGCAGCTCTCCCTCCAGCACCAGCCGTACGTACCGCGAGTCGCCCCACTGCGGGAACCGCTCGTCCAGCGGGACCGGCTCGGCGGTCACCCCCCAGCCCAGCGGCTCGAAGAGCCGCACCACCAGCTCGGCGCCACCCCGCGCGGGGAGGGCGGGCACCTCGATCCGCAGCGGCATCGCCCGCTCCGGCAGCTCGGGCCGCGCCTTGCAGCGGCCCTTGAGGGCGCTGGAGAAGACGCTGCTGAGAGCGACGGAGAGCAGTGAGGAGGCGGCGTACGGGCGGTCGTTGACGTAGTTCCCGAGCGCCGCGTCCGGGGCGCCGCCCCGGCCCTTGCCCCGGCCCCGGCGCACCAGCGCCACCGGATCCACCTCCAGCAGCA
Organism: Streptomyces sp. NPDC059679; assembly: GCF_042734105.1. Taxonomy (NCBI): domain Bacteria; kingdom Bacillati; phylum Actinomycetota; class Actinomycetes; order Kitasatosporales; family Streptomycetaceae; genus Streptomyces; species Streptomyces sp. NPDC059679. The sequence continues at coordinate 34,343 of NZ_JBHWES010000015.1, read as the reverse complement.
GCGCCGCCGTACAGCGCTCGACGTCCGCCTCGGGGTAGAAGACGTGCGCCGTGCCATGGGAGGTCGAGAACCGCTGCGCGTTGTCGGGGTGCTTATGCAGCAGGAACCCGAGGTCGGTCGCGGGGCGCTCGGCGGTACCGGTGGTGGTTATCGTCAAGAACACCCGTCCGAGTATCGCCGGACCACCGCCGCGTTTCTAATGGTTTAGTCCCACGCTCTCCCCCTTTGGTTCAGTCCCACGCTCCCCCTTCCGCCGGCTACTGACACCGGCCACTTCCGCTCGCCGCTTTCATATGTCAGTCACTTCCGCTCGTCGGCCATCACGGCCGCCAGCTCCGCGATCCGGTCCGGCCCCACCCGGCAGCAGCCTCCGATGAGCCGCGCGCCCGCGTCGCGCCACGCCTTCACCCGTGCCGGGTCGAACGTCGCCCGGCCGCGCCAGCCGCGGGCCTTGGCGTCCCACTCCTCGCCGCTGTTCGGATAGACCACCACCGGCTTGCCCGTGGTCGTCGCGGCGATCTCCACCGCCCGGTCGGCGTCGCCCGGCTCACAGCAGTTGACGCCCACGGCCAGCACCTGGTCGTTCCCCGCCGCCAGGGCGAACGCCTCGCGCAGCGGCTGCCCGGCCCGGGTCTGCTCTCCCGCGATGCTGTACGACAGCCACACCGGTATCCCACAGCCCTCGACCGCCCGCAGCAGCGCCTCGGCCTCATCGGCGTCCGGCACCGTCTCCAGCGCGAGCACATCGGGTCCGGCTGCGGCCAGTGCCTCGATCCGCGGCCGGTGGAACCGCTCCAACTCGCCGACGCTCAGCCCATAGCGCCCGCGGTACTCGCTGCCGTCCGCCAGCATCGCCCCGTACGGACCGACGGAGGCGGCCACCCACACCGGCCGGTCGGCGGTGACGCCCGCACCCTCGGCCGCCCGGCGCGCCAGCTCCACGCTGCGCTCCAGCAGCGCCGTGGCCTCCTTCTCCAGCACGCCCCGACGGGCGAAGCCCTCGTAGGTCGCCTGATAGCTACTGGTGATCAGCACCCGTGCGCCCGCCCGCGCATACGCCGCATGGGCCTCCTCGATCTGCCGCGGGTCATCGGCCAGCAGCCGGGCCGACCACAGCTCGTCGGAGAGATCGCAGCCCTGCGCCTCCAGCTGATTGGACAGCCCGCCGTCGAGGACGAGCGGCCCGCGCTCCAGGGCGGCGGCCAGTGGCGTACGGCGGGCAGACATCACGGGTGCTCCTTGCTCAGGGTGGTGCGGTGGTGCAGTCATGCGGTGGTGCGTGGGGTTCAGCTCAGCTGGGCCTGGACCTGCGAGGAGATCAGCTCCAGGTGGTCGAGGTCGTCGAGGTCCAGAACCTGGAGATAGATCCGCGACGAACCGGCCTGCGCATACTGGCCGATCTTGTCGACGACCTCGGCCGGCGAGCCCGCCAGACCGTTCTCCTTCAGCTCGTCCACCTTGCGTCCGATGGCATCGGCCCGCCGGGCGACCTCGGCGTCGTCCTTGCCCACGCAGACCACCAGCGCGTTGGAGTACACCAGGTCGTCGCCCTTGCGGCCCGCGGCCTCGGCCGCCGCCCGGACCCGTCCGAACTGCCGCTCACTGTCCTCGGCCGACGCGAACGGCATGTTGAACTCGTCCGCGTACTGCGCCGCGAGGCGGGGGGTACGGGTCTTGCCGTGGCCGCCGATCAGCACGGGCACCCGGTCCTGCGCGGGCTTGGGGAGCGCGGGCGAGTCGGCGAGCTGGTAGTGCGCCCCGTCGTATCCGAAGGTCTCGCCGACCGGCGTGCGCCACAGACCGGTGACGATGGCCAGCTGCTCCTCCAGTCTGGCGAACTTCTCCGCCGGGAAGGGGATGCCGTACGCCCGGTGCTCCTCCTCGTACCAGCCCGCGCCCAGGCCCAGCTCCACACGGCCACCGGACATCTGGTCCACCTGCGCGACCTGGATCGCGAGCACGCCCGGCAGCCGGAAGGTCGCGGCCGTCATCAGCGTGCCGAGCCGGATCCGCCGGGTCTCGCGGGCGATCCCGGCCAGGGTGATCCACGCGTCGGTGGGGCCGGGCAGCCCGTCGACGTCTCCCATCTTCATATAGTGGTCGGAGCGGAAGAACGCGTCGAATCCAAGATCCTCGGTGGCCTTGGCGACGGAGAGCAGGGTGTCGTAGCTCGCCCCCTGCTGGGGCTCGGTGAAGATTCGCAGGTCCATGGATCCCATCCTGCACTGTCATGCCGCGCCACCCCACTCCAGCACCGTCATGTGCCTGAGCATCCCGTGCACCCGGTCCCTCGCCTCGTCCGCCGCGTCGATCGCCTCGACGCACTGCCAGTACAGCGCCTCCTCGTCTGTATTGGAGGCGACGCCGACCAGCGCGAAACCCGCCTCCGCGAGCAGATCGCCGAGGGCCAGCAACACCTCCCTCGGATCCCTCACCTCGGACAGCTGGGCGGCCCGTAAGCCACCGCTGTGCAAGGCGGGGTGATGCAACGCGGGGTGGAACAGAGCGCCGCGCGCCCTGTTTCCCGCCTCACACAGGCCGCGCGCCTCCGCACGCGCGGCCGCCGGGCCACTCACCACAAAGTGGCCACCGATCGCCTCCGCCAGGGCCTGTATCTGCCAGGCCTCGGCCACGATGTCATGCACGGTCCCGGCCTGCGCCAGAGCGTGCCGCGTGACACCGATCAGCCGCATCGCGTCCATGCCCCGCTCCCCTCATCAACGGACTTCCCGCACCCGTCACTCCTCCACTACCCAGAGTGATGACTAACAGGCAGAAAAGCTAGGGGAATTCAGGAATCTGTTGACAACAGTTGCGTTGTGGATAACTTTTTCACTACAGAGAGTGACGAAACGAAGATCCCTAACGCCTGGTGGCCGGAAAACGGACCTCATTGCGATCGATCTTGGCAGCGAGAGCCGCCAGCGCGTCGATCCCCAACACCTCGCAGAACTGGAGCAGATACGCCAGTACGTCGGCGACCTCGTCCTCGACCCGGGCCGCGCTCCCCGAGTCCTCCATCACCCGTGCCGACTCCTCGGGCGTCAGCCACTGGAAGATCTCCACCAGCTCCGACGCCTCGACGCTCAGTGCCGCGGCCAGGTTCTTGGGCGTGTGGTACGGCTGCCAGTCGCGCGCCGCGGCGAACGCGGCCAGCCGAGCCTGCAGCGCCCGCACATCCCGCCCCTCGGCCCGCGACCCCTCAGCCTGCGACCCCCCGACCGCCGACTCCCCGGCCTGCGCCCCCTCGACCTGCGACTCCCCGGCCTGCGCCTCATCAAGCTGCGACTCATCGGGCTGTCGGTACTCTCGTGCCTCGTTCACACCCCAGGTGTACCACTGTCGCCCCAGCCGCCTCCTCCGCGCCCGGCAGATCCGCCACCGGCGGCTCCGCCACCGTCCCCACCAGCCGGATGTGCCCCCGTGCGCACATCCGCGCCGCGACCCTCAGCAGCGCCCGCGCCTGCCGCCGGTCCAGGCACCGGTCGAACCCGTCGGCCAGCACCGTCAGCACCTGCCGCGCCGAGAGCACATCCGCCGCCGGGTCCATCTCCAGCACCCCCGGCCCGGTGAGCAGCACCAGCGCGAGCGCGATATAGCGCAGCTCCCCGTCCCCCAGCCGCTCGACGGGCATCGCCCCCAGCTCCCCCTGCGCCAGCAGGGCCCGCACCACCCCGCCCGCCGGCCCCTCCGTGACCAGGTCCTCCACCGGCCCGGTGCATCCCGCCCGCACCGCCGCGACCAGCGCCGCATGCCGGGAGCCGCACTCCCGGCTGGTACGCCGCAGCACCGCCGCCAGGTTCTCGCAGCCGCCGCGCAGCCGCCCGTCCCGCGGCGGCGCCGGCGCCCGCATCCGCTCCGGGCGCGGATCGCAGACGAAGACGGACCGCAGCGCGACGACGACCTGCTCGGCGGCGGCCAGCGCGAGCCGCTGCCCCTCGGTCTTGCCCGCCACCCGCAGCGGCAGCAGCGCAGTGGCCAGCCGGTCGTCGGGCAGCGGGGCGCGGGTGACCGCGACCGCCCCCGCCGTATGCCAGGCGGCCTGCACCCGGCGCCGCCCCGGGTCGCGCAGCGCCGTCTCCAGCAGGGTCTCCCCCGCGCCCGTCATCCGCTCGCCCACGATCCGCAGCTCGGGCTCCGCCTGCACGGCCACGTCCAGCCGCACCGGCCCGACCGGGCCGTCCACCGTGCAGCCGATCCGGAAGCCGCGCCGCCCCTGCCCGTCCGGCCGGGCGCGCCGCGGGATGTACCCGGCGGGGTCGCGGAAGACCTCCTCCAGCCGCTGACCACCCGCCAGGCGCGCGAGCGCCGCGTACGCCTCCAACACGCCGGACTTACCGCTTCCGCTCGGCCCGGCGAACAAGGTCAGCGGCCCCAGGGGAAAGGCCGCGCGGCAGTGCGTCTTGAAGGCCGACAGCCTCAACTCCGTGACGACCGGCCGCAGTCCGGATGCGCTCATGCCCGGGAACGTATCTCCCGCGCCGCACCGCCGAACCGTTCCGTCTTCCGTATCTTCCTAATCTTCCTACGATCGGGCGATAGTGGCCGCCCGCCTGACATGACGAACCGAGGAGCTTCGCACCGTGGCCGACAGCACGTTCTGGATCGCCGCCCTCACCGGCGGCACCGCCGTCCTGGCCAGTTGGGTCACCAGCCGGGGCAACACCCGGGCCGCCCGGATCCAGGCGGACACCGCGGCACGGGCCCAGCAGTCGGAGCGGCGGCGCGAGAGCAGGCGCACGGCGTACCTCGATCTGATCGAACACGCCCACCAGAACGTCGAGGTGTACTGGGAGGTGTCCGCCGCCCAGCGCACCGCCGACGCCGAGCGCCGGGCCGCCGCCCTCGAAGAGCTGGTCGAGCGGGAGCTCGACCAGTACGGGAAGCTGCGCCGGCGCGTGCGCGTCGTCGAGCTGGAGGGACCGCCCGCCGCGGCCACGGCGGCGAACGCGCTGCAGAGGGCGACCGGACCGTTCCACCGGGCCCTGCGGGACATGCGCTCCGACTCCTCCGCCGACCCCGAGGCCGTACGCCGCTTCGAGGCCGCCTACCGGCCGTTCTGGGCCGCCCTCACGGACTTCGTCGACGCGGCGCGGGACGCCCTGCGCGAGGAGTGACGGATGCGGCGGGCAGGCGGGCGGCCAGGGCCCCTTCGCCGCAGGCGAGCGGAGCCTGGCCGCCCCGAGCGGCAAGGTCACTCAACGGAAACGAGGTTGGGCTTTGACCTGGCTCTCATATGGCTTCAGAAAGTGTTTTGCGCACGAGAAGTGGTTGAGTGGCGTTCACGCCTTCGCCCCGTGACGGGAATCCCGGCACGGGGCGAAGGCGGGCGCGGGGGCGCCCGCTCACAGGAAGCGGCTGAGGAACGCCCGGGTGCGCGGGTTGGCCGGGTTGTCCAGGACTTCCTCGGGGGTGCCGCTCTCGACGATGCGGCCGCCGTCCATGAAGACCACCCGGTCGGCGACCTCCCGGGCGAAGCCGATCTCGTGGGTGACCACCAGCATGGTGAGGCCGCCGCGCGCCAGGTCCCGCATGGTGGCGAGGACTTCGCCGACCAGTTCGGGGTCGAGGGCGCTGGTCGGCTCGTCGAAGAGCATCAGCTTCGGCCGCATGGCCAGGGCGCGGGCGATGGCCACCCGCTGCTGCTGGCCGCCGGACAGCCGGCGCGGGTAGGCGTCCGCCTTCTCGGCGAGACCCACCTGTTCCAGCAGCCGCAGCGCCGTCTCCCGCGCCTCAGCCTTTGGCATGCCCAGGACGCCCACCGGGGCCTCCATGACGTTGCCGAGGACCGTCTGGTGCGGGAACAGGTTGAAGTGCTGGAACACCATGCCGATGTCGCGCCGCTGCCGGGTCGCCTCGCGGGGCCGCAGGTGGTGGACGCGGGAGCCGGCCCGGCGGAACCCGATCAGCTCGCCCTCGACGTGGACGGAGCCGGAGTCGATCCGCTCCAGGTTGTTGACGCAGCGCAGGAAGGTGGACTTGCCCGAACCGGACGGGCCGAGCAGCACCACCACCTCGCCCGAGTGGACCTCCAGGTCGATGCCCTTGAGGACCTCTATATGTCCGAACCGCTTGTGCACCTGGTGCGCCCGCACCATCGGCCAGGTGGTGGCCGGGTCCGTCGCCTTGGTCGTCATCGTCGTCATGAGGGGGTCTCCGATACGGGTTCCGTCCCTGCCTTGCGTACCCGTGCCGTACGGCGGCGGAAGAGCGCGAAGTCCCAGAAGCTCTGCGGGGAGTTACGGCTGCTGCCGCGGGCGTAGTAGCGCTCGATGAACGACTGCCCGACGTAGAGCACGGAGGTCATGACCAGGTACCACAGGCAGGCCACGACGAGCAGCGGGATGGTTTCGAAGGTGCGGTTGTAGATCGACTGCGCCGTGTACAGCAGGTCGGCGAGGGCGATCACGCTGACCAGCGAGGTCGCCTTGAGCATGTTGATGACCTGGCTGCCGGTGGGCGGCACGATGAAGCGCATCGCCTGCGGCAGCACGATCCGGCGCAGGATGCGGGCCCGGCCCATGCCGAGCGCGGAGGCGGCCTCGGTCTGGCCGTGGTCGACGCCGAGCAGACCGCCGCGCACGATTTCGGCCATGTACGCGGCCTCGTTGAGGCCGAGGCCGAGGATGGCGGCGAGCCAGGGGCTGATCAGGGTGTTGGTCTCGGCGCTGATGAACTCGGGGCCGAACGGGATGCCGAAGGAGATCCGGGGCAGCAGCGCCGAGAGGTTGTACCAGAAGATCAGCTGCACCAGGACCGGGATGCCGCGGAAGAACCAGACGTAGGCGCCGCAGACCGTGCTGAGCACCCGGTTCTCCGACATGCGGCCCACCGCGACGAAGACGCCGCCGACGGTGCCGATCGCCATGGCCACCACCGTGAGTTCGATGGTGGTGGCGATGCCCTGGCCGAATACCTGCGCGCCGAAGTAGGCGCCCACCGTGCCCCATTCGAAATTGGGGTTGGTGATCAGGAAGTGTCCGAGCTGGGCGGCGAGCACGGCCAGGACCACCACGGAAAGCCAGCGCAGCGGATGCCGTACGGGAACGGCGTGGGCCACGTCCACGGGGTGGTCGGGGGCGTGCGGGTGCTCCGTCCGTTCCTTGACGGCGACGACCGCCGGGGGGTGGTCCGGGGAATCCGGGGTGTGGTCCGCGGAGTCCGGGGAGGGGGCGGTGGCCATGGCGGCTCACCTCCTTTCGTAAGTCATCCTTCGTAAGTCATCCGTCGTGAGTCAGCGGCGTGAGTCAGCGACGTGAGTCATCCGGCGCCGGGGCTAGGACTTGGCGAGGTTGACGCCCGCCTGCTTGAGCTCGTTTTCCTTGAGCCCCCACTTCTGCATGATCTGGTCGTAGCTGCCGTTGTCGATGAGCTTCTGGATGGCCTTGAGCAGGACGTCGCGCAGCGGTCCGTCCTTGGGGACGACGGCGCCCTGGTAGAGGTCGTCGAACCCGTTGGACTGCCCGGTGCCCGCCAGCTCCAGCTCTCCCTTGGACTGCTGCACGAAGTACGTCAGCGGGGCCTGCGAGGAGAAGAACGCGTCGGCGCGGCCGGACTTCACGGCGAGGATGGAGGACGGCTGGTCCTTGTACGACTGGACCTGGACGGCGGCCTTGCCCTTCTTCTTGCACGCGTCGGACTGCTTCTTGATGACGCCCTCGGCGGAGCCGCCGGCCATGACCGCGACCTTCCGGCCGCAGGCGGTGTCGAGGGAGGTGATGTTCTTCGGGTTGCCCTTGGGCACGGCGAAGACGACGAACTCCCGGACCCAGTCCACGAAGTCGTTGGCGCCCTGCCGCTCCTTGAAGTCGCCGATCGGGCCGATGGCGAAGTCGTAGCGGCCGGCCTTGATGCCGGTCAGCTCGCTGGGCAGCCCGTCCGCCGTCACATGCTCGATGGTGACGCCGAGGACCTTCCCGAGCGCGGCCGAGAGGTCCGCGGAGGCCCCGGTGAGGTTGTGGCCGTCGGAGCCGGCGATCTCGTACGGCGGGAAGGAGCCGTTGTTGACCGACACCAGCTTTCCGGACTTGCGTGCCTTCTCGGGCAGCTGGCCGTGCAGTTCCTTGTCCTCGGTGAGCTGGGACCCAGCCGCGGCGGCCGTCTTCTCGCTCGCCGCGCCGTCGGCCTGAGGCGGGTTGGCGCCGCAGGCGGCGAGCAGGGCGGTGCAGGACAGGGCGGCGCCGGCGGCGAGGGCGAGTCGTCTGGGGGACATATCAGGCTCCGAGGGGAAGGGTGCCGAGGGGAAGGGTGCCCAGGGGACGGACGGTCGGGTCGACGGCGAACCGCCGGTTGGCGAGGACGGGGAGGGTGGAGCGGGCGGCGGCGGTGACGCCCGGGTCGGCTTCGGCCCAGGCCAGGCCCTGGCCGGTGGCGAGCCGGGCGCGCACGGTGCCGAGCGGGTCGACGATCAGGCTGTTGCCGATGTTGCGCGGGCCGGACTCGCCGCTGGCGGCGACCCAGCAGGTGTTCTCCAGGGCCCGCGCGGCGATCATGACCTCCCAGTGGCGTTCCTTGGCCGGGCCGCGCACCCAGGCGGCCGGGAGCGCCAGCACCTCGGCGCCCGCGTCGGTCAGCAGCCGGGCCAGCTCCGGGAAGCGGACGTCGTAGCAGGTCATCAGGCCCACCTTGGTGCCGGCCACCTCGACGACGACAGGCGGTTCGTCGGCGGGGCGGACGTTGGCGGACTCCTGGTCGCCGAAGGCGTCATAGAGGTGGATCTTGCGGTAGCGGGCGATCAGCTCGCCCGCGCGGAGCACCACCAGGGTGTTGAAGACCCGGCCGTCGTCGGAAGGCTCGTGGATGCCCACCACGATGGTGGTGGGGCTGTGCGCGGTGGCGGCGGCCAGTTCGGTGACGAACGGGCCGTCCAGCGGCTGGGCGACCTCGCGGATGCGGTGGCGGTCCTCGGTGAAGCGGGCCAGGACGCCCTCGGGGAGAACGAGCAGTTCCGCGCCGCCCCGGTCCGCCTCGGCGGCGAGGTCGAGGCACGCGCCCAAGTTCTCCTTCCAGTCGGGGCTCGCGGCGAACTGTCCTACGGCGATGCGCATGGTGCTCCAGAAAGTCTCGGTCGGTGAGGTGGGCAGGGCCGACGGCGTCACGCGGCGGGGGCGACGGCAGCGGACGGCAGCGGGAAGACGACGGCGGGGTCGATGGGCTCGGGCGCGATGCCCTGCGCGTACAGCTCCTCGCAGAAGGCCCGGGTCATCGCGGCGTTGTTCTCGGTGCCGTACGGCATCCAGTCCGCGCCGAAGACCTCGGCCGACTCGGTGAGGGAGTGCAGCAGCCAGGGCGTGGTGTCGGCGAGCAGCCGCCGCCGCTCCAGCCAGTGGCACTTGGACGCCTCCAGGCCCGCGAGAAGGGCGGCGGGAAGCTCCGGGTGGGCCTCGACGACTTCCTTCTTCAGCGTCACCAGGTGGATCCCGGGCACGAACCCGGTGGCCGCCCAGTAGGCGCGCTCCGCGGCCGGGTGATCGTCGAGCAGATGCCGGAAACGGCTGTCCGGGGTGAAGAACTCCGGCGGCATGAAGGGGGTGAGGATCGCGTCCAGCCGCCCCTCGGCCAGCTCCCCGACCAGCGACTCGCCCTCGGCCATGGCTGACACGTGTCGCGGCAGCGGACGGTCTCCCAGCCGCTCCTTGCCGACCTCCCCGGCGGCCAGCGGCCCCACCCGCCACTCGATACCGGCCAGGTCCACGCCAGCGGCCCGGATCAGCGCCCGGGTCCAGGTGTTGCCGGAGTCGGGCCAGCCGGTGAGGCCGACCCGGGCACCGGCGAGCCGGTCGAACGAGCGCAGCGGGCTGTCGGCGCGCACCAGGACGCAGCGGTGGCGGAAGCCGCGCATCACGAACGCGGGCAGGCCGACCAGCCGGTCGTCGCCCGCCGCGCGGGCCCGTACGTAGCGGCTGAAGGAGGTCTCCCCGCCGTCGAGGCCGGGCTCGGCGAGCACGTCGGGGGTGACGTCCCGCGCGTCGATCTCGACCCGGAAGCCCGGCACCTGCACCCGCCCGGACATCAGCGGCACCAGGTGGTCCCAGTCGCGGAGTCCCAGACGGATCGTGGGCGATGACACAGCACGCACTCCTAGCGGTTGGTACATGACACGCAAAGCTCGCTCATGACGCACTTGACGCACATGGCTTGTTTTCATCCATGCAATGACCGGCAGGCTATTGTTCAGAACAGAGGTCAAACAAGATCTAGTTTGTTACTGAACATAGTTTTTCCGTGTCGTGACCTGTGGGCGCAGAAGTGGGGGAACGAGCTGGTGAGCGACGGAAACGGCAGGGTCGAGGGACCGGGCGGCAGCTGGCCGACCAGCAGGCTGGCGGGGCACATCAAGGACGCGAGCGCCCGCGGCATCGCGGTCGCCATGACCGATCTGATCCGGTCAGGGGAGCTGGCCCCCGGCAGCTCGCTGCCCACCGTGCGGGCGCTGGCCGGTGAACTGGCCGTCAGCCCCAGCACCGTGGCCGAGGCGTGGGCGGTGCTGCGCCGGCACCGGATGATCACCACGCTCGGCCGGCGCGGAAGCGTGGTCAGCGGCCCCCCGTCGGTCCCGCACCCGGTGCGCTACGAACGCGTCGGCGACTTCGGCACCCATCTCACCCTCGACCTCGCCGTGGCCGCACCGGACCCCGCCCTGCTGCCCCCGCCGGCCGACGCCCTGCTCGCCGGGGCGCGCACCCCCCTGCTCAACGACTACTCCCGCACCGCCATCACGGACGGGCTCCTCGACGCCGTGCGTGACACCTGGCCGTTCGCGCCCGAGGCGTGGATGGCCGTCGACGGCGGCTACGCGGGCGTACAACTGCTGTGCCAGGCGCTGATCGTCCCCGGCGACCGGGTCATGGTGGAGGACCCCACGGCGGCCCGCCTGCTGGACATCCTCGAAGCCCTCGACGCCCAGGTCGTGCCGGTCGCCTGCGACGCCGAAGGCCCGCGCACCGACGCGCTGGCGCGCGCCCTCGACCAGCGCCCCGCCCTGTTCCTGCACCAGTCCCGGGCCCAGGCCCCCTGCGGCTGGACGCTCAGCGAACAACGGGCCGCCGCCCTCGCCGCCGTCCTGGAGGACGCCCCGAACGTCACCGTCATCGAGGACGACGGCATCGGCCCGCTCGCCACGCGCCCGGGCGCCAGCATCGGAACGCACCTCCCGGGGCGCACCGCCCTGGTCCGCTCCTACTCCAAGGCGTACGGGCCCGATCTGCGCCTGGCCGTGGTCGGCGGCCCGGGGGAACTGGTCGAACGCGCCCGCGTCCTGCGGACCTTCGGCTCCGGCTGGACCAGCCGCATCCTCCAGGACGCGCTCGCCCACCTGCTCACCGACGCGGCCACCACCCGCCGGGTCCAGGAGGCCGCCGAGCGGTACGGGCTGCGCCGCGGCGCGCTCGCCGAACGGCTCGCCGGGCTCGGCGTGCCCACCCTCAACCAGGACGGCCTCATGCTCTGGGTGCCCGTGGCCGACGAGACCTCCGCGCTGGTCACCCTGGCCGCCCGGGGCGTCACCGTCTCACCGGGCGGCCGCTTCTGCGTCTCCTACTCCCAGCCCCACATACGGGTCGCCACCAGCAGGCTCTCCGAAGACCCGGCCACCCTGGACGACACGGCCGCCCTGCTCGCCCTGGCGGCAGCGGCCACGGCGGACCATCTGCGCTGAGCCGAAAACGCCGGGCCGAAAACGACGCCGCCCCCGTTCGCCCGGCCTGGGAAACGGCCGGGCGAACGGGGGCGGGCGGGGCGGGCGGGAATCCTGGGGTCGGGGCGGATCAGCGGACGGCGTCGGCCCGCTCCTCTTCGTACCGTTCGTACGCCTCGTCCGGGTCGGCTTCCGCCGCCACCGGCGCCTCCTGGCTGTGCTTGCCCGCGGCCTTGCGGGCGGGCAGGACAGCGACGACGACCAGGGTTCCGGCGGCCATGATGATGGCGCCGATCAGACTGGTGTGGGCGACGGCGTGGGCGAAGGACTCATGGACCGCGCCGACCAGGGCCTGGGCCTGCTGGGGGCCGCCCTGCGGGTTCTTCGCGACCTGCTCGGCGACGGCGAGGCCGCCGCCCGCCGAGTCCTTGGCGGTGTCCAGCGCGGCGGCCGGGAGGTGGCCGCCGACCAGGTCGGTCAGCTTGTCGCGGTAGGCGGTGCCCAGCAGCGAACCGAGGATCGCGATGCCCAGGGAGCCGCCGAGCTCCAGCGCGGTGTCGTTGGCGCCGCCGCCGACGCCCAGCTCCGACTCGGGGAAGGAGCCCATGATGGTGTCGGTGGCCGGGGACAGGCTCAGGCCGATCGCGAAGCCGAGCAGCAGCAGAGGCGCCAGGAAGTCGGTGTACGTCGAGCCCGACTCGATCCGCGTGAGCAGCAGGACGCCGACCGTGCCGATCGCCATACCGGTCCCCACCACGAGCTTCACGCCCAGCTTCGGGGCCAGCCGCCCGGTCACCGCGGCGCCGACGAAGACGGCTCCGGCCAGCGGCAGCAGTCGGACGCCGGTGTCCAGCGCGTTGTAGCCGAGGATGAACTGCAGGAACTGGGTGGCGTAGTAGATCGAGCCGAAGGTGCCGAAGAAGAAGAACAGCACAGCGAGCATCGAGCCGCTGAAGAGGCGCTCCTTGAACTTGCGCACGTTCAGCATGGGGTGCGGGTGGCGCAGCTCCCAGGCGACGAAGGCCAGCAGGCCGACGCCGGCGACCACGGCCGCGGCGATGGGGCCGGTGCCCCAGCCGAAGTGCGGGCCCTCGATGGTCGCGTAGACCAGGCTGCCGACGGAGACGATCGAGAGCAGACCGCCGACGAAGTCGATCCCGCCCATCTTCTCGGCCTTCGACGGCGGCACCAGAAGCAGTGCGCCGACGACGCCGAGAACCGCGATGGGGACGTTCATCAGGAAGGTGGAGCCCCAGGCGTGGTCCTGCAGCAGCCATCCGGCGGCCAGCGGACCGGCGGCGATGGCGAGTCCTGAGGTGGCGCTCCAGGCCGTGATGGCCTTGGCCCGCTCCGCCTTCGGGAACATCGCGACCAGCAGGGACAGGGTGGCCGGCATCACGACGGCGGCGCCGACGCCCATGATCGCGCGGGCGGTGATGACCAGGCTGGTCTCATCGACCAGGCCGCCCATCACCGAGCCGCCCGCGAAGATCAGCAGGCCCAGGATCAGCGCGCCGCGGCGGCTGTACTTGTCGCCGATCGAGCCGAGTACGAGCATCAGCGCGGCGTAGGGGACGGTGTAGCCGTCGATGACCCACTGCAGGTCACTGCTGGACAGGCCCAGGTCCCAGGTCATGTCCGGCGCCGCCACGATCAGCGATGTGTTCGCCATGACGACGATCAGCAGGCTCAGGCACAGCACCAGGAGGGCCCACCAGCGCCGTGGATAGGGCGCCGTCATCTTCTCGGCGGGCGTGTTGGCAATGAGCGGCATCAATAGCTCCTCGGGGCGAAGCGGCAGAGGTGAGAGGGGATGCGCGGGCGCGGCCGCGACGCTGCGGGCGGCACTGCGGGCAGTTATTTGCCCAACGATGTGCAGACTAGTTTGTTGCCCATCGATGTGCAAATATCGAGGCGCCCTCCCCACCATCGGCACCGACGACCCCATCGACCGGAGGTCCGACATGACCAGCCCACGCGCCGACGGCCCCGGTCACCGCCGGACGCGGCCCACCCGGGCCCGCATCCTCGAAGCGGCGAGACAGGAGCTCGGCCGCGATCCCGACAGCAGCCTCAGCGATATCGCCGAGGCCGCCGGCGTGGTGCGCCGTACCGTCTACGCGCACTTCACCGGCCGGTCCGCGCTGATCGAAGGGCTCGCCGCGGAAGCCGCGGAGGCGCTACGGCACGCCCTGGCGGCCGTGGCGGTTCCCGGTGCCGACGCCGATCGCGACCCCGATGCCGGCACCGCGCTGGCGCGGTTCGTCCTCGCCCTGTGGCCCGTCGGCGACCGCTTTCGCACGCTGCTGAGACTCGCGCCCCAGGACCTCAGGACGGGGCGCAAGGACGAAATCCTCGCCCCTGCCCGCGATATGGCCGCGGCGATCATCGAACGCGGGCAGCGGCAGGGCGTCTTCCCGACCGGCGTCCCGCCCGCACCGCTCAGCAGAGCGCTCGAAGCGTTTCTGCTGGCGCTCCTGGAGTGTGTGAACGCCGGGAGTTGGCGCGACGACGGCACGCGCGCCGCGACGGCCGCCCTGATCGCGGTGGGGGTGGACGGCGGCCTCGCCGCCGCACAGGTCCGCGAACTCAGCCGCCCCGCGTCCGAAACCCCGCACGCATGAGAGGAACCCCATGTACCACTACCAGCACGACGACGAGCCCCTGTACCGGGAACCCCATGTCCAGGAGCAGTACGAGCACGCCGCCGGGTACGCGAGCCCCCCGCCCCCGGCCCGGCGGCGCAAGGTCATCGCCGTCGCGTCGCTGGCCGCGCTGCTGATCGGCGGTGTCGTGGTCGACCGGGCCGCCGCGGCCCGCGCGGAGAGCCGTACGGCCAAGGCGTTCCAGGAGGGCATGGGAACCCCCGAGCGGCCATCGGTGCACGTCAGCGGCTTTCCCGTACTGACGCAGCTGGCCCGGGGCAGCCTCCGGCACGTCGACGTCACCGCCCATGACCTGCCCGCCCGGGGGACGGCCCGGCCGCTGCCGGTGGCAAAGCTGACCGTCGGCCTGGACGGGCTGAAGACCTCGGGGAGCGCCGACGACGCCCATACGCGCAGCGTCGAGGCGACCGCCCTCCTGTCGTACGAGGACGTCTCGAACGCCCTCGGCCTGGATGTCTCGGCGGACGACGAGCCCGGCCGGATCGATGCGACGGTCAGTCTGCCGCTCACCGGTGAGGTGACCGTGAGCGCGGCCGTGTCGGCAGCGGTTGGCAACCGCATCGCCTTCACAGACGTACGCGTCACCCGGGGCGAGCTGATCCCTCCCGCGAAGGCGCTGCTCGACAGGGCGCTGCGCGAGCCCATACCGCTCCGGAACATCCCCGAGGGGCTGCGTCTGCGGTCGGTTACCGCCACGGAGAGCGGGATCAGCGCCCGCTTCACCGGCAAGGCGGTCACCTTCCGCCCCGGTGCGACGTCCGCGTGATCCCCTGGCAGCGTCCGGTACGCGCTCAGCCGTCGGCGGCTTCGGCCCGCGCCTCCGCCGCCACGCCCTCGACGGTCGCGGTCGCCGCCGGCTCCGATACGCCCGCGGCGAGCAGCGTGGCCACCGCGGTGCGCGTCCCGTCGTCGTCCCACGTCCCGGTGTTGACGCTCTCCAGCAGGGAGAGGGTCAGGGCCTCCAGGGCGGCACTCAACACAGCCGCGGGCAGATGGTCGTGGAACACCCCGGCGCGCTGGCCCCGCTCGAGGATGGCGGTGGCCTCGTCGCGGGCCGGGGCCAGGATCTCGGACACCCGTTGCGTGCCCAGGTCTTGGCGGGCGAGCGAGAGGAGCAGCCGGTAGCGGTCGCCCACGGGCCAGATCGACAGGACGAACCGGGCCAGGGCGCGCTGGGGCGGCTCCCCGGTGTCAGGCGCTCGGCTCACGGCGCCCCGCAGGGCCTCGGACGCCTCCTCGGCAAGGGCGTCCAACAGAGCCGCGCGGCCCGGGAAGTGGCCGAAGAGCGTACGGCGGACGACACCGGCGGCGCGCGCGATCTCCTCCAGGGTCACATCGGGGTTCCGGCCGAGCTCCTGCCGGGCGGCGGCCAGGATGCGGGCGCGGTTGGAGCGCGAGTTGCGGCGCATCGGTTCGCGGATGACGGGCTTGGGCACGGCGCTCACCACGTTGTCAGTCGAGTTCGGGCAGTGGGCGACGGGCGACGTCGCGGGCGTCGTCCGGCGGGACGCCAAGCATCCGCAACAACATCTCGGCCAGATTCGACGCGGCCTCGTCACCGTCGAGTTCCGGGCGGGCGAACCGCAGCTCCACGAGCGCCAGCAGCGAGCCGCCCAGGGCGGTCACCGCGACGGTCGGGTCAGCGATGGCGAACCGGCCGGAGGCGACGCCGGCCTCCAGATCACGTACGGCGCGCGGGGCGAGACCTGAGGCGGACTGGATGTGGCTGAGGCCGCGGTGGCGCAGGACCTGCATCAGCTCGGGCCGGGAGTCGGCGAGGCGCGCGCTGAGGCGGAAGCCCGCCGCGACGAGTTCCGCCGGGTCGTCGATGCCCTCCAGGCGCTCGTCGAAGGTCTGGCCGAGCTCTTCGAGCGCGTCCCTGACCGCCGCGTCGAACAGCTCCGCCTTCGACTCGAAGTGGTTGTAGAAGGAGCCGAAGCCGACGTCCGCGCGCTCCGCGATCGCCTGGATGCTCGCGCTGGTGTCCCCGGTCTCGGCGAGTACCTGCCGAGCCGCCCGGACGAGCGCCTGGCGGGTCTCGGCGCGACGCCGTTCGAATCGGTTGCGGGGCGGGGCTGACGTCGGCATACGCGTGAGTCTAGCAACGGTGATCGCGACGCCACAGTTCTGATGACTTCTTCACTTTACTCAACATCGCCATTGACGATTGAAGAGTCAATGCTGATGATTTCATCATTACGGCAATGTTGCTTGGAGGACACCATGTCCAAGACCAGCGTCAGAACGGCCCACCAGGACCTCCACAGCGAACGGGGCGCCCTGCGCGGCGAACACCCCGGGCGGTCCCGGAACCCCGTGATCAAGGTGGCCGACGTCGCCTGGCTGGAGTTCGAGAAGCCCGACCTGGACCGGGCCGAGGTCTTCGCCCGCGACTTCGGATTCGCCGTCGCCGCCCGCACCGAGCGGGAGCTGTGGCTGCGGGGCACCTTCGCGGGCCCGCCGTGCATGGTGATCCGCAAGGGGTGTACGTCCCGATTCATCGGCCCGGTGTTCCGCGCGGCCGAACGGGCCGATCTGGACCGGCTCGCCCGCGCGACGGGGACCTCCGTACGGGACGCGGACGTGCCGGGCGGCGGAAGCGCGGTCGACCTGCTCGACCCGTCCGGCCTCCCCGTACGCGTGGTGCACTGCGGCGAGGAGCTGCCGGCGCTGCCCGAACAGCAGGCCCTGCTGCTCAATTCCGGCACCGATCAGCGCCGTACGAACGCCACACAGCGGCCGCCGCGCGAGCCGTCCCGTATCCAGCGGCTGGGCCATGTGGTGCTGGAGACCCGCGTGTTCGCTCGGGCCCTGGACTGGTACCTGGACACGCTCGGCATGATCGTGTCCGACTTCCTGTTCCTGGACGGGCAGCGCGGGCGCGGCCCGACGATGGCGTTCATCCGCTGCGACCAGGGCGGTGTGGCCGTCGACCATCACACGCTGGCCATCCATCTGGGGCCGGGCAACGGCTATGTCCACTCCGCCTACCAGGTGACCGACCTGGACTCGATCGCCGCCGGCGGGGAGTACCTGGCCGAGCGCGGCTACCGGCGCAGCTGGGGCATCGGCCGGCATATCCAGGGCAGCCAGCTCTTCGACTACTGGCGCGACCCCGACCACTTCATGCTGGAGCACTTCGCCGACGGCGATCTCTTCTCCTGCGACCTCGAGCCCGGCTGGGCGCCCATGTCGACCAGCGGGCTGGCCCAGTGGGGGCCGCCGGCCACCCGCGACTTCCTCGGCGCCAGCCCCTCCCCGCGGCGGATCCGCGAGGTCGTCCAGGCCCTGCGCGGCGAGAGCGAGATGGACCCGGCGCGCCTGGTGGGCCTGCTGAAGGCCATGAACTCCTGACCCCTTCCCCCCTTCATGGATCCCCCATCGCAAAGGCAATGACATGAGCACCAACGTCCTGCGCACCGCCGACGGCTGGTGGGTCGTCCTCGGCGACCGCGCCGTCCCCGTCGACACCACGGCCGTCACCACCGCCGAACTGCTGGCCGACCGGGCCGCCGTCAAAGAGGCCGCCGCCTCCGGCGCCCCGGGCACACCGGTCGCCGACCTGGCCGCCCTCTCCCCCGTCACCGCCCCCTGCCGCGTGGTCGCCCAGATGGTCAACTACCGCAGCCACGCCCGCGATTCGGGGTTCACCGGCGATATCCCGCCCGCCTTCTTCCGCAAGGCGTCCGGCTCGGTCAGCGGCCCGTACGAGAGCGTCGTCCGCCCGCGGCATGTGCGCTTCCTGGACTACGAGATCGAGCTCGGCCTGGTCATGGGCGCGCCCCTCCCGGTCGGCACCGTCGTCGAGGAGCGCGACCTCCCCGCCCATGTCGCCGGGCTGGTGATCACCAACGACGTCAGCGCCCGTGACGTACAGCTGACGAAGACGCAGTTCTACGAGAGCAAGTCGTACCCCACCTTCACCCCGGCCGGGCCCTATCTCACCCTGCTGGAGCCGGACGAGTTCACCCGCCTCCTCGATCTGCGGCTGCGCTTGTCCGTCAACGGAGATCTGCGCCAGGACCGCACCCTCGCCGATATGATCGTCCGCCCGGCGCAGGCCCTGACCCTGCTGGCCCGCTTCCAGGCCCTCGACCCCGGCGATCTGCTGCTGACCGGCACCCCCGGCGGCACCGCCCTGAAAGCCCCGCCCAAGCCGGTCGAGAAGATCGGTGCGCTGCTGCCGCCCGCGGTGAAGTGGAAGGCGTTCTTCAAGGGCCAGGCGAAGAATCCGCGCTATCTGCGGCAGGGCGATGTGGTGACCGCGACCATCGCCACCCCGGACGGCCGCATCGACCTCGGCGAGCAGCGCACCCCCGTGACGGACGCGCCATGAGCACCCCCGTGGTGATCGTCGGAGCCGGGCCGGTGGGCGTGACCGCCGCACTCCTGCTGGCCCGGCGGGGCGTACGGAGCGTCGTCATCGAACGCCACCGGGACGTCTACCCGCTGCCGCGCGCCGTCGCCACCGACGACGAGGTGCGCCGCATCCTCCAGGCGGCGGGCGTCCAGGAGGAGTTCGCCGCGATCGCCCGCCCCGCGCGGGGGCTGCGGCTGCTGGACGCCCGGCACCGGGTGATGGCCGAGTTCCCGCGCACCGCGCAGGGAGCCCACGGCTTCCCGCAGACCAGCATGTTCGACCAGCCCGAACTGGAGCGGGTGCTGCGCGACGCCCTGGCCCGCGCCCCGGAGTGCGAGCTGCGCGGCGGGGCGGAGGTGGTCGGCGTCGAGCAGGACGGCGACGGCCCGGCCCGCGTGACGTACCGCGACGACGAGGGTGAACACCTGCTGCGGGCGGACGCCGTCCTCGGCTGCGACGGCGCGAACAGCCGCGTCCGCGACGCCATCGGCGCCGGATGGGAGGATCTGCGGTTCGAGGAGCGCTGGACGGTCGTCGATGTGCGCACCAGCCTCCCGGTCCGCTGCTGGGAGGGCGTCGAGCAGATCTGTGATCCACGGCGGCCGGCGACGTTCATGCGCATCGGCGAGGACCGCTACCGCTGGGAGTTCCGGCTGCCGGACGAGGGCGAGGCGGAACCGGACCATGAGCGGCTGCGGGAGCTGGTCGCTCCATGGGTGGATCTCGCGCACCCCGCCGACTTCGAGGTGGTGCGGCAGGCGCAGTACACCTTCCGGGCACGGATCGCCGACCGCTGGCGCCTCGGCCGCGTCTTCCTCCTCGGCGACGCGGCCCATCTGACCCCGCCGTTCATCGGGCAGGGGCTGTGCGCGGGCCTGCGCGACGCCCACAACCTCACCTGGAAGCTCGCCCGCGTCCTCCAGCAGGGCTCGGGCGAGCGGCTGTTGGACACGTACGAGTGCGAGCGCAAGCCCCACGCCCGCCATATGATCCGGCTCGCGGTCGCCATGGGCTGGGCCATGACCGGCGGCCAGGACGGCGCCGCCGCAGTCCGCCGGGGCGCCCTGGGCGCGGCCGTGCGCGTCCCCGGTCTGAGCGCGGCAGCCGCCCGCGACCTGAGTCCGGCCCTGACCGCCGGCCCGCTCGTACCCCGTCGCGCCTTCCCCCACAGCCGCGCCCTCGTGGGCCGCTTCTGCCCGCAGCCGTGGGTGGCCGCCGAGTGGCGGCGCGTCCGCCTCGACGAACTGCTCGGCGACTCGTTCGCCGTGCTGACCGCCGTACCGCTGTCCCCCTCGCTGAAGGCGGTGGCCGACGGCCTCGGCGCCCGGACCGTCCCCGTGGCCGGTCTCGGGGACGACGGCCGCCTCGCCGACTGGCTGCGCCACGGCCGGGCGGACGCCGTGCTGCTGCGGCCGGACCGCGTCGTGATGGACGTCGTCCCGTCCGGCGGCCGCGACTTCACGGCCACGGCCGACTGGGCGGCCCTGCTGCACACCGCACGAAGCCCCCATCCTTCCCCATGGACCGACCGGACAAGCCTGTTGAGGAGCGCGACGCGATGAGCACGCCGTACCCGGAACCGTTCTTCACCCCCGCTCCGGAGGCCGCCGCCACCAGCCGCATCGCGGAGTTCGCCCGCCGCGTCGGGGTGGACGGCTCCGACTACGCCGCCCTGCACCGCTGGTCGGTCACCGATCTGGAGGGCTTCTGGGGCGCGGTGTGGGAGTACTTCAACATCGCAGACTTCGCAGATATCTCAGACAGCGCCGCGGACACCCCGTACGAGCGGGTCCTGGCCGAGGAGACCATGCCCGGCGCCCGCTGGTTCCCCGGCGCCACCCTCAACTACGCCCACCACGCCCTGCGCGACCTCGGCGACGACGACGTGGCGATCGTCGCCCTCGACGAGACCGGCGCCGGGTACGAGGTGACCGGGGCGCGGCTGCGCTCCCAGGTCGCCTCGGTGGCCGCGACCCTGCGCGACCTGGGGGTGGGGCCGGGCGACAGGGTCGTGGGCTATCTGCCCAACACCCCGCACGCCGTCGTCGCGTTCCTGGCCGCCGCGAGCCTGGGCGCCGTGTGGTCGGTGTGCGGGCAGGACTACGCGCCCAGGGCCGCCGCCGACCGGTTCGGCCAGCTCGAGCCGACCGTACTGGTCGCCGCCGACGGCTATCTCTTCAACGGCACCACGCACGACCGCCGCGAGGCCGCCCTCGAACTGGTCCGCGCGCTGCCGACCTTGAAGGCCACGCTGCTGGTGGACCACATGGGCCTGCCCTGGCCCGATGCCGCCGCCCCCTGTCCGGTGGTGCCGTGGGAGGACGCGGCCACCCGCTCCGAGGAACTGGTCTGCGCGCCCGTGCCGTTCGACCACCCCCTGTGGGTCGTGTTCTCCTCCGGCACCACCGGTCTGCCCAAGGGCATCGCCCACAGCCACGGCGGCGTACTGCTGGAGCATCTGAAGACCCTCGGTCTGCACTCCGACCTCGGCCCCGGCGATCGCCTGCTGTGGTACACCACGACCCACTGGATGATGTGGAACCTCGTCGTCTCCACACTGCTGACCGGCGCGACCACCTGCACCTACGACGGCAGCCCGGCGCCCTCCGCCCGCCCGGACGTGCTGTGGGAGCTGGTGGCCCGGCACCGCGTCACGGTCTTCGGCACCAGCCCCCAGTATCTGCTGGGCATGGCCAAGTTCGGCATCGACCCGTCCGTACACGACCTGTCGTCCGTCCGCGTCGTCGGCTGCACCGGCTCCGCCCTGCCGGCCTCCGCCTACCCGTGGGTCCGCGACCACGTCGGCGACCGCGTGCTGCTCGCGTCCATCAGCGGCGGCACCGATATCGTCTCGGGCTTCGCCGGCAGCGCGCCCACGACCCCCGTGTGGGCGGGCGAACTGTCGGCCCCGCACCTCGGCGTGGCCCTGGCCGCGTACGACGCCGAGGGTCGGCCGGTCGTGGACCAGGTCGGCGAGCTGGTCGTCACCCGCCCCATGCCCTCCATGCCGCTGTACTTCTGGAACGACCCCGACGGCGCCCGCTACCGCGACGCCTACTTCTCCTGCTATCCGGGCGTCTGGCGGCACGGCGACTGGATCACGGTCACGGGCCACGGCTCGGTCGTCGTCCACGGCCGCTCCGACTCCACCCTCAACCGCAACGGTGTGCGCCTGGGCAGCGCCGACATCCACGACGTGGTCGAACGCCTCCCGGAGATCGCCGAAGCGCTCGTCATCGGCGCGGAGGAGCCGGACGGCGGCTACTGGATGCCGCTGTTCGTGGTCCTGGCGGCCGGGGTGACGCTGGACGACGGTCTGCGCGAGCGGATCAAGGAGGCGGTCCGTACGGGCGCCTCACCGCGCCATGTCCCCGACGAGATCATCGACGTACCGGTCATTCCGCACACCCGTACCGGCAAGAAGCTCGAAGTCCCGGTGAAGCGGCTGCTCCAGGGCGCGCCCGTCGAGCAGGTCGTCAATCCGGCCGCGGTGGACGCCCCCGAACTCCTCGGCTACTACGCCCGGCTGGGAGCCGACCGCCGTAGCCAAAGCCTCAGTCGTCGGGAATCCCCGGGCCGCTGAGGGCCTGACTTTGTCGACGACGGTCCGTGCGGGCGTAGTGGGAGAGCTCGCGAGTGCGGACCGGGTCGATGGGCAGATCTCGGACGGCGGCGATCGCGATGGAGTGGTGGCGTTCGTTGACCCGCAGGAAGCGGATCTGCGTGTTCGACTCCGCGCAACGTTCGCTTCCTGGGTGGTGCCCTCGACGGCGGGGACGGCTTGACTCGTCGTTGGCTTCGCGGGTGCAGGTGCGCTCTGCGGGTGGGTGCGCTTCGCTCCGCGCCGCCTGTGCGCCGCCTCGCGGCATTCGGCTCGCACGGGTGCGGCTTTCGTCGTCCTGCGGCAGACACCATCGGGCCGCCATCACCGCAGGCACTCCAATGGCCGCAGGCCAGCAGCCCGCAGTGCGCGGCGCCAGGTTCCAGCGTCGTCAGCTCGGCGCGGTGGTACAAGGGGCCCAAAGCGGCCCCTGGACCCCGCCCCCGGTAGCACCCTCCAGCGCGAATGCGGGCATCGTCCCGGTTGCTCGCCGTGCGCGCCGGAGGGCACTACCGCCTGTTGGTCGGCTGATGCCGGATGGGGTACGGGCAGGCTGGGGCAGACCTCAGTACCGCTGTCGGCCGCCAGGATAGTGGATCGGCTGACGGCATACCGATGCGTTGGCAGGCGCAGGCTCATCGCCCAGCGCGTAGCACAGGGCCGCGTGCAGTTGCTCCGCCTCTCCCACTGTCAGCAGCAGTGAGGCGACGGCGACGTGCTGTCCGGAGCGGACGACCTGAAGCGGCAGCGCCAAGCAGCCGTCTCGTTCACGGCGCAGACCGCGACCCGGAACAGGCCCGACCTCCCACCCTCCTGACGCATTTGCCTGGGCTCGGCTCATTCGCACGCGCCCCTCTCAGGCTCCGGAGCGCCGTCCGGGCGCTCATACGGCTCCCGTCGGCACAGGCAGGCAGCCGCCCACCCCGACTCTCGGCGACCCGCAACGCGTCGCCCAGCGCCTCACGCAGGGACTTGGCGAGGAACCTCAGTTCCCTCTTGCTCACCTTGTGATCGCCCAGCATCTCGCCCGAATAACCGAAGAGTTCGACGCCCGCCTTCAACTGCGCGGCCTCCATCTCATCGGCAAGCCTCGACAGACGACCGTTGCCATCGTCGTCCGTCACCAGATAGCAGCGCTTCCCGGCCGAGTCCGGCCACGGCAGCAGACGAGGCCGCGCACTCATGTCGCCACCGCCTTTGCCCGGTGTCCGACGGCACCACCCCGCCGCTGCCGCTCATGCGCGACCACGTACGGCCGGACGAGACCCGTCCCCGAGGCGTCCGGGCCACCCGGCACCCACGCGTGCGCCAGGGGGACACGCGCCAGACGGACCGTCGGCGCATCCGTGCGCCGGACGCCTGGCCGGATTCCAACGGCCCGATGCCGCCCTGGAGCAGGCAGCAACAGCTCTAACAACCATTCCACGAAACGGGCGGCATTGTTCCGCAACGTTGACGCTCCTTCACAGCGTTGACCGTGCTCCCGGGCCGCCCGCAGCGGTCGCGGGAGTCTTTTCGCGATCATCGCGCCGTGACCAGGACGTAGGAACCTCCCCTAGATCCCACTTCGGGACGTCCCGCGTCGGGCAAAACGTCCCTAGTGCCGTCCCGACATGTGGGGAGAGACTCAGATGCCGAACGAGAGGCTACGAGCCGTCATGGCAGCCAGAGGCTGGACCGTACGCCACCCTCGCGGCAAAGGTCGAGGTAGACCCGAAATCCGTTGAACGGTGGGTCAACCTCAACCGCACGCCGCGACGCGCTACGGCCATGCTGGCAGCGGAAACGTTAGGAGAAGACGTGCACGCCCTATGGCCAGCGCTCCGCCAAGCGCGCCCCGCTCGCGCGGTCAGCCCCGAGCTCGTGGCGCTCTACGACCAGCGCGCGGACATCCCCGTGTCCACGATCGCGGAGATGCTGACGCAGGCCCGCGAACGAATCGACGTGCTCGTGTACGCCGCTGTCTTCCTGCACGAGGCGTACCCCCGCCTCAACGACCTTCTACGGGAACGAGCCGCCGAGGGGTGCACTGTGCGTATCGCGCTCGGCGACGCCGGCAGCCCCAACGTCCGGCAGCGAGGCCAGGAAGAGAAGTTCGGCCACGGCATCGAGTCCCGCTGCCGACTCGCCCTCATGCACTACCGGCCCCTCATCGGCGCCCCGGGCATCGAGGTCCGGACCCACGGCACCACCCTCTACAACTCGCTCTATCGCGCGGACGATCAACTCATGGTGAATGCCCATGTCTGGGGCGTGAACGCGTACGGCGCGCCCGTCTGGCACCTGCGCCGACACGGCGAAGGCGGCATGTTCGACACTTACGCCCAAAGCTTCGACGCCGTGTGGGCGACAGCGACGCCCACACACGAGGGGTGACCATGGCTCGGACCGAGTACTACGACGACCCGGACGCCCCCGAGCCGAACAGCCTGGTCGTCGCCGCGTCCGCTGTCGTCACCGACGAGACCGGCCGCATACTGCTCCAGCGCCGCCGCGACAATGATCTTTGGGCACTGCCCGGCGGCGGCATGGAGATGACCGACTCCCTACCGGGAACGGCGGTCCGCGAGGCCAAGGAAGAGACGGGACTGGACGTAGAGATCACCGGACTCGTCGGCACCTACACCGACCCACGTCACGTCATCGCCTACACGGATGGCGAGGTCCGCCGACAGTTCAATGTCTGCTTCACCGCCCGGATCGTCGGCGGTCAGCTCGCAATCTCCGACGAGTCCACGGAACTACGGTTCGTCCCGCCGGAGGAACTTGCCGATCTGCCCATGCACCACACGCAGCGGCTCCGACTCCGCCACTTCCTGGAACACCGCGACCAGCCGTACCTCGGCTGACCCCATGAACATCGGGACAGGCCCCATCACCACAGGTCAGGGCGATCCCGGCGAATCTCGGAGGCATGCTTCCGAGGCGAACGCGCAGGTCACAGCACGCAAAATAAACTGTATTCGTCAGGGTATTGCTTGATGTAGAGCAAGCATTTTTTTAAGAGGGGGTGAGGGGGGACGTGCTGGCCGCTTTGCGCCGAAGGGCGCGAGACGATACCCGCTCTCGGCGGCCGGACCATGCCGTCCAGCGGAGTTGTCCCGTTCGTCGCGCTCCCGCGCCCCGGTCCAGCGCACCGCTGGGCTGACCGCTCGGCCACCGCGCGGCAGCAGTCGCGGCGGAGCGCAGCGGAGCCTGTCTTGAGCTCAGCCGCCCGCCGGGCCGAGGAACCGCGACCGCAGGCCAGCCGCCCCCCTTCCCCTCTCCTGTTGGCGCTTTGGACCCCGCGCGCCACGGCCGGCGGCGGAGCTGAGTGAGGTGCTGACGCTCACGGGTGTGGGCGTGGCGGGGTGCGGCTGCGTGCTACCGCGGGGGCAGACGGCTCGGGGGTGGTGCGCTTCGAGCTGTCGGCGGCGACGGCGCGTGAGGTGGCGGCTACCGCTGCGGGACCGTGAGGTCCGGGTGGACCGCGAAACCCTCAGCCTGGGCTACGCCGGGGTCTACTCCAGCTTTCTGCGCCACGCCGAGGCCGCCGCCGCCCGCTACGGCCTGGACACCCGCGCCATCCTCGTCGAGGCCGGGCGGCGGGGCATGGTCGGCGGCCAGGAGGACATGATCACCGACATCGCGCTGGACCTGGCCGCCGCCGCACAGGCCGCCTCCTGATGTGGCCTTATCTTGGCGCGCATGCAGTCATACACGATCGGCCAGGCGGCACGGCTCCTCGGCGTGAGTCCGGACACCGCGCGGCGGTGGGCGGACGCGGGCCGGGTGGCGACCCACCGCGACGAGAGCGGGAGGCGGCTCATCGACGGGAAGGACCTGGCCGCGTTCTCCGTGGAGCTCGCCAAGAGCGGGAGCGGCGGGAGTACGGAGGAGGAGGCGTCCTACACCTCGGTCCGCAACGCCTTCCCCGGCATCGTCACCGCGATCAAGCTCGGCGATGTGGCGGCACAGGTGGAGATCCAGGCCGGACCGCACCGGCTCGTATCGCTGCTCACCCGGGAGGCCGTGGAGGAACTGGGGCTGGAGGTCGGCATGGAGGCCACCGCCCGGGTGAAGTCGACGAACGTGCATATCGACCGCGTCTGACACCCGGCCCGTTCCCCGAGGCGCCGCCCTCAGCTCCACGCGGTGTATCCGCCGTCCACCCGGATCGTGTCGATACCGCCGATGTACCGGGCGCCGCAGCGGTCCTGGGGCAGGACCAGCTGAGGGCCCGCGCGGTCGAGCGGGGTGTCGTCGAGGGCGGTACCACCTCCCTGGTGACCCGTACCCGAGCAGCCATCCCGTACAAACGCATATGCAATGCCAGTGCATGGAAGATCCAGCTCATGCAATGAGACAGGAGGGTTTCCCCTCGCAAGTGCGGAAGTATCATCAACGTCTGGCCAGAGTCAGGACCCGAGGGAGTGGACCCGTGATGACCCGTTCCGCGCGCCGGACCCGCCGGATGCTTCAGGTGGCCGGCGCAGGTGCCGCCGCCCTGCTGACCCTGAGCGCCTGCTCCTCGTCCGACTCGGACTCCTCCGGGAAGAAGGACTCCTCCACAAAGGGCTCCTCCGGCTCGGACAAGCTGTCCGGCGAGGTGACGGTCTTCGCCGCGGCCTCTCTGAAGGAGAGCTTCAGCACGCTCGGCGACACGTTCGAGAAGGAGCACCCGGGGACGAAGGTCACCTTCAGCTTCGGCGGCAGCGACAGCCTCGCGGCCGGTATCACCGGTGGCGCCCCGGCCGATGTGTTCGCCGCCGCCAGCCCCAAGACGATGAAGATCGTGACGGACAAGGGCGACGCGGCCGGCACCCCGGCCACCTTCGTGCGCAACCAGCTGGAGATCGCCACCCTGCCGGGCAACCCCGACAAGGTCGCTTCCCTCAAGGGCCTCACCAAATCGGGTCTGAAGGTCGTGCTGTGCGACAAGACGGTGCCCTGCGGTGCCGCCGCGCAGAAGGCCCTGGACGCCGGCAAGCTCAAGCTCACTCCGGTCTCCTACGAACAGGACGTCAAGTCCGCGCTGAACAAGGTCGTGCTCAAGGAGGCCGATGCCGCGGTCGTCTACAAGACCGATGTGAAGGCGGCGGGTGACAAGGTGGAGGGCGTGGAGTTCCCCGAGTCGGCCAACGCCATCAACGACTACCCGATCGCCCTGCTCAAGAACGCCCCCAACGCCAAGGCGGCCAAGGCGTTCATCGAGCTGGTGCGGTCCGCCGAGGGCCAGAAGGTCCTCACCGAGGCCGGGTTCCTGAAGCCGTGACCCCACCGGACAGGACCGGCGCCGCAGACACCCTCACCAGAGGCCCGCGGCGCCGCCGCATGGGCAGGGAGCGCGCCCGCGGGGGCGTACCGCTGCCCCTCCTGTTGCCCTCGCTGATCGGCCTGGCCTTCCTGCTGGTCCCCCTCGTCGCCCTGCTCATCCGGGCTCCCTGGAGCAGCCTCCCCGACCTGCTGACCAGCACCGAGGTCTGGCAGGCCCTCCAGCTCTCCCTGGTCTGCGCCACGGCCGCGACCGCGGTGAGCCTGGTCCTCGGGGTCCCGCTGGCCTGGCTGCTCGCCCGCGTCGAGTTTCCCGGCCGCGGCCTCGTGCGCGCCCTGGTGACCCTGCCGCTCGTCCTGCCGCCGGTCGTGGGCGGTGTGGCCCTGCTGATGGCGCTCGGCCGCAACGGGGTCGTCGGGCGCTGGCTGGACTCCTGGTTCGGGATCACGCTGCCGTTCACCACCACGGGCGTCGTCGTCGCCGAGGCGTTCGTCGCAATGCCGTTCCTGGTGATCAGCGTCGAGGGCACCCTGCGCGCCGCCGACCCGCGCTACGAGGAGGCTGCCACCACCCTCGGCGCCTCCCGCTTCACCGCCTTCCGCCGGGTCACCCTGCCGCTGATCGCCCCGGGCATCGTGGCGGGCGCCGTGCTCGCCTGGGCGCGGGCGCTCGGCGAGTTCGGCGCGACGATCACCTTCGCGGGCAACTTCCCCGGCCGTACGCAGACGATGCCGCTCGCGGTCTATCTGGCCCTCCAGAACGACCCGGAGGCGGCCATCGCGCTGAGCCTGGTGCTGCTGGCCGTATCGATCGCCGTGCTGGCCGGGCTGCGTGACCGCTGGATGGCCCCCGCATGACCGACGCCGCCAAGACCGCGCACCACGCGGTCACCCCGGCCACCCAGGGTCTTGATGCCCGTCTCGTGGTCGAGCGCGGATCCTTCCGGCTCGATGTGGCGCTGACGGCCGCGCCCGGTGACGTGGTCGCCCTCCTGGGGCGCAACGGCGCCGGCAAGACCACCGCCCTGCGCGCCCTGGCCGGCCTCGTACCGCTCACGGACGGCCATCTGCGGCTGGACGGCGCCGTGCTGGACCGTACGCCGCCGGAGTCCCGCCCGGTCGGCGTGGTCTTCCAGGACTATCTGCTCTTCCCTCATCTCTCGGCGCTCGACAACGTGGCCTTCGGCCCCCGCTGCCACGGCGCGAGCAAGGCACAGGCCCGCGCGCAGGCCGCCGAATGGCTGGACCGCATGGACCTGACCGCCCACGCCGGGGCCAAGCCCCGCCGCCTCTCCGGCGGCCAGGCCCAGCGCGTCGCCCTCGCCCGCGCCCTGGCCACCCGTCCGCGGCTGCTGCTCCTCGACGAACCGCTCGCCGCCCTCGACGCCCGCACCCGGCTCGACGTCCGGGCCCAGCTCCGACGCCATCTGGCCGACTTCGAGGCGGTCGCCGTACTCGTCACGCACGATCCGCTGGACGCCATGGTGCTGGCCGACCACCTCGTCGTCGTCGAGGACGGCCGCGTCGTCCAGCAGGGCACCCCCTCCGACATCGCCCGCCGCCCCCGTACGGACTACATCGCCCATCTGGTCGGCCTCAACCTCTACAAGGGCCGGGCCGAAGGGCACACGGTCCGCGTCGACGGCGGTCCCGGGATCACGACCACGGAGGACCTGACGGGCCCGGCCTTCGTCGCCTTCCCGCCGAACGCGGTGACCCTGCACCGGGACCGCCCCGCCGGCTCCAGCGCCCGCAACCTCTGGCGCTGCGAGGTCGCAGGGATGGAAACCCACGGCGACCAGATCCGCGCCGCGCTGACCGGCGAACTGCCCCTGGCCGCCGACCTGACCACGATCGCCGCCGCCGAACTCGACCTCCGCCCGGGAGCCACGGTGTGGGCCACGGTCAAGGCGGCCCAGACCCACGCATATCCTGCCTGAGCTCAGTACACATCGCGTACGTAGCGCTTGTCGGCGGCGAGCTGTTTGACGTACGCCTCCGCCTCGGCCTCGTCCAGGCCACCGTGGGCGGTGGCGATCTCCCGCAGGGCCCGGTCGACGTCCTTGGCCATACGGGAGGCGTCGCCGCAGACGTAGAGGTGGGCGCCGTCCAGCAGCCAGGACCACAGCTGCGGACCGTGTTCGCGCATCCGGTCCTGGACGTAGAGCTTGGCGCGCTGATCGCGGGAGAAGGCGGTGTCCAGGCGGGTGAGCGTACCTCCGGCGAGGAACGCGGCCAGCTCCTCCTCGTAGTAGAAGTCGGTCGCGCTGTGCTGTTCCCCGAAGAACAGCCAGTTCGGGGCGTGGTGGCCGCGGGCCCTGCGCTCCTCCAGGAAGCCGATGAAGGGCGCTATGCCGGTGCCGGGGCCCACCATCACCATCGGTGTGGCGGGGTCGGCGGGCGGGCGGAAGTGCGGCGCCGGCTGGACGCGGACCGGCACCGGGGCGCCGGGCTCGGCGTCGGCGAGGAAGGGGGAGCACACGCCCTGGCGGGGGCGGCCGCGCAGATTCTCGTAGCGGACGACGGAGACCGTCAGCGACACCAGATGGGGGTCGGTCAGGGGGCTGGAGGATATCGAGTACAGGCGGGGCTGTAGCCGCCCCAGCACATCGGCCCACTCCTGCGCCCCGGCGCGTAGCGGAAATTCGGCGGCCACGTCGACCGCCTGGCGCCCCCAGGACCACTGCGCCAGCCCGCCCTTGTTGTCCGGGCGCAGCAGCTTCCGCAGCTCGCGCGGGTCGCGGGCGCGCTCGGCGGCGAAGCGCAGCAGATCGGGGGTGATCCGGGTGATGTCCAGGTGGCGCAGCAGGGCCTCGGCGAAGGGCAGGTATCCGACACCGGTGACCGAGACGGTCGCGTCCGCGTCCAGACCGGTGACGGCCAGCCACTCCGTCACCAGCTCGGGCCAGTTGACGGGGTGCACGGCCAGGGCGTCCCCGGCCTCGTAGCGCAGCGGGGTGTCGCTGTCGCGGGTGTCGAAGGTGAAGCGCCGCACCTCCTTGCCCGCACCGGGCAGGCTCAGCAGGCGGTTGCCGGTCAGGCGCGCGGTGACGGGGGCGGCTCGGCCCGACCGGGGAGCGGCGGCGGGGGCCTGGGCAGGAGCCGGCGGCTCGGTGCTCCGCAGCGCGATGATCACCTGGTCGAGCCAGACCTTGGCCTCGTTCTCATAGTCCGGTTCGCAGTCGGCGCGCGGGGCCAGCCGTATCGCCTCCAGCTCCGCCAGCCGCTGGTCGAGCCGGCGGCCGTGGCCGCAGAAGTCGTCGTACGAGGAGTCGCCGAAGGCCAGAACGGCGTAGCGCTGGCCCCTCAGGCGCGGGGCGTCGGGCGAGGCGAGGGCGTCCCAGAACCCGGCACCGTTGTCCGGGGCGTCGCCGTCGCCGAAGGTACTCGTGATCAGCAGCAGGTCGGCGTCGTACGGCAGCGCGGCGGGGTCCGCCTGCTCCATCGGCAGGAGGGAGGCGAGGTGACCGTCCGCGGTGAGCCGCTGCGCCGCGGCGTTCGCGAACTCCTCGGCGTTCCCGGTCTGCGACGCCCAGAGGATCACGACCTGGCGGCGGGAGAGCCGCACGGAGCCGCCGGGGCCGTACGCGGTGGAAGGCGTCGCCTCGGCCCTGGAGTACATCCCGGCCAGCACGCCGTTCACCCACAGGACGTGCTCCGGGCTGAACGGGGCGTCCGGCGGCAGCACTGGTACGCCCGGGGTGCCGGACGGGATACCGGTCAGGAAGCCGGTCAGATAGCGGCGTTCGTGTTCGGCCAGGACCGGCGGCGGCGCGGGCTCAAGACCGAACGGGCCGGGAATGGACGCCGTAGCCGAGACCGGAACACCCGCCGCAGCCGTGACCGGGGCCCGTACCGCCACCGGGGCGGCCACCTTGGTCAGCGACACCGCGCACACCTTGAGCTCGGGCTGGAACGACAGCGGATCGACGGCGTCGCTGGTCACCGCGTTGACGCTCAAGTACTCCCCGAACAGGTCGTTCCAGTGGAACGGCGCGAAACAGCAGCCCGGCCGCACCCGGTCCGTGACGACCGCGGGCAGCACCGCCCGCCCGCGCCGCGAGGCGACCTCCACCGAATCCCCCGCGGCGATGCCCAGCCGGGCCGCGTCCTGGGGGTGCACCTCCACGAAGGGGCCGGGGTTGAGCTTGTTCAGCTTGGGCACCTTGGCCGTCTTGGTGAGGGTGTGCCACTGGTGCTGGAGGCGGCCGGTGTTGAGCACGTACGGGTAGTCGTCGTCGGGCATCTCGACCGCCGGCAGATGCGGACGGGCGTAGAAGACCGCCCGGCCGCTCGGGGTCGGGAAGGTCGGCGCACCGTCCTCGCCGACGTACCGGATCGGGTTGCGGTCGGGCCCGTCCACGGTCGCCGCCGGCCACTGCACCGGGGTGGTGCGCAGCCGCTCGTAGCTCGCCCCGCGCAGATCCCAGCCGGTCGCCGGGTTCCAGGCGCGCTTGATCTCCTCGAAGACCTCCTCGGCGCTGTCGTACGCGAAGCCCTTCTCGTAGCCCATCGCGCGGGCCACGGCGGCGATGATCCGCCAGTCCGCCATCGCCTCACCGGGCGGATCGGCGGCCGGCCGGGCGAGGGTCAGGTTGCGCTCGCTGTTGATCAGGACGCCCTCGGTCTCGGTCCACAGCGCGCCGGGCAGGACGACATCGGCGTACGCGTTCGTCTCCGTCTCGGCGAACACGTCCTGGGTGACGACGAACTCGGCGGCCTCCAGACCCTCGATGACCGTCTTGCGGTTGGCGACGGAGGCGACCGGGTTGGTGCAGATGATCCAGCACGCCTTGATGTCCCCCTCGGCCATCTTCTGGAACATCTCGACCGTGCCCTTGCCGACCCCGTCGGCGCGCAGCGCGCCCGGCTCCAGCTCCCACAGCTGCTCGACGAAGTCACGGTCGGCGTCGGCGAGTACGGACCGCTGTCCGGGCAGCCCCGGCCCCATGTAGCCCATCTCCCGGCCGCCCATGGCGTTGGGCTGCCCGGTGAGGGAGAAGGGCCCGCTGCCGGGGCGGCAGATCGCGCCGGTGGCGAGATGCAGGTTGACCAGCGCGTTGGTGTTCCAGGTGCCGTGCGTGGACTGGTTCAGGCCCATGGTCCAGCAGCTCATCCACTCCCCCGCCTCGCCGATCAGCCGGGCGGCCTCGAGGATGTCGTCCTCCGGGATACCGGTGATCTCCGCGACGGCGGCGGGCGGATAGTCCGCGAGGAAGCCGGGCATCGCCTCCCAGCCCTCGGTGTGCGCGGCGATGAACTCGGGGTCGGTGTGGCCGTTCGCATGCAGCAGATGCAACAGCCCATTGAGCAGCGCCAGATCCGTACCCGGCTTGATCTGCAGAAACAGATCGGCCTTGGCCGCGGTGGCGGTGCGCCGCGGATCGACGACGATCAGCTTGGCGCCCGCCGACTTCACCCGGTCCATCATCCGCAGGAAGAGGATCGGATGACAGTCGGCCATGTTGGCGCCGATGACGAAGAAGACGTCGGCCGCGTCGAAGTCCTGGTACGAGCCGGGCGGCCCGTCCGCGCCCAGCGACAGCTTGTAACCGGTACCGGCGCTGGCCATGCACAGCCGGGAGTTCGACTCGATCTGGTTGGTCCGGAGGAACCCCTTGGCCAGCTTGTTCGCCAAGTACTGCGCCTCCAGGCCCATCTGCCCGGAGACATAGAGGGCGACCGCGTCCGGCCCGTGCTCGTCAATGATCGCGCGCAGCCGCTCGGCGGTCTCTGCGATGGCATCCGCCACGGGCGCGGACCGCGGCTCCTCGCCACGGTCCGACCGGACGAGGGCCGTGGTCAGCCGCCCCGGGGCGGCGAGCATGTCCGCGGTGGTGGCGCCCTTGGTGCACAGCCGGCCGAAGTTCGCGGGGTGCTCCTTGTCCCCGGCCGCCTTCAGCACCGTACGCCGCCCGTCCGGCCCCCTGCCGACGTCGAGGACCATGCCGCAGCCCACCCCGCAGTACGAGCAGACCGTCCGCACCTTCGTCGTGCCCTCACTCCGCGAGTCCGGCACGGCCACGGGCGCCCCTCTCTCTCCTGATCGACCTGGTTCGGCCCTTTGTGACCGCCGTACGTTCGTGATCGTACAAACGACTCATTACGCGGGCGTCTCCGCGGCGGATCGTCAGGGGTAACACCCACCGCACACAATCCGGCGGGGCGATGTGAGCGACCTTACGCAGCGCGGACCGCGCGGTCAGGCGGGTCTCAGGGAACCTGGCGGTAGCCTTCGGACTCGGCTTCGTCGGCAAGGTGACTGCGAACCTCGGACGGACGAGAGCCTGACCGGGTCCGGTCACGTGGCGGGCTCCGCGGCAGCCACTCCCCCTGGGATGCGGTAATCGGCCCAGACCGTCTTGCCCGAGCCGTCGGGGCGTAGGCGCCAATCCCACCGGGTGGCCAGGCGCGACACGAGGAGCAGGCCCCGGCCGGTCTCCGCGAGGCCGGTGCCATCCGAGGCAGGCGGGACGGCAGGCCGCCGCGGCGCGCATTCGGCGCGGCCGTCGGTGACCTCGATCCGGGCGGTCGCGGGGCGCGAGCCTGCCGTCACATGCAGGCGGAGGTGGAAGTCACAGCCCGGGACGTGGCCGTGCCGCACGGCATTCGAGCTCAGCTCGGCGACGATCAGATCGATCTCGTCGTGAGGTTCGCTGCCGTACGGGATACCCCACGCGTCCAGCCGGACGGCTGCCAGGCGGCGGGCGAGACGGACTCCTCGGGGGGGGGGGGTGCCTCTATGTCCTTCGTCAAGCCTGAGCTGGTCATGCGACGGCTGCTTCGGGGAGGCGGGGTTCGTAGAAGGTGCCGTCGCGAAGCATCGCG